>CAZQEJ010000052.1:0-18212 GCA_964592165.1 uncultured Ilumatobacteraceae bacterium | reverse complement strand
ACGCCCGGCTCGCTCGCGCTCGCTCGGTCGTCACTCGCTCGCTCCGCTCGCTCATCGGTGCCCTCCGCGCAGGACGCGGGATACCTCGCCGGCGAGCGCGGCGAACTTCGGGTCGAAGCGCAGCTCGGGATCCCGGGGGTAGCCGAACGGGACGGGGAAGTCGGCGACGAGCTTGCCCGGGCGGGCCGACATCACCAGCACCCGGGTGGAGAGGAAGACCGCCTCGGAGATCGAGTGGGTGATGAACAGCGCGGCAAAGCGCTTCGCCTGGAAGAGGTCGAGCAGATTGTCGTTGAGCCGTTCACGGGTGATCTCGTCGAGCGCGCCGAACGGCTCGTCGAAGAGGAACACGTTCGGGTCGAGGACGAGCGAGCGGGCGAGCGAAGCGCGCATCCGCATGCCCCCGGAGAGCTGCCGAGGGTACTTGTCCTCGAAGCCGTTGAGCCCGACGACGGCGATGTTCTCCGCCGCCCGCCGGATTCGTTCGGCCTTCGGCATCCCTTCCAACTCGGCGAGGAGCTCGACGTTGCGGCGCACGTTGCGCCACTGGAGCAACGTCGCGTCCTGGAACACATAGCCGAGTTTGCTCCGGTCGACGCTGACCATCCCCGTCGTCGGCGCGGTCAACCCAGAGGCGATGCGCAACAAGGTGGACTTCCCACATCCGGACGGACCGACCACGGCGACGAACTCACCGGGGTGGACATCGAAGCTGGTCTGGGACAGGGCGAAGGTGCCGTCGGGGAACGTCATCGACACGCCGTTGAAGCGAAGCGCCGGTGTTTCCACGACACTGTCCTCGGCGGGAGTCGCCGGTTCGGTCATCACGTGCTCGATCACCTTCTCTCAGTCAGTGCATGATCATGCCACCGGTGACGTTGAACGCCTGCCCGGTGCAGTAGGACGCCTCGTCGGAAGCCAGGAAGAGAGCCATCGCAGCGACGTCTTCCGGTTGGGCCAGCCGCCCGAGCGGCGACTTCGCCGACCACTGGGCGATCTTCTCCGCGGTCCGTGTCGCCGCCCCCATCTCGGTCAGCACGTAGCCGGGGCAGATGCAGTTGACGGTGATCCCGTGCTCGCCGAGCTCGATCGCCGCGACCCGGGTGAGAGAGATGACCGCGGCCTTCGACGCCGCGTAGTGGGCTTGGGCCGGCGAGCCGACCTTGCCACCCATGCTCGCCATGTTGACGATCGTCCCGCGGGTGCCGTCGGTGATCATCCTCCGCGCCGCAGCCTGGATCGTCAACAGCGTCGCCCGGGCGTTGACGGCGAACGTCGCGTCCCAGTCCTCGACGGTGATCTCCAGCAAGGGGGCGAAGCGAAGGATGCCCGCGTTGTTGACGAGCACGTCGACGCCCCCGAGGACGTCGAATGTCGTGTCGAGCACCGTCGCGACCTGCGCGGGGTCGGCCAGGTCGACCCTCGCCGACCACGCTCCGAGGTCGGCCGCGACCTTGCCCACCTCGTCGCCGAGCACATCGAGCAGGGCCAGTTCGGCACCCTCGGTAGCGAACGTGCGGGCGATCTGCGCGCCGATCCCCCGGGCCGCGCCCGTGACGACCACGCGCTTCGCGGCGAGTCGTCGCGATCCGATCTGACCGGCTCCCCTCGACGCCATCAGGGCGAAGACTAGGGCACGATGTCACCCACTCCGCGCCTGAGTTGTGAAATCCGTCTCCTCATGGTCAGGTGGGGGTGCGCCGGACGAGACCGCGGTAGCCGTCGACGAAGCCGTGACTGCGCAGGACGATGGTGATCGGATCGGTGGCGGCCAGCGGGGCGCCATTGTGCTTGCGGATCTCCACGCCGCGGTGACCGCCGTTGGCCAGCCCAGCGAGGGCCGCGGCCCACGACTCGTCGTCGAGCGCCCCGGGGAAGCTGACGAGGTGGTGGCTGCGCGCGTCGTACCAGACCCGGGCCGCACCATCGCCCAGCACGACGTAGGCACCCGCGGCGCGGGCGGGCCGGCCGGCGCTGTCCGGCCAGGGGAGCGCCGCACCGTAGGGCTGGGCCGGATCCGTCGCGGCGAGGATCACTGCCGGCGGCGGGTCGGAGGCGAACGGCTCCGCGTTGGAGCGCAGCGAGCGCAGCCGGTCGACAGCTCCGGGGAGCGCGAACTGGGCGGCGCCGAGCCCGTCGACGAAGTATCCACGGCGTACCTCGCCCCGTTCCTCGAGGGCCTTGAGCACCCCGTACACGCTGGTGAAACCGCCGGTCACCCCCTCCGCGAGGACCGCTTCGCGGGTGACGACCCCATACCGTTCGAGCATCTGCACGGCAACGGCGTGGGCGATCTCGGTCGAGCGAGGCGTGGTGTCGACGAGCGAGCTGACCAGCGACCAGCGGCCCGCACCCGCTGGAGGACCGATGCTCGCCAAGCGCTGGGGGCGATGGCGGCCGATGCCACGACCGCGGCCTGGACGTGCTGCGGAAGTCGTCTTCTTCCCAGCGAGGTGAGCGCGCAGCGGAGCGAGCGAATCGTTGGTCACCTCGCCGGCCCAGACGAGGTCCCACACGGCGGCGAGGACCTCCCCATCGCTCGCCCCGAGAGGCGCCACGGCGCGCAGTTGCCGCCAGAACGACGCGCCCTGCTCGGCGAGGTGGGTGCGCAACACCTGGTGGAGCTCCCCGACGGGCGGATCGGCCGCGGCGACGAACCCGGGGGCGATCAGCGCGATGCGATCACGGAAGTAGAGGCGCACCCGGCCATCAGCGGAACCGATCGCCCCGGCACCGACCCACACGACGTCGCCACTGGTGCACAGCTCGTCGAGCGCCGCGCCACGGTAGCCACCGACCCGCGCCGGGAGGACGTCGGTCTCCAGGCACGAGGCGACAAGGGCGGCGCCTTGCAGCGCGCCGAGCGCATCGACGAGCGCGTCAGGATCGCTGCGTTCGGCGGGGATCCCTTGCCAGGCGGGGAGGAAGCGAGCCAGGGCCTGCTGCTCGACGGGTTCGACCTCGCGCCGCAAGGCGGCGAGCGAGCGGCGGCGGAGCTGGCGGAGCACGTCGACCTCACACCACTCCCGCTCGGCGCCACCGGGGCGGAACTCGCCGATGACGATCCGTTGCCCGGCCTCCAGGGCGCGCAACGCGCCGAGCGTCCGTTCGACCGGGACACCGAAGCGGCGTGCCGGGTCGACCGTGAGGAACGGCCCGTGGGTGCGCGCATAGCGACCGAGCAGGTCTTCCAGCGGGTGGGGAACGGGATCGGTGAAGGCGACGGGCAGCCCCGCGGGCAACGCGCAGCCGAGCGCGTCGCGGTAGCGGGCGGCGTCCTCGGCGGCTACCCACCGCTGCTCACCGGCGACGACGACGACGATCGCCCGGCGGGCCACGCCGAGTTCGGTGAGCCAGGCCTGGGCCCCGGTAGACCCCTCGCAGCGGAGATCCGCCTCCTCCAAGCTCAGGTCGCCGAGACGGCGGAGCACGTCGTGCAGCTCGTCGGCACTGCGCGCCCGGCGACCGTCGGCCAGACACTGCAACGACAGCTCGAGGTCGCCGAGCGCACCGGGATCGACGAGCTCGCGCAGCTCCTCGGCGCCGAGCAGGTCACGCAGCAGGTCGCGGTCCAGGGCGAGCGCCGCGGCGCGCCGTTCGGCGAGCGGGGCGTCCCCTTCGTACATGTACGCGGCGATCCAGTTGAACAGCAGGCCCTGGCTGAACGGGGAGGCCTTCGGTGTGTCGACGGCGACGACGCGGATCTCCCTCCGGCGCACGGCGGCGAGCACCTCCCGCAACGCGGGCACGTCGAACACGTCCTGCAGGCACTCCCGGCTCGTCTCCAACAGGATCGGGAACGTCGTGTGCTTGGCCGCCACGGCGAGCAGGTCGGCGGCGCGCTGGCGTTGCTGCCACAACGGGGTCCGCTGGCCGGGGCGGCGCCGCGGCAGGAGCAGTGCCCGCCCGGCGCATTCGCGGAATCGGGAGGCGAACAGCGACGTCTGCGGGAGCGTCGCCATGAGCAGGTCGTCGACCTCCTCGGGGGAGATCTGGAGGGCATCGAGGGGCAGGTCCTCGCTCGCTTCGGGGAGGCGGATGACGATCCCGTCGTCACCCCACATCGTCTCCACGGCGAGGTCGAACTGGTCGTGCAAGCGGCGTTCGATGGCCATCGCCCACGGTGCGTGCACGGCGGTGCCGAACGGGGACAGCAGGCACACCCGCCAATCCCCGATCTCGTCGCGGAAGCGCTCGACGACGATCGTCCGGTCGTCGGGAACGACGCCGGTCGCCGCGGCCTGCTCGGCGAGGTAGGCCAGCGCGTTCGCCGCGGCGTACTCGTCGAGGCCGTACTCGTCACGCAGGCGGCGCAGGGCGGTGGGCTCGTCGAGGGCCCGCTGCTCGCGCACGAACGCCCCGAGGGCCCGACCGAGCTCCAGTGTCCGCCCAGGCCGATCGCCATGCCAGAAGGGCATCTTCCCGGGTTCCCCGGGGGCTGGCGTGACGGTCACCCGCTCGAAGGTGATGTCCTCGATCCGCCAGGTCGACGCACCGAGGACGAACGTCTCCCCCGGGCGGCTCTCGTAGACCATCTCCTCGTCGAGCTCGCCGACGCGCGTCCCGTCGGGGAGGAACACGCCGAACAGGCCGCGGTCGGGGATGGTCCCCCCGTTCGTCACCGCCAGGCGCTTGGCTCCGTCGCGCGCCCGCAAGCGCCCCTCGATGCGGTCCCACACCAGACGCGGCCGGAGCTCGGCGAACTCCTCGCTCGGGTAGCGCCCGGCGAGCAGGTCCAACACGTTGGTCAGCAGGTCGTCGGACAGCTCGGCGAAGTTCGCCGCGCGGCGGACCAGCGCGGCGACGTCGTCCACGCTGCGTTCCCCGGCAGCGACGTGGGCGACGATCTGTTGGGCGAGCACATCGAGCGGGTTGCGCAGGTAGTGGGTGGCCTCGATCAGACCGTCGTGCATCCGCCGGGCGACGACGGCCGCCTCCAACAGGTCGCCGCGGTGCTTGGGGAACAGCTTGCCCCGGCTCGGCTCGCCGACCGAGTGCCCGGCGCGGCCGATGCGCTGCAACCCTCGGCTGACCGCTCCGGGAGATTCGACCTGGATCACGAGGTCGACCGCCCCCATGTCGATCCCCAGCTCGAGCGACGAGGTGGCCACCAGGGCGCGCAGCTTGCCCGCCTTGAGCTGGTCCTCGACGATCACCCGCTGCTCGCGGGCGAGCGAGCCGTGGTGCGCCTTGACCAGCTCGCCGACGGTCGGGTCGATCAGCGAGGAATCGATCCCGTCGATCTCGGCCTGCTCGTTGAGCCGGGCGGCGAGGCGCTCCGCGCTGCGCCGGGCGTTGCAGAAGATGATCGTCGAGCGGTGGGCGGCGACGAGCTCGACGATCCGCGGGTAGATGCTCGGCCAGATGCTCCGCTGCGCTGGGCCAGTCCCCCCGAACGGGTCACTGCCGAGTGGGCCGCGTCCCGCTTCGGTGGACACGCTGAGATCGGCCATGTCCGGCACGGCGACGACGACCTCGACCTCCAGCGGCTTGGAGATCCCCGCGTCGACGATCGTCACCGGGCGGGGGCGGCCGGGGGCCTCGAACCCACCGAGGAAGCGGGCGACCTCCTCCAGCGGGCGCTGCGTCGCGGAGAGACCGATCCGTTGAGGCGGGCGGGTGGTGATCTCCTCCAGGCGCTCGAGGGACAGAGCGAGGTGCGCCCCACGCTTCGTCGCCGCGAGGGCGTGGATCTCGTCGACGATCACCGTCTCCACCCCGGCGAGCGTCGCCGCCGCGTTGGAGGTGAGCATCAGGTAGAGGCTCTCCGGCGTGGTGATCAACAGGTCGGGCGGGCGGCGGACGAGCGACTGGCGTTCCTTGGCCGGGGTGTCCCCGGTGCGCACCCCGACGACCGGTTCGGCATGGGCCAGTCCGAGGCGCGCCGCGGCGAGGGCGATCCCCTGCAACGGGGCGCGCAGGTTTTTCTCCACGTCGACGGCAAGAGCGCGCAGCGGCGACAGGTACAGGACGCGGGTCCGACGCTCCTTGGCGGGCAGAGGGCTGGTCATCAACCGGTCGATCGAGGACAAGAACGCGGTCAGCGTCTTGCCCGACCCGGTCGGCGCACAGATCAATGTGTGCGCCCCACCGGTGATCGCCGGCCAGCCCTGCCGCTGGGCCGCGGTCGGTTCGGGGAAGTTCGTCGCGAACCACTCCCGCACCGCCGGCGAGAACGCCGCGAGCACGGGGTGATCGGCCATCGCGCCAACCTACCGACGGGGTGTCGCGCCCTTTCCCTGCCCAGATCCTCCGCTCCGGCGCGCCCACCCCCGTGACGCGCCGGCCATCGCGGATCTGGGCAGGGTGGAGGACCGTCGGTAGGTCGGAGGACGCACACCGGGCACTGCCGATGGGGCCACGACGGCCGGGGTCACACCGGGGCGTCGGCGACGATCCGGCCGGCGTCGAGGCGGACGAGGCGCGTCAGGCGGACGTGATCGAGGAGCGCCCGGTCGTGGGTGACGAGGATCACCGTCCCGGGGAACTGCTCCAGCGCGGCCTCGAGTTGCTCGATCGCCGGCAGGTCGAGGTGGTTCGTCGGCTCGTCGAGGACCAGGCAGTTCGCCCCCGTGGCGACGAGCAGAGCGAGCACGGCACGCGTCCGCTCCCCGGGCGACAGCGTCGACGCCGTTCGCTCGACGTGCTCCCCGGTCAGCCCGAACTTGGCGAGCAGCGTGCGCACCTCGGCGACGGTCTGGCCGGTCACGTCGGTGAACACGCGCACCAGAGGCCGGTCCGCCGCGAGCTGGGCGCGGACCTGCTCGATCTCCCCGACGACGACCCCGGGCCCGAACCAGCGCTCTCCGCCGGCCAACACGCGACGCCCGAGGAGCACGGCGAGCAACGTCGACTTCCCCGCACCGTTGGCCCCGACCACCCCGACCCGCTCGCCATAGCCAATGTGCAGGTCGATCGGGCCGAGGGTGAACGAACCCCGCTCGGCGACGGCACCGTCGAGCCGCGCGACGATGTCGCCGCTGCGGCCGGGCGAGCCGATGGCGAGGCGTAGCTGCCACGGTTCACGGGGCTTGTCGACAACCTCCAGGCGATCGATGGCCCGTTCCGTGCGGGCCGCCCGGGCAGCGAGTTGCTCGGTCTGGTCGATCTTCCAGTTGCGCACGAACTTGTCGTTGTCCTGCGGGCTGCGCGTGGCTCGGGAGCGGCCCTGGCTGGCCCACTCCCGTTCCCGCTGCGCACGCCCGGCGAGCGCCTTGCGCTTCGTGTCGTAGCCGGCGAACCGCTCCCACGCGTGGCGGCGGGCAGTCGCTCGTTCCTCCTGGTAGGCCGCCCAACCCCCGGCGAAGAGCGTCGCCTGGTGGCTGAACTCGTCGATCTCCAGCACGTCGGTGACGACGTTCTCCAGGAACCGGCGGTCGTGACTGACGAGCACCACCGGCGCACCGAGACCCGTCACCCATCGTTCGAGGTGTTCCAGGCCGGCGAGGTCGACGTCGTTGGTCGGTTCGTCGAGGAGATACAGGTCGAAGCGGCTGAGCACCAGCGAGGCGAGCGCGAGGCGGGCCGCCTGGCCACCGGAGAGCGTCGCTGTCGGCTGCCCGAGGAGCGCTTCGGGCAAGCCGAGATCGGCGAGCACCTCACCGAGGCGCGCCTCGAAGTCGGCGGCCCCGAGCGCCATCCAGCGTTCGAAGGCCTCCGAGTAGCGGTCCCCGGCGAGCGGCGCGCCGGCGGCGAGGTCGCGGGTCGCCGCGTCGAGCTCCGCTCTCGCTGCGGCGACGCCAGTGCGCCGGGCGAGGAACGCCAAGCCGGTCTCCCCGTCACGGCGCTGCGGCTCCTGAGGGAGCACGCCGATCGTGGCTGACAGCGGGGTGATCAGCACCCGGCCACGCTCGATCGGCACCGTGCCCGCGAGCGCGCCGAGGAGGGTCGACTTGCCCACCCCGTTCGGACCGACGACACCGACTCGTTGGCCCTCGGCGACGCGCACGGTGACCGCGTCGAGGACGAGCTGGGCACCGCGGGAGACGGTCAGGTCGGAGACATCGAGCGATGCGGGCACGGGGCGACACCTCGGGTCGGGGACGACGGGCGGGGGCTCACCGGGCGATCACACGCCACCGAGTCTGCCATCTCCCGCCGCCGACCGGGCACGCCCGGGCACGCCCCGGGCGCGTTGCCGGACGCGGGGACGGCGGGCAGACTCGGTGCTCCCCCGATGAGTACGACCCTCCGCCTCCGACCGTGGCAGCGCGCCGCTTTCGACCGGTTCCGGGAGTCGCCGAACCCCGACTTCCTTGCCGTCGCCACACCGGGTGCCGGAAAGACGACGTTCGCCCTGGCCTGCGCGCGCTGGGTGCTCACCGAGCGGCGCTGCCGCCTCGTCGTCGTCGCCCCGACGTCGCACCTCAAGGTCCAGTGGGCGCAGGCCGCCCACCGCCTCGGGCTCCAGCTCGACCCGGCATGGTCGCCCGCCACCGGGCTGGCTCGCGACGTCCACGGCCTGGTGACGACGTACCAGCAGCTGGCCACCGGCGACGCGGCGCGCCGCCTGCGTGGCCTCGCCGCCGACGGGATGGTCATCCTCGACGAGGTCCACCACGCGGGTGACGAACGGGCGTGGGGGAGCGGGATCCGCGACGCGTTCGAGCTCAGCGCCCGGCGCTTGGCGCTGAGCGGCACGCCGTTCCGCAGCGACACCGCGCCGATCCCGTTCGTCACCTACCGGGTCGAGGAAGCGGTCCCCGACTTCGAGTACGGATACGCCGACGCGCTGCGCGACGGCGGGGTCGTCCGCCCCGTCTACTTCCCCCGCATCGACGGCTTGATGGAGTGGACCGCACCGGACGGCTCGCTCGAGTCAGCGACCTTCGACGACGCGCTCGACTCGGCCCGCGCCTCGCAGCGCCTGCGCACCGCGCTGAGCCTCGACGGGGACTGGATCAGCCACGTCCTCGGCCAGGCGCATGCCCGCCTTGAGCAGATCCGCGCTGTGCAGCCCGACGCCGGGGGGCTGGTCATCGCCACCGACGTCGACCACGCCCAAGGCATCGCCCGCCTGCTGCGCGACCGGTTCGGGTCGCCCGCCGTCGTGGTCACCTCCGACGACCCCGCGGCCTCGCAACGGATCGCTGCCTACGCGGCGGAGACCCGCCCGTGGATCGTCGCCGTGCGGATGGTCTCCGAGGGCGTGGACATCCCCCGCCTGCGCGTCGGCGTGTACGCGACGACGACGTCGACCGAGCTGTTCTTCCGCCAGGCAGTCGGTCGCCTGGTCCGCTGGACCACGGGGATTCCCGGGCAGAAGGCGTACCTCTACCTCCCCGACGATCCCCGCCTGCGCAGCCATGCGTTCCAGATCGCCGACTCCCGCCGCCACGTCCTCCGCCGGCGCAGCGAGGACGACGCCGACGTACCGCCGAGGGACTCGACGATCGCCGACGGCGCCACCCTCGACTCGATCGACAGCGAGCAGCTGTCGCTGTTCTCCGTGGTCTCCTCGGTCGCCACCGGGGTGCGCGTCCATGCCTTCACCGAGACCGGGATGGCCGTGTTCGACGAGGAACCCGACGTCGCCGAACCGGACGTCGATCCGGCCGAGTTGGCCGGCCTCGTCCTCGATCTGCCCGACGTGCCCACCGACGCGGGCTTCCACCGTGGCGCGACGAGCGTCGCCGAGCGGAAGGACGACCTGCGCAGCCAGAACAACGCGGTCGCCCTGCGCCTCGTCGACATCACTGGATGGAACCACGCCAAGGTCAACGCGGAGATGAACCGCCTCGCCGGGGTGAGCAAGGTGGCCAGCGCAACCACCGAACAGCTCGAACGGAGGTTGCGCTACGCCGAGTCGTGGCTTCGCCGCACCCGGGCCGCGCGGCCCGGGCGAGCGGCGAACCGCCCGTAGCCGCATCGGCCGCGAGATGGGGCCCCGTCCACCCGCTCGATAGCCTCCGCGACGCATGTCTCGCCGCCGGGCCCTCCCCATCGCCGTCGCGGTCGCCGCCAGCGTCGCCCTCGGCACGCTCGCCACCGGCTGCGCAGCGACGACGATCGATGCCGGGGCACCGACGACGACGGTCAGCGTGCAGACGACCACCACGCTCGCCCTGCCCGTCGGGATGCCGGCGACGCTGGCCGAACTACAGGCCGACGCGCTACGGCTCGGCGACCTGATCGCCGCGCCGACCGGCCAGAGCGACGCCCGCCTCCTGGAGCGCATGCAACTCCTCTGGACGACGATCTCCGGGCAGGTCAAAGACGCCGACCCCGACCTGTTCGACGACATCGAGCGGGAGATGCGGCGGATCGCCACCGCGGTGACGCGCAAGCGGCCGGCCGATGCGGACCGCGCCGCACGTGACCTGGAGACGCTGATCCCCGCGTTCCTCGCCGAGCACCCCGGGGGATGACCGGAGCCACCCGCCGGACGATCCGCCGCCAGTCGGTGTCGATCGCGCTGGCGGTGATCCCGTTCGGGATCGCTTTCGGCGTCGCCTGTGCGCAAGCGGGCCTCGGCATCGCCGAAGCCGCCGGCTTCTCCGCACTCGTGTTCACCGGTGGATCGCAGTTCGCCGCGGTGCGCGTCCTGGCCGACGGCGGAACCGCGGCCGCGGCGCTCGGCGCCGGGTTGCTCCTGTCGATACGGTCCCTGGCCTACGGGGTGGTGATGACGCCGGCCTTCGCCGACAAGCCCCGGTGGTGGCGGGCCCTGGCCGCACAGTGGATGATCGACGAGACGATGGCGATCGGCAGCGCGCAGCGCGAGCCCGCCGACCAGCGCTACGGGTACCTGCTCACCGGCGCGCTGCTGTTCACCACCTGGAACGTGTCGACGATCGCGGGCACGTTCGCCTCCGAGGCCGGGGACCTCGTCACCCGCTACGGGATCGACGCGACGATCCCGGCTGCCTTCCTCGCCCTCGTCTGGCCCCGCCTGCGCGATCCCACGCAGCGCCCGGTGATCGCCGGCGGCATGGTCATCTCCCTCGTCCTGGTCCCGCTCGCACCCCCCGGAGTCCCGATCGTCGCCGCCGCCGCAGCGGTGATCGCGTCCGCCAGCGGCCGGCGCGGTCAGCGTTCGCCGCGTCACCCGACGCTCGGCGGCGCACGATGACGACCGGGTGGGTCGTCATCGCCGGCCTCGCCGCCGGAGTCTACGCGTTGAAGGCTGCCGGACCGCTGCTCCTCGGCGAGCGCCGGCTCCCCGCGTGGTTGAGCAGACTGACGACCCTCCTCCCGGCCGCGCTCCTCGCCGCGCTCGTGGCCACGTCGACGTTCGCCGACGGCCGGCACCTGATCGTCGACGCCCGTGCCGTCGGCGTCGCTGCCGGCGCCGTCGCTCTGTGGCGGCGGGCGAGCTTCGTCGTCGTCGTCGCTGTCGCCGCGGCGGCGACCGCGCTGACCCGGGCCGTGGCAGGTGGGTGACCCGAACGAGCCGGTCAGTGCGCCTCGCCGCGCCACATCGGCGAACGGGGCAGGTCGAACGTGGCGGTCATCGGGCTGCCGGAGATCGCGGCGAAGGCCATCGGTCCCCACCAGGACACGCCCGCCGTTCTCTCGGGGAGTTCGTCGGGACCGAACCAGCCGGCACCAGCGGTTTCCAGCGGGTGCGGGGTCAGGTCGCCTCCTACGGCCCGGCAGTGGAACAGGACCATGTACATCGCGAAGCGGGAGAACCCCATCCGCTGCCCGTCGATGACCCCGATCAGCTGGACCGGCTCACAGCGGATCCCGGTCTCCTCCTCGACCTCTTTGACCGCCACCTCTGACGGCGAGTAGCCCACGTCGGCCCACCCGGTCGGGTACAGCCAGATCCCCGAGTCGGCCCGCTTGACGAGGAGGATCTTGCCCTCGTCGTTACCGCAGACCACCCCGACGGCGACCTTCGGGGTGACGTAGCCGGGGACCCCCTCGCCGATCGAGGCCATCCACTCGACGAGGAACGTCTCCTGGGCGAAGTGGTTCGACGTGCGCACGACCTCCAGCGCCTCGTCGGCCGCCGCCTTGATGTCGGCAGCGACCTTGAGCACCTCCTCGTAGCGCTCCTTCTCGTACAGGCTCTGGGTGAAACCGATCCCCGTGCGGGCGATCGCGGCCAGTGTCTCGCTCCAGCGGACGAGGTCGCGGGTGAAGTTCCCGGGCCCGAGCGCGGGGTCGCCATGCGCGTCGTCGGCCATGGCCCGAACCTAACCGACCGCTCCGGACGGTGGCTGCTCGACCCACACGACGGGCGGACCGCTCACCGGCGGCCCTCGGCCCGGCGCCGGTCGAGCACCGTCTTCGCCTTCCACGCTCCCCACACGATCCCTGGTTCCTGGACCGGCTCGCCGACATCACTCCACGTCGCCGGACCCAGACCGTAGGTGTCGTCGGGGAACGAGCGCCGGGCGAACTCGTCCCTGCGGGGAGCGGGCACGCCGAGATCGGCGAGCAACGCGTTCGCCGGACCGACCGCGGCGCGCAGGACCGCCAACGGGTTGGCCCGCTGATCATCGACGTCGAGGGCGAGCAAAGCGCCGAGATCGGTGGCGATCGCGGCGCGGACCGATTCGGCGAGCGCGTCGAGGCGGGCGGAGAGGACCGCGTCCGGCTCGAGCCCGGCCCCGTGCAGCCGGGCACGCAGGGCACCACCGATCCAGCCGGGGACCGCCGCGTCGACGGCCGCGGCGAGCTGTTCGGCGTACGGGTTCATCACCTCCCGGGGACTGCGATCGCTCTCGGTCGCCACGGAGCCATTCTGCCGCCGGTCACCCGGTCGTACACTGCCCGGGATGGGGCGGACGGTATCGGCACTCCTCGCTTCCTCGCTCGCGCTCAGCGCGGCGTGCAGCGGGGGAGGCGAACCCGGACCGACGACGACGCGGCGCGTTCCTGCCCCACCGAGCACGACCGTCGCACCCGACGGGGTCCTTCGCCTCGGCCTGCTCGTGCCGTCCACCGGGCCTGGCGCCGCGCTCGGGGCTTCCCTCGCCGCAGGCGCGGAGTTGGCCGTGCGCGAGATCAACACCGTCGGCAGGGTCAACGGTCACCCGGTGTCGATCGTCCGTGCCGACGAAGGAACGACCTCGGAGACCGCCGCGGCCTCGCTCGGTGCGCTGATCGACGCCGGCGTCGATGCGATCGTCGGACCCGCGTCGTCACGCGTCGCCCTGGAGATCCTCGGGCGGGCCGTCGACGCGCACGTCGCAGTGTGTTCCCCGACGAACACGGCGATCGGCCTCAGCGCGTTCCCCGACGACGGCCTCTACGTGCGCACGATCCCCTCCGACGCCCTCCAAGCACTGGCGATCGCCAAGGTGATCGAAGGGACCGGGGTCGTCGCGGCGACGGTCGTCGCTCCCGACGACGACTACGGCCAAGCCTTCACCCAACATCTCCAACGGGCCCTCGAGGCTCGCAACGTGGCGATCACCACCGTGGCCTACGACTCGCTCAACGACGACCTCCACGCCATCGCCGCGACGATCGCGGCCGCAGGCACCGAATCGGTCGCCCTGATCGGCAGCGGTGACGGCGGGGCGGGAATGCTCGGCGCGCTGCGCAAGGCGGGGATCAGCAGCACGTCGATCACGGTCAACGACGCGATGCGGGCGGCGATCTCCACCGCGCAAGGGGAGGACGCGGCGGCACTCCTCGATGGTGTCAGCGGCGTCGCGCCGGCCCGCGCGCCACGTTCCGACGCGTTCCGCGCTGCGCTCACCCAATCCTTCCCGAGTGTGTCCACCGACTACGCGGCCTACGCCTACGACTGCGTCAACCTGCTCGCCCTCGGGGCGGTCGCCTCTGGGAGCGACCGCCCGGCAAGCATCGTCGCCGAACTCCCCGCGCTGTCGACGAGCGGGGACGAGTGCGGATCGTTCGCCGACTGCGTCGAGCAGATCCGCGCCGAGCGGAACGTGAACTTCGTCGGGGCGAGCGGGGACATCGACCTCGACGCCAACGGCGACCTGGTCAACGCCGAGTTCGTGACGTTCGCCTTCGACGGGGCGGCGCCGACCGACACCGGCACGGTGCGCGTCCCCTGAGCCGGGGGTCAGCCGGCGGCCCGGCTCACAGTTCGTCGAGATCGACGAGGTAACCCGCGTAGAACGGCCCGAAGTCCCCGTACAGGGCGGAGGCACGATCGAAGCGCAACGTGTAGACGACGGCCTTGAGGTCGTCCGGCTTCTCCGCGAACAGGGTCACACCCCACTCGTAGTCGTCGAGGCCGGTGGAGCCGGTGATCAGCTGGAGGACCCGCCCGGCGAAGTTCCGCCCACTCGATCCGTGCTCGTACATCAACTCCTTGCGGTCCTCGAACGGCAGCGTGAACCAGTTGGAGACGTCGCCTCGCCGCTTGGACATCGGATAGAAGCAGAATGCCGTCTTGCCCGCCGGGGGGAGTTGCGGGTACAGCCGCTGGGCGAGGCGCTCGGCAGGCATCCCCGCGGCGTACTCGCTGACCTCCGTGAGCGAGACATAGGAATCGACCACGTCGTACCCGGCCGCCGCCAGCTCGCTCTGCAGGCGGCGCAGGACACGCCAGTCGGGTCCGAGGGCCATGAAGGCGACATCGCACTTGTGCCCGAGGATCGCCGCGGTGACGACCTGATGCTGGGCGGCGACGGCCGCGCCGACAGCGGCGGCGACCGCGCCACGGTCGAGGTGCGGCGCCGGCTTGCAGAACAGGTGGAGGACGCCCCACCCGACCGAGGGGCTGACCGGTTCACTCATGGGTCCCGACGCTACCGGCGGTCGGGGCGGCCGATCCGGGCCGCGCCCATGGGGTCACGGGGTGTACAGGTTGAACCGGCCCGGGCGGGTGAACCCGGCGAGGGTGATCCCCGCCTGGCGCGCCGTGGCCACCGCCAACGCGGTCGGCGCGGAGACGGCGACGACGGTGCCGAACCCCGCCGCCCACGCCTTGGCGACGAGCTCGAAGCTCGCCCGCCCGGAGACGAACACACCGAGCTCGCCCGCGGGCAGCCGGCCGTCGAGGAGCAAGCGACCGACGACCTTGTCCAGCGCGTTGTGCCTGCCGACGTCTTCGCGCACGATCTCCACCGACCCGCCGGCGCTGAACGCGGCGGCCGCGTGGACCGCGCCGGTGGAAGCGAACAGCGCTTGCGCGGAACGCACCGTGGAGGGGACGGCGGCGATCAGGGCGTCGCCGAAGACCGCGGTCCGGGCCCGATCCAGGGGGACGAGGTGAGCCGTCAGCTGGGCGATCGCCGTCGAGCCGCACATCCCGCAACTCGACGACGTGACCCCCAGGCGCGGCACCGGCGGCGGAGCGGCGCCACCGGTGGAGATGCCGACCACCCCCGGCCCCGTCCCGTTGTCCACCCCGACGATCGCCGCGCCGCCGAGCAGCCCGTCGCCGTGGCAGAACCCGGCCGCGAGCTCGACGTCGTCGCCCGGGGTGCGCATCGTCGTCGCCACGACGACACCATCGAGGCGGATCTCCAGGGGTTCCTCCACCGCCAACTCGTCGACGAAGGGGACACGACCGGATTCGCCGACGCGGGTCGCGGCGACCGTCTCCGAACGTCGCGCGACCATCTCCGCCGAGGCTAGTCAGCGTCTGCGGGGCCGGCAGTGGGCGGACGGTTCGCCGACCGGACCGGATGATCCAGCTACGGTTCGAGCGTGCCCACGACCGCTGCTCCTCCCGCCTCCCCGACCAGCGCGCGGATCCTCGCCGCGGAGACGATCGGCACGGCGATCGTCGTCATCGGCGTGCTCGGCGTGGGGGTACTCGCCGAGGGGATCGGCCCGCTCGGCGTCGCCGTCGGTGCCGGCCTGTCGGTGATCGCCGCGATCGTCGTCGTCGGCCACGTCTCCGGAGCGCACGTCAACCCGGCGGTCTCCCTGGCGATGGCCGTCGCCGGCAAGATCCGCGCCTCGTCACTCGTGTTCTACTGGATCGGGCAGATCCTCGGCGCGGCCCTCGGCTCGCTCGCCGTGTGGGGGGTGGCCTCCGGTGTGAAGGGGTTCGAGGCGAAGAACCACTTCTTCCAGAACGGCTGGGGATCGTTCAGCCCGGGCGGCTACGGCCTCGGAGCGGTGATCGCCGTCGAGTTGGTGTTCAGCGTGTTGTGGGTCGTCGCCGTGCTGTCCACCGAGCACCGCGACGTCGCCCCGGGAACGTCCGTGCTCGCCGTCGGGCTGACCGTAACCCTCGCCCACCTCGTCACCCTCACGGTGGACAACACGGGGATCAACCCCGCCCGGTCGTTCGCGGCCGCCCTGTTCGCCGGCAGCGACGCGTGGGGCCAGCTGTGGGTGTTCATCCTCGCCCCCCTCGTCGCCGCGGTGATCGGTGTGTTCGTCTGGCTCGCCGTCGACGAGGCGACGCTGGAGAGCACCCCGATGTTCAACCCGGCGCTGGCCCAAGCCCGGGACATCGCCGACCGCGTCGTCGACGAAGCCGTGGAGGGGATCGAGAGCCTCGAGCGCGGCGACTGACCCCGCCTCCGCCCGCCCGGATGCCACGATGCGGGTGTGAACTACCCCCCTCAGCCGACCCCGCTCCCCGGCGGGACGCCTCCTGCCGGCGGAGCACCTCGCGGCGGGATGGACCCCGATCGTCGTTGGTGGTGGATAGCCGGTGGCATCGCTGCGATCCTCGTCGTCCTCGTCGTGCTGATCGTCGTCCTCTCCGGCGACGATGACGACTCCGTCACCACCGGCACGAGCGACACGGTCCCCGCGTTCACCCTCGCACCGAGCACGACACCACCCCTGACGACGGCGGCACCGACCACACCACCGACCACGGCCGCGCCGACGACCGTGCCGGCGACCGAGCCACCGCCACCCTCCACCGAGGAGCCGACGACGACCGTCGCCGAGCAACCGGTGGACATGCTCCTTGCCACCGACGCCGGCCTCGTGCGCATCCGCGGCGACGAGCGGACCACGCTCACCCACGAACCGGCGAGCGTCGCCGTCGAGGTCGAGGGCACCGTCTACTTCCAGACGCTGAGCGGCGCAGGGGGCCCGGCCGTCGACGGCAAGCAGACGGCGATCAAGTGGATCGACCCGACCGGAGCGAAGACACTGATCTCGCCTCCCGAGGGGGCCCGGCTGGTGCTCCACGATGCAGCGATCGCCGCCGACGGTCATCCGAAGCTCCTGTACAGCTCGCAGCGCGGGAGCACCCCGCCCGAGGGCGGGGATCCGTGGACCGAGGAGCTGTTCTTGTACGACGTGACCACGGCAGCAACGGCGGATCTCGGGGTGATCGGCGGTTGGGAGTTCGGCACGAGCCGCCTCGTGCTCGCCGCGTCGGTGATCGTCGGGACGTGGGGAGCGGAAGCCGACCACGGGTTGTTCCTCGTCGATCACCACGGCCAGGACATCGCCGACCCCGGCCGCTACGGGCTCGACGCCGACTACGTCGCCTGCAACGACTGCCCGAGCACATTCGGCACCGATGCGCAAGGAGCGCGCCTCGCCTGGGTCGACAGCAACCACCTGGTGATCGTCGACCTCGCCAGCGGCGATCGGCTCGGCGAGATCCAGATCCCGGCGGACGCGTACTCCTCCACCCAACTCGTCGGGCACTGGGCGCTCCTCGACCGGGCCGAGCTCCCCGCACTGCTCGTCGATCTCGCGAGCGGGGCGATCACCCAGCTCCCGGCGACCGGCACGGCGACGCTCGTCGCCGGATAGCGCCTTGCGAACGGCGAGGGGCCGGTCCGTCAGCGGACCGGCCCCTCGTTCAGTTCCCTGCGCCGCCGCGGCGGCGTGGTGGGTGGATTAGAAGTCCTCCATCCCACCGCCCGGCATCGCCGGCGCTTCCTTCTCCGGCTTGTCGGCGACGACGGCCTCGGTGGTCAGGAACAGGGCGGCGATCGAGGCCGCGTTCTGCAGCGCGGAGCGGGTGACCTTCGCCGCGTCGATCACACCGAGCTTGACCAGGTCCTGGTACTCGCCGGTGGCCGCGTTGAGGCCCTCGCTGCCGCTGAGGCCCTTGACCTTCTCGACGACGACGCCACCCTCGAGGCCGGCGTTCTCGGCGATCTGCTTGATCGGGGCTTCGAGCGACTTGGCGACCATCCGGGCGCCGGTCGCCTCGTCACCGCCGAGCTTTCCTGCTGCGTCGAGCACGGCGGCCTGGGCGCGGATCAGGGCGACGCCGCCCCCTGGGACGACGCCTTCTTCGATCGCTGCCTTGGTCGTCGACACCGCGTCCTCGATGCGGTGCTTCTTCTCCTTCATCTCGACCTCGGTGGCCGCGCCGACCTTGATCACGGCGACGCCGCCGGACA
>CAZQEJ010000051.1:14085-18717 GCA_964592165.1 uncultured Ilumatobacteraceae bacterium | reverse complement strand
GATCTACGATCAAGGCCGGGACGCCGGCCATGTCGACGGCTACGCCGCCGGGTGGGCCGCGGGGATGGCTGCCGGGCGCGACGAGCTGCGGGCGATCGAGGCCTCGCTCAGCGCAGCAGCGGCGAGTTGCGTCGCGGAGATCCGGGCCACGCACCGTGCGCTCGTCGAACGGATCGTCGATCTCGCCGAGTTGTACGCGGCCACCGTCGCCCGCCGCCTTCCCGACCCGAGTGCACGTGGCCTGCTCGGACGCGTCGGCGAGGCGCTCGCCGCCCTCGAACCGGCGCCGCTCGAGCTCGCCGTCCCCGGCCCGGACGTCGACACGGTGCGTGATCTCCTGGCCGGGACCGACGACGGGGAGTTGATCACCGTCGTCGGCGGACGTGAGCTGGGGGCCGGGGAGTACCGCCTGCGTGGCGACCACGCCGAGGTCGACGGGACCTGGGCGCGCTACCTCGACGCGGCGCGCGAGGCGATCGGGGCGTACCTGATCGATCAGGCCGAGGCCGATCGGGCGGAGGATCCCTCGCGGTGAGCGTGACCCCCCTGGCGTTGACGCCTCCGGTGTCGGGGATGGTGACCCTCATCCGCGGCATGGAGGTCGGCGTGCGCGGCTTGCGCCTGCCGATCGGGACCGCGGTGACGATCGAGGGCTCGCAGGGGGAGACGGTCCCCGCCGAGGTCGTCTCCGCCGCCGACGCCGAACTCCGCCTGTCGTTGCTCGGTGACTCTCACGGGCTGGCCCGCGGCGCCCGGGTGCGCCCGGTGGCTCGCCACGGCCAACCGCTCGGGGAGGCGCTGATCGGCCGGGTCGTCGACGCGCTCGGGCGGCCCCTCGACGGTGGGCCGCCTCCCGGTGCTGCCCTCGGGCCGATCGAGCGGGATGCCCCGCCCGCTCTCGACCGCCGCCGGATCACCGACCCGATGCCCGTCGGAGTGCGCGTCCTCGACGCGTTCACCACGCTCGCCCGCGGTCAGCGCGTCGGGCTGTTCGCGGGCTCCGGGGTGGGCAAGTCGACGTTGTTGGGGATGATGGCCCGCGGTGCGCAGGCCGATCACGTCGTCGTCTGCCTCGTCGGCGAGCGCGGCCGGGAGGTGCGTGAGTTCCTCGAGGACGACCTCGGACCGGTCGCCGCCCGGCGCGCCGCGGTCGTCGTCGCGACGTCCGACCAGCCGGCACTGGTCCGGGTGCGTGCCGCCCGCTACGCGACGGCGATCGCCGAGAGCCTGGCCGACGCGGGCGGCGACGTGCTCTTCCTCTGTGACTCGCTGACCCGCTTCTGCCTCGCCCAACGGGAGGTCGGGTTGGCTGCCGGCGAACCGCCCACAGCCCGGGGGTTCACCCCCTCGGTCTTCGCCGCGTTGCCCAGGCTGCTGGAACGCACCGGGCCGCGCCGGCGGGGGACGATCACCGCGGTGTACACGGTGCTCGTCGACGGCGACGATCACAACGACCCGATCGCCGACGCGGTGCGCGGCATCCTCGACGGTCACATCGTCCTCGATCGCCGCTTGGCCCAGGCCGGCCGTTACCCGGCGGTCGACCCCCTCGCGTCGATCTCCCGCCTGGCGTCGAAGGTCCTCGACGCGCCGCAGGCCGAGCTCGTCGCCGCGGCCCGCCGGTCGCTCGCCGCCGCGGAGGCGGTGCGTGACCTCGTCGAGGTCGGCGCATACGTCGCCGGGAGCAACCCGGAAGCCGACGCGGCGCTGGAGGTGACCCCGTCCCTGATCGACTTCTGTCGGCAGGCGACCGAGGAGGTGTCCGCGTTCGGGGCCACGTTCGATGCCTTGGCCCGGGCGATGGGCGACAGTGGGGCACGGCGATGATCAGCGAACGACTGGCCGCCGGGCGACCGCGGGGGAGCCGGGCACCGGCCGGGCGCGCGGCGCAGCCCTGTGGGGGCGCAGGCCCCGGGGGATCATGAGCGGGGCGGGCCGGGACCGCGGTGAGGTCGTCGTGCGCGTCCGCAAGCTTGCCGAGGACCGTGCCGCGCAGTCGGCCGCGGCGGCGGTCGCCGCGTTCAACGCGGCGCGTGCCGCGGCCGAGCTGGCCCGGCTGCGGACGCGCCAGCATCCTCTCGGTGAGGGCACGGGGACGATCAACGCGGCGGAGCTGCGCACCGCTGCCGGATCGAGCGCGGCGCTGCGCGAGTCGGCCGCGGCAGCCGCAGCGCACGAGGCGGTGACGCTCGGCGAGGCGTCGGCGGCGTCCGTCCGTGTCGCCGCGGCCCGCGCCGACCGGGAGGCCGCGGAGCGGTTCCTCGAACGACGGCGGGCTGCGGCCCGTCTGGAGGCCGAGCGCAAGGCGCAGCGTGTGGCCGACGAGACCGCGGCGATCGGCTGGGGGCGTAGCGCATGATCGTCCCTCCCGGGGCAGCGGCCGACGTGCGGGCCCGGATCTCGGTGGTGCGCGCCGAGCCGGCCGCGGTCGCCCGGATCCGTGCCCGGTTCGGTTCGTCGCTCGCTGCAGCCGCGGCGACGGGGACGCCGAGCGCCGCGCCGGGCACCGCCACGTTGTCCCCGCGGCCGCCGAGCGCCGGGCTGCCGGTCGGGCGTGGCGTGGTCGCCGTCTCCGGCCCACCGGCGCCCGCCGCGCCGGGCGCAGCGGGGCCGGCGTCCGGGAGTGGGCCTCAGGCGATCGGGGAGTGGGCGCAGCGCCTGCCGGAGACCGGCCGGCCCTGGGCAGGGGCGATCGACGACGCGGCGCGGCGCAACGGCCTCGATCCGGCCTACCTCGCCGCGTGCATCTGGACGGAGTCCGGATTCCAGGCGCAGGTCGTCTCCGAGGCGGGGGCGATCGGGCTCGGCCAGTTGATGCCGGCCACCGCCGCGTACCTCGGGGTCGACCCGTGGGACCCGGTGCAGAACATCGACGGCTCGGCGCGCTACTACAAGGCTCAGATCGACCGCTTCGGCTCGGTCGAGCTGGGGACCGCGGCGTACATGGCCGGCCCGAGCGCGGTGGCCAAGGCCGGAGCGATCCCCTCGGAGCGGGCCCAGGCCTACGTCGCGCGGATCCTCGCTCGTCAGGACTACTTGAACGGGGACGCGCCGAGCGCGCCGTGAGCCGGGCCGACGACCGGTACGCCCCACCCGGCTACTTGATCAGCGGGTCGCGGGGGAGACCGAGGATCCGCTCCCCGATCTGGTTGCGCTTGATCTCCGACGTACCCCCGGCGATCGACATCGCCCGGTGACCGAGGGTCAGCATCCCGGCGACCATCGCCGGCCCGTCGAGGTAGAGGAGCTCGTCGGCGGCGATCTCGGCGGAGATCGCCGCGGCCTCGTGGCCGAGCTCGGACAGCACGAGCTTGGTCACGTTGCCCTCCGGCCCCGGGCCCCCGCCGGCCAAGGCGCGGTGCGCGCTGCGCACGTTGAGCGCACCCATCGCCTGATGGTCGGTGATGTAGCGGCCGATCCGGCCGAGCCCTCCGGCGAGGCGCCCGTCGCTCGCGTCGAAGGCCTGGATCAGCACCTCGCCAGGGACCGACATCCCGCCCTGACCCCCACCGATCGACACGCTCTCGTTGCCCAGCGTCGCCCGGGCGACCGTCCACCCGCCATCGATCGGACCGACGACGTCGTCGTCGGGGACGAACACGTCGTTGAAGAAGACCTCGTTGAACTCGGAGCCGCCGGTCGGCATCTTCAGCGGCCGGACCTCGACCCCCTTGGCGTGCATGTCGATGACCATCGTCGTGATCCCGTTGTGCTTCGGCGCGCTCGGATCGGTGCGCACGGTGGCGAAGCCGTACGCGGCGTAGTGCGCACCACTCGTCCACACCTTCTGACCGTTGACCAGCCAGCCACCGTCGACGCGGGTGCCCCGGGTGGTGATCCCCGCGGCGTCCGAGCCGGCGTCGGGCTCGCTGAACAGCTGGCACCAGATCACCTCCTGGCTCAGCGCGGACGGGACCCAGCGCGCCACCTGATCGTCGGTCGCGTGCTGGATGAGCGTGAGGATCACCCACCCGGTGATCCCGTACTGGGGGCGGCTGACCCCTGCCGCGGCGAACTCCTGCTCGATCACGAGTTGTTCGACCGCGCTCGCGTCCCGCCCCCAGGGTGCGGGCCAGTGAGGCATCGCGTAGCCGGTGGCGACCATCCGTGCGGTGCGCTCGTCATCCGCGAGGGCGGCGAACTCCGCCGCGGCGGCGTGGATCTCGGCGCGGATCGCCTCCGCTTCGGGGGGGAGGTCGACGGACCGGGTCCGGCGGACACCGGCACGCACCAGTTCGGACGTCTCGATCGCCGCTCGCTCGGGGTCGAGCAGCGTGCCCAGGGCGGTTGCCCGGCGCAGGTAGAGGTGCGCGTCGTGCTCCCAGGTGAACCCGATCCCCCCGTGGACCTGGATGTTCAGGTTGGCGCAGAGATCGGCGGCCCGGGCCGCGGCGACGGCGGCCATCGCCGCGGTGAAGCTGAACTGATCCCCGCCGTGGGATGCGGCGCGGGCCGCGTCCCATACCGCGGCGGTGGCCAGCTCGGTGGCCACGAGCATGTTCGCGCAGTGGTGCTTGACGGCCTGGAACATGGCGATCGGACGGCCGAACTGGTGGCGCACCTTGGCGTACTCGGCTGCCTGCTCGGTCGCCTCGCGAGCGACCCCGACCGCCTCGGCGGCGAGGATCGTCC
>CAZQEJ010000051.1:12675-13985 GCA_964592165.1 uncultured Ilumatobacteraceae bacterium | reverse complement strand
CTCGACCGCGGCATGCAGGGCGACGCCGGCACTCGCCCGGCCGTCGACGAGGCGGGGGAGCTCGGTCGTGGCGACGTCGCCGCGCGCCGCGCCGAGGACGGCGGTGGCGATCGCCGTGGGGACGAACCCGCCGGGAGCGAGACCTCGCCCGAGCTGTTCGACGACGACGGTCAGCTCTTCGATCCCGAATCCGGAACCGCCGTGCTCCTCGGAGACGTGCAGCCCCAACCACCCGAGCCCAGCGAGCTCCGCGGCGAACGCCGGAGTGCTCTCCACCGGTGCCTCGAGCAGGGCCCGTGCCGCGGCCCGCGAGCCGCGCTCGGCAAGGAAGCCGGCGACGGCGGAGGCGAGGGTGCGATGGTCATCGGTGATCGCGATCGACATGGCCCGGCACCCTAAGCGATCATCGGGCGGGCGTCGCGAGCGGTCGGGTGCCGCCCGCTCAGCCGAGGTGGGCGACGATCACCGCGGCGTCGAGCCGGTAGGCGGGGCGCCGCCGGTCGCCGGCGGAGACGTAGGGGGTGCGCAGCGTGCGCCAGGGGCGTACGCCGTGCGCGGGAAGGACCCGTTCGGTGAGGATCGCCAGATCATCGTCGAAGGATCTCCCCGGGAGCGGCAGGCGCCGACGCGGGCGGACCGGCAGCGATCCGGCGTAGCACCAGGGGTCGTAGGGGAGCGGCAGGGAGACGATCACGGTCGCCCCCGGCCGGGCGGCACGCAGCGCGCCGCGCAGCAGCGCCGAGGGGCGATCGCAGCGATCGAGCACGTTGAGCAGGGCGACGGTGTCGAACGGCGCGCTGTCGGCCAGTCGTTCCCGGGACAGGTCGAGGTGGCGCGCGTCGATCCCGGCACGGCGCATCCGGCGGACCATCGTCCGGCTCGTGTCGGTGGCGACGACCTCGCCGTAGAGAGGCATCAGCTCGCGGGTCACGTCTCCGGCCGCGGCCCCGACGTCGAGCAGCCGCCCTCCCGCATCGGACCCGAGCAGCGCTGCCCAGTGGGGGGTCGAGGCGAGGTACAGCGGGTACGTCCCGAGCAGCCCGTTGAGGGAGAAGTCGGAGAGCAACGGTCGCAAGGCGCGGCGCGCCGCCCATGCCGGGCGCCCGGGCCGGCGGGCGGTGCGCAGGAAGCGGGCGATGTCGGCGTCGGTCGGCATCGCCGGATCGAGTGCGGCCGACGCGCCGGCGAAGGGAGCGGTCACGAGGCTGACTGTGCAGTTCGGTTCTGCTCTATGGCCCGTCCGCCCTTGAATACGCGCCCAACGTGCCGATCTTGAGCGTGCATGGAGCAGTCCAAGACGTGTCGGCGGC
>CAZQEJ010000051.1:8656-12575 GCA_964592165.1 uncultured Ilumatobacteraceae bacterium | reverse complement strand
CTCCGGGAGCTCGCCCCCAACCGTGAGGTGCAGCGCCTCGCCGTCGACCTCGACGGTGCCCGCGTCGCGGTGCGCGTCGACGATCGCGGTGCTCGCCTGCGGGTTCTCGCCGACCCAGCCGAGCGGCTCGGCGGCAGCTGGACCACGGATGTCCAGCGATCCCTGAACACCGTGCTCCGCCATCAGCCGGCGAGCTACGCGGGCCATCACGACCAGCATCACGGTGGCCGGCGTGAGCGCGGCGACCATCCCGACGAGCCGGCCCCACGTCCGGGTGGCGAGGACTTCTCCCGCCGCCTCGGCGAGGCCGGCCGGACCACAGGAGCGTGACCATGCCGACCACCGCCGGAGTAGGGGCCAGCTCGTCGACCAACCAGGTCGCCCAGCACGCCCAGCAGAACGTGTTCTCCTCGCTCGATCCGCAGGCCTTCCTCAAGCTGCTCGTGGCCCAGATCCAGTATCAGAACCCGATGGATCCCTCCGATCCGACGGCGATGATGGGCCAGCTCGCCCAGTACGCGCAGGTCGAGGCGTTGAACTCGCTGAAGGCGATGCAGGCCTCGACGAACTCGCTGAACGAGGCGACGATCGCCAGCTCGCTGATCGGCAAGCAGGTGACGACGACCGACGCTGACGACCGGATCGTCAGCGGAACGGTCTCCGCCGTGCGCTTCACCGACGCCGGCCCGGTCCTCGTCTGCGACACCGGTGCCGAGCTCAGCCTGAGCGCCGTCCAGCGCGTCGACGCACCTCGCCCGGCGACCGCCACGGCGGCTGCCGACGCGCCTGCAGCGTCGACCCCTCCGACGTCGACCCCTCCGACGTCGACCCCCGAGCCCTGAACCCACCGACCGGATCCCGAGAGGACCTACCGCAATGCTCCGTTCCCTGTTCGCCTCGATCAGCGGGTTGCGCGCCCACCAGACGATGATGGACGTCACCGCGAACAACATCGCCAACGTCAACACCCAGGGATTCAAGGCCAGCCGGGCGATCTTCGCCGACGCCCTTGCCCAGACGGTGCGCGGCGGCGGGATTCCCCGTGACGGCGGGGGGACGACGAACCCGATGCAGATCGGGCTCGGCTCGCGCGTCGCTGCGGTGAACACGACCTTCGCCCAAGGGAGCCTGCAGCTCACCGGGCGGCTGACCGACCTCGCCGTCCAGGGGGACGGATTCTTTGTCGTCCGCCGGGGAGATCAGGAACTGTTGACCCGCGACGGCGCGTTCAACTGGGACGCGACCGGCAAGCTGGTCACGACCGGTGGGGCGACGGTGCTCGGCTGGCAGATCGGTGCCGACGGGAAGGTCAACACGACCGAGGTCCCCGACGCGCTGACGATCCCCACGGGAACCCTGCCTCCGGTGCCGACGAGTGCGGTGACGATCGGGGGGAACATCAAGGCGTCGGCCGACGTCGGTGACACGGTGGTCACGACGGCGACGATCTACAACTCGCTCGGTGAGAGCTTCGCCCTCAAGGTGACCGCGACGAAGACCGCGGTGGGGGACTGGGACCTGCAGTTCGTCGCCACCGACGGGGAGGGGACCGCGACCGACATCACCCCGGCGGGAGCGTCGGTCAGCTTCGACGTCGACGGCAAGGTGACGACGTCCCCTCCGGAGATCGAGATCACCGGCGTCACCCTGGGTAACGGTGACGCGCAGGACATCCTCGTCCGCCTGGGGACGACGCAGCACGGCTTGACCCAGTACGACCAGACGGCGACGATGAACTTCACCGAACACGACGGCGCTGCGGGCGCCGAGCTCTACCAGGTCAACTTCGGTACGGACGGATCGATCACCGCCCAGTACACCAACGGTGACAGCCGCCAGATCGGGATGGTCGCGGTCGCCACCGTGACGAACCCGGAGGGCATGTTGAAGATGGCCGATAACCTCTTCGCCACGACCTTGACCTCCGGTGACGCGGTGGTCGGTCTCGCCGGGGAGGGCCAGAACGGGACGATCGCCCCCGGGTCACTGGAGGGCTCGAACGTCGACCTGGCCACCGAGTTCACCAACCTCGTCCTCGCCCAGCGCGGCTTCCAGGCCAACACCCGGGTGATCACGACGTCCGACGAGATGCTCGCCGACCTGGTCAACGTCAAGCGCTGATGATCACGTTCGGTGGGCTGTGCCCACCGACGGTGGCGGAGGACGGGCCGAAGGGCTCGTCCTTTCCTCTGCCGGGGACCTTGAAACCGGCGCCGTCTTGCCGATTCTGCAAGCAACCGGTCGCCTTCCGCCCGCCCGCCCGCCCGACCCGAACAAGGACCGAACCGATGATCTGCCTGCACCGACTCCGCGGCGAAGAGCTGTGGGTCAACCCCGACCTCGTCGTGTTCTGCGAGCACAACGGGCACGACACCGTGGTCACCCTCGCCGATGGCAACCGGGTGACGGTGTCCGAGCCGGTCGAGGAGGTCGCCGCGAACGTGATGCAGTTCCGCGCCTCGGTGCTCGCCGCGGCGGAGAACCTGGGGACGATCTTCGCCCACGCCGACCGGTCGGTGACCGGCATGCGCCGCAGGGGGTCGTGAGATGTTGATGCCGGTCGGCATGTTGATGGCGTTCGTGCTGATGAACGTCGCCAACGTGATGGAGGGCGGCAACCCTGCCACGTTGTTCAACATCCCCTCGTTCATCCTCGTGATCATCGGGACGCTGATGGCCACCGCCGCGTCGTTCACCCCCGGCGAGATGCTGAAGATGCCCTCCTTGGCGATCAAGGGGTTCAAGAACCCGCCGAAGCTGGAGAACGTGATCACCCAGATCAACGAGCTCGCCGAGACGACGCGCAAGGACGGCGCGCTCGCCCTGGAGAGCAAGATGAACGACGTCAAGGACCCCTTCCTCAAGCAGGGGGTGACGCTGCTCGTCGACGGTGCCGACGAGCACCGGATCCGTGCCGAGCTGGAGAGCTCGATGATCGCGGTCACCGACCGGCACATGCGCAACATCGGCATGTTCCAAAAGGCGGAGGCCTACTCCCCGACGTTCGGCCTGATGGGCACGACGATGGGCCTGATCCACATGCTCGGGATGCTCGACCACCCCGAAGAGATCGGCCACCTCCTCGCCGGGGCGATGACCGCGACGCTGTACGGGTTGGTCGCGGCGAACGTGCTCTACGCGCCGATCGCGGCCAAGCTGACCCGCCTCCACGAGAACGAGATGTTGGAGAAGGAACTGATCATCGAAGGGGTCTCCTCGATGCTCCACGGCTACTCCAGCCGGGCGATGACCGAGCGTCTCGAGGCGTACCTGCCGCCCAAGCAGCGCGGCGCGGGCAAGTCCGCCGCATGAGCGGCCACGGCAGGCGCGGCCGCGGTGGCGGGCACGCCGGCGGGGGAGGCGGTCACGGGGGTTGGCTGGTCACCTACGCCGACCTGCTCACCTTGCTGATGGTCCTGTTCCTCGTGTTGTGGGTGATCGCCAAGATCGACTTGAAGAAGTTCGAGAAGTTCAAAGAAGGGCTCGGCGACTTCGGCAACCCGGCGACCGAGGCGACGGACACCGGAGCCGGCAGCGGCTCGGCTTCGGCCGATGCGGTGACGACGACGACACTCGCCCCGGTGATCACCGCCCCGGGGGCGCTCGGGGCCGACGGGGCGCTGACCGGCACCGGGCTCGACGAGCTGACCCAGACGCTGCACAGCGCGATCGAGCAGGCCGGGTTGGGCGAGATCGTCAGCGTCCAGCGCGACGAGCGCGGTGTCGTCCTCACCGTGTCGACCGACGACCTGCTGTTCGACTCCGGTTCGGCGACGCTGAAGCCGAATGGGGTGTACGTGCTCGCCGCGCTGTCCCAACCGTTGCACGGGTTCAACAACCAGATCCTCGTCGGCGGGCACACCGACAAGCGGCCGCTGTCGACGCCGGGGTACACGAACTTCAACCTCTCCTTCGACCG
>CAZQEJ010000051.1:0-8556 GCA_964592165.1 uncultured Ilumatobacteraceae bacterium | reverse complement strand
GCGCCTTCCCCGTTGATCCCGGTGAGCCCGACCACCCCGCCATGAATCCTTCTTGAGCAAACGCAGACGGAGGTGGGCCGCGTCGCGCTCTCGGCCTCCATCGTCGGTGGTGGAGGACGGCTCCCGTGACGGGCCGCAACGCCGATGACGGACACCCCCCACGACGACGGCGGCTGGGAGCGTTGCGACTTCCGCCGGCCGTCGAAGCTCTCCCGGGAGCAGGTGCGCTCGCTCGACCTGTTCCACGACACGTTCTGCCGCCGGTTGAGCTCGCTCGTCGGATCGATCGCTCGCGCCGCGGCGACGGTGGAGATCGCCCGCGTCTCCCAGCTCGCCTGGGAGGAGTATCTGCGCACGTTGCCGACGTTCACGTTCCTCGCGACGGCCGCGGTCCACCCGCTGCAAGGAGACGCGCTCGTCGAGTTGGACACCCCGCTCGCCCTCGGCCTGGCCGGCCGGATGCTCGGCGGCCCCGGCCGGATCGAGCTCCCCCGGCGCCCGACCGAACTGGAACTGCCCCCGCTGCGGCGGATCGGGTCCGCCGCAGCCGAGGCTCTCGGCGCGGCGATGTCCCAGTTCGTCGCGGTCGAGACCGAGTTGCTCAGCGTCGAGCTCAGCCCGCAACTCGTCGCCATCTCCTCCCCGTCGCAGATCGTCCTCGTGCTGACCTACTCGCTCGACGTGCAGGGCACCGACCTGCGTGGCGATCTGTCGATCGTCGTCTCGCTGTCGACGATGACGCCGATGCTGGAGAAGCTCGCCGCGCACAATGTGGAGAAGGTCGGCGCCGAGTTCGACTCGGTGCTGATGGACGCCGTCGTGCGCAACATCCCCCTGCCGCTCGAAGCCCGGCTGGAGGCGACGCTGGTCCCCGCCGGGGCGATCGCCGCTCTGAGCGTCGGCGATGTGCTCGTCCTCGAGCACCGCATCGCCCAACCGGCGGCGGTCACCACCGGCGGCCGGCAGCTGTTCCACGCCCATCTGGGGCGCCGCGGATCACGCCTTGCGGTCGCCCTGACCGAGGATCCCTTCCCTGGGTCACATGGGCCGCGGTCTCTTGAGGGCCCGCAGAGTTCCGAGGCGCAGCACGGACCGGACGGCCACGATGGGCCCGGTCCCCACGACGGACAAGTGAGGGAGCACGATGCTCGAGTCGCCGACACCATCTCCGGCTCAGTTCTCGCCACTGGGTGAGGGGGCCCGGCCGGGACCTGCGGCGAGCCTCGACGTCATCGCCGGAGTCCAACTGGAGATCGTCGTCGCCCTTGGCCGGACGCGGATGACGGTGCAGGACGTTCTCCAGCTGCGCGGCGGCTCGGTGATCGAGATCGGGCAGGCCGGTGGTCTGGTCGAGGTCCTCGCCAACGGCTCGCTCGTCGCCCGTGGCGAGGTGGTCGTCGTCGGTGACGAGCTCGGCGTGCGGATCGCCGAGATCCTCCCCGTCAGGCAGTGATGCTGCGGCTGATCATCGCCACCGTCGTCCTCGCGACGGTGGCGGTGGTCCTGCGCCGCCGGATCGCCCGCTCGCCCAAGCTCGGCCAGTTGCGGATCACGGCGCGCACGGCGATGCACCGCAACGCGGTCCTCGCCGTGGTCGAGGTCGAGGGTCGCCGGCTGCTCGTCGGCGCGGCGGCCCACCAGGTGACCCTGCTCACCGAGCTCGAGCCGAGCGCTCCGGCGCCGGCGCGCCCCCGGGCCGCCCTGCCCTCGGAGCTACCCGTGCTCGACGAGCATCCCGCGGCCCTCCTCGACCGCGTCCGCCGGGCGACGACGCGCACGCTCGATCCAGCCGCCCGGTCGAGGTCCGCGGCGCCACCGGCAGAGGACGGCGAGCGATGAGGATCGCGCTCCGTCGTGGACCCCTCGGCGGGTTGCTGGTCGTCGCCGCAGCGGCCCTCGTCGTCGTCGGCGGCGCGCCGCCACGGTCGGCGTCGGCGAGCGTGCCGCCCCCGGTGACCACCACTCCTGCTCCGGTGACGACGATCGGGGGGGGACCGGCGACGACCGTGGCGAACCCGAGCGGGCCCTCCACCCCGGGCGGCCCGGCGATCACCGTCCCCCCGGTGCGCACCCCGCAGGTCGGCCAGGGGGCGACGATCGACGACGGGGTGATCAAGATCAGCGCGCCGCAGTCGGCGAGCAACTCGGTCCTCCTCGTCGTCCTGATCACGCTGATCTCCGTCGTTCCCGGGCTGCTCCTGCTGACGACCGTCTTCCCCCGCTTCTTGATCGTCCTCGGGCTGGCCCGCCAGGCCTTGGGGCTGAACACGACCCCGCCGAACCAGGTCCTCGCCGGGCTCGCCGCGTTCTTGACCCTGTTCGTCATGGGCCCGACGTTCTCCAAGATCAACGACGCGGCGATCCAGCCGGCGACGCGGGGGGAGATCAGCACCTCCCAAGCGCTCGAGCGAGGGTGGGAGCCGATGCGCGAGTTCATGCTCGACCGGACGCGCACGAGTGATCTGAACATGCTCTTCGATCTCGTCGGTGAGGCCCGGCCGCAAGCTGCGAGCGACCTCAGCCCACGGTTCGTGATCCCGGCGTTCATCCTCTCCGAGTTGCGTTCGGCGTTCCTCATCGGATTCCTCGTGTGGATCCCGTTCCTCCTCGTCGACCTGATCGTGTCCAGCGTGCTCGCCGCGCTGGGGATGATGATGATGCCCCCGGTCGTCGTCTCCTTGCCGGTCAAACTCGCCTTGTTCGTCCTCGTCGACGGGTGGGCGTTGATCGCCGGCTCGCTGCTGCGGTCGGCGCACTGAGGCCGGGTGGCAGATGAGTGACGCCTCGATCGTGCACATCTTCCGCCAGATGGCCGCGGCCGGAGCGAAGGTCGGTGGCCCGCTGTTGGTCGTCATGCTCCTCGTCGGCGTGCTCGTCTCGATCGTCCAGACGATCACCCAGATCCAGGAGCAGGCCGTCGTCTACGTCCTCAAGTTCGTCGCCGTCTGCCTTCTGCTGCTGGTCATGGGTCCGTGGATGTTGCAGGTACTGACCTCGTTCATCCGCGACATGTGGTCGATGATCCCGGACGCCGGCTGAGTGATGCTCGACCTCGACGTCTCCGTTGCCTGGGCGATCGGGCTGTCCCTCGCGGTGGCCCGCGCCGGTGCGCTGATCGCCCTGTGCGCCTGGGTGCCGCGTTCGATGCCCCGCCTGGCGCGCAGCGCGCTGGCCCTGTCCCTCGGGCTGCTCACCGCCGCGCCGGTGACGATGCCGGCGGCCTCGGTGACCTCCGACCTCGTCGTCACGATGTTCGTCAACCTGACCGTCGGTGCTCTCGTCGGTTGGGTCCTCGGCCTGCCGCTGCACCTGTTCTCCGTGGCCGGGACGGTGATCGACACCTCGAGCGGGATCACCCTCGGTTCGGTGTTCGACCCGGAGACGCGCACGACCCCGGGCCCGGTGGCGATGCTCTACTCGTTCACCGCCCAGGCGCTGGTGATCGCCGCCGGCGGTCTCGTGGTGGTCACCCAGGTGCTCTGGCTGTCGACCCGAGTGATCGCCCTCGACGGGCGGCTGGGGACGATCGGTGGGGTCTCCGCGGAGGTCGTCGACTCGGTGTCGATGCTCTTCCGCCGCGGCGTCGAGCTGTCCTTGCCGATCACCGCCGTGCTCTTCGTCGGCGAGATCGCCTTCGGCCTGCTCAGCCGGATGGTGCCGCAGATCAACATGTTCCTCGTCGGTCTCCCGGCCAAGACGCTGCTCACGGTGTCGATGCTCGGCTCGGCGGCCGTGCTCTTCCCCCGCTTCACCGACGAGGTGATCGCCTCGGGGACGGCGGCCGCGCTGAGGCTGTTGGGGAGGTGAGCGATGGCCAAGCGTGACGGGAGGACCGAGCAGCCCACCCAACGGCGCCGGCGCGAAGCGCGCCGCGACGGGAACGTCGCCCGTTCCCCGGAAGCGGCGGGGCTCGTCGTGCTCGGCGTGGGGCTGCTCGTCGCCGCGATCTCCGCCGGGCGCGCCCTGGGCACGACGCGCGACCTGGTCGGCTACTGGCTCGGCTCGGCCGACGGGCTGTCCGGCGGGCTGCGCGCCGGGGAGGTCCGCACGAGCGTGGTCCGCCTGCTCGGCGCGTGGTCCCCTCCGGTCCTCGCCGCGATCGTCGCCGGGATCGCCACTCAGATCGCCCAGTCCGGTGTCGCCTTCGCCCCGAAGACCGCTCGGCCCTCGCTCAAGCAGCTCTCCGTGAGCCGCGGCCTGAAGCGGCTCAGCCCGGTCCAGGCGGGCCAGACGCTGCTCAAGAGCCTGCTCAAGGTGACCGTCGTGGGCATCGCCCTGATCGGCCCGATCCACTCGCTGCAGCGCTCGATCCCCGACCGGACCGACCTCGCCTCGTCCCTCGGCACGGTCGGCGGCGCGGCGCGCTCGGTCGCCGTGCGGGTCGTCGCCGGCGCGGTCCTCGTCGCCGTTCTCGACGCGGTCTACCAGCGCCGCAAGTGGAAGCGCGACCTGATGATGACCCGCCAGGAAGTGCTCGACGAGGCGAAGATGACCGAAGGCGACCCGCACACCAAGGCGGCGCGCAAGCGGCGCGGCATCGAGCTCCGCCGGCGGTCCTCGTTGGCCCCGGTGGCGCGCGCCGACGTGGTGATCACCAACCCGACGCACTTCGCCGTCGCTCTGGCCTACGCCGAAGGCGCACCCGCGCCGCAGGTGGTCGACAAGGGCACGGAGCGCCAGGCGAAGCGGATCCGCAAGATCGCGGCACGCCACGGTGTGCCGATCATCGAGGACCGTCCCTTGGCCCGTGCCTTGTACCGCCAGGTGCGCGTCGGTGGGTACGTCCCGGAGCGCTTCTTCGACGACGTGATCAAGGTCCTCGTCGCGGCCTACTGGCGGCGAGGGCGGTTCCCGGAGAACCTGCGTGCCGGCGCGCTGCCCGCCGGAGCAAGGAGCAGCGCGTGAACGGCCGGACGCATCTCGTGCTTCCCGCACTAATCGTGGCGATCGTGCTCTGCCTGATCGTCCCCGTGCCGACCGCGGTGCTCGACGTGCTCTTGGCCGTGAACATCGTCACCGGGCTGGTCACGCTCTCGTCGGTGCTCAACGTCGCCGACCCGACGCAGTTCTCCTCCTACCCGAGCCTGCTGCTGGTGACCACCGCGGCGCGCGTCGCGCTGACCGTGGCGACGACCCGCTCGATCCTCCTCCACGGCAACGCCGGCGAGGTCGTGCACACGTTCGGGCGCGTCGTCGTCGGTGGGAACGTCGTCGTCGGCCTGGTCATCTTCTTGGTCCTCACCTTGGTCAACCTGCTGGTGATCACCAAGGGCTCGGAGCGGGCCTCGGAGGTGGCCGCCCGGTTCAGCCTCGACGCGATGCCGGGCAAGCAGATGGCGGTCGACTCCGACCTCGCCGCCGGCCTGCTCGACGAGGCGGGCGCCCGCGCTGCCCGGGCCAAGATCGCTCGCGAGTCGGACTTCTACGGGGCGATGGACGGCGCCGTGAAGTTCGTCAAGGGCGACGCGATCGCCTCCTTGGTGGTCGTCTTCGTCAACCTCATCGGCGGCTTCACGATCGGGGTCGTGTCCCGCAAGATGCCCCTCGGAGAGGCTGCCCAGACGTACTCCTTGCTCACCGTCGGCGACGGTCTCGTCGCCCAACTCCCCGCGCTGCTCTACGCCCTGGCGACGGGCATGCTCGTCAACCGGGTGCGCGGCGAGGTGCCCAACCTGGGCCGGGAGCTCGCCGCCCAACTGGCCTCCAACCCGCTCACGCTGCGCACCGCGTCCGGCGGAGCGCTTGTCGTCGCACTGATCCCAGGGATGCCCAAGATCCCCTTCGTCGGGTTGGCGATCGGCCTGTGGGTGCTCGCCGGGCGGATGAAGGAGCACGCCGTCGAGCAGGCCGTGGCCGATCAGGATCACGTCGCGGTGACGACCGATCCGGACGACCCGGAGGTGCTCATCGCCCGGATGCGCACCGACCCGGTCGAGCTGCGCGTCGCCTACGACGTGACCGACCTCGTCGCCACCGGCGATCTCCTGTCCCGCATCCGTGAGCTACGCCGGCAACTGGCGATCGAGCTCGGCTTCGTCCTGCCTCAGGTGATCACAAGTGAGGACGCAGCGTTGCCCGCGGGGGAGTACCGGGTCGCGGTGTGGGGCGTCGACGTCGGCGGAGGGCGTGTCCCCGCGGGGTGCGTGCTCGCCCTGCCCGACCCGACGATGGACGCCGAGCTGTCCCTCGCGGCGATCGGGGAGCGAGTCGTCGAACCCGTGTTCGGACTCGTCGGCTACTGGATTCCCGAGACCGAGCGCGGCGCGGCGGCCGCCGCGGGGGCGACGCTCGTGCCCCGCTCGGCAGCGATCGTCACCCACGTCGCCGAGATCGCCCGGCGTTACGCCCCCGACCTGCTCTCCCGCCAGCAGGTCGCCGACCTCGTCGAGGCGCTGCGCGGCGACCAGCCGCTGCTGGCCAACGAGATCGGCAATGACCGGGTGCCGATGACGACGCTGCACCAGGTGCTCCGTTCGCTGCTTGCCGAGCGGGTGGCGATCCGCGACCTGCCGCGCATCGTCGAGGCGCTGTCCACCGCGCCGCACGACACCCGCAACCCCGAGGTGCTCGCCGACGAATGCCGGGCGGTGCTCGGAGCACAGATCGCTGCGGCGATCGCACCGAACCAGGCGGTGTCCGCGGTGCTCCTCGTCCCCGAGCTGGAGGGTCGCTTGATGGCTTCGTTGCGTGAGGTCGACGGCTCGGTCCACCTGGCCATCGAGCCGGAACTGCTCGAGGGGCTGCGCGATGCGGTGCGCAACGCGTGGGAGCGGCTCGCCGGGGGCGACCCGGTGGTCGTCGTCTGCGCTCCGGCACTGCGCCGTCCGCTGGCCCGCGTCCTGCAGTCGGCGGACATCGACCTACCCGTCTTCGCCTACCGCGAGCTGCCCCGCCACCTGACCGTCTCCGTCACGGAAGTCGTCGGTGCGTAGCGGTGTGCCGCTCGGGCCGGGGGCGCGGGCAAGCCAGCACAGTGCTCCCGAGGGAGGTAGAGCCACGATGGCAAAGAGCTATCCCGTCATCGAGCGCAGCGGTGGCCGGGTGACCGTCCTCGCCCGCAGCGCGGCCGAGGCGCACAGTGCGGCGACCGACGCGCTGGGCGCCGGGTGCACGATCGTCTCGGTGGACAAGGTCCGTTCCGGAGGGCTCGGCGGGTTCTTCGCCACCGAGCTCGTCCGGCTCGTGGCCAGCGCGCCGGGCGCCGGGCCGAGCGGGGGCGGTGCTCCACCAGCGCCCGGGAGCGACGCCCTGTTCACCCTTCCCGGGGGTGGCGAGGAGTTCGCCGCGCGCCTCGCCAGCGAGCTCGCTGCACTGACCCGCACCGGCACGGCGGCGGCCGAGGCGACGCTCGCCGAGGTCATCCGCCCGGACCTCATGCCCGGCCCCACCGCTCGGCGGACGCTTCCTGCCGAACGCGGCGGTTCTGCGCTGAGCGCGGCTTCCTTCACCGACGACGACGTCCTTCCCGGCGACGATGCGCTGCGCTGGGCCGAATCGAGCGAGGTGCCCGCGGCCGCGCCGCGCGCTGCCGAGGAGGAGTTGGCGATCGACTGGCGTTCCGTGTTCGCCGCGCAGGACGATGCAGCCGGCGGGCCGCCGGCGGACGAGGACGACGCAACCGGCGCGCCACCGGTACCCGCATGGAGCGTCGGTCCCGACACCGCCGACGGGGCCGATCAGGCACAGCCCGGCGAGGACGATCCCGCCGAGGATCCGCTGCCGGCGTGGTTCAGCGCCGAGCCGGCCGGCGACGATCCCTTCGCCGGGACCGCCGCGCTGCTGGCCGAGATGCTCAACGCGGAGTATGGCCTCGACGACCGGACGATCACCCAGCGGGCCTCGGCGATTCGCCGCGGTGAACCGCTGCAAGGCACCGATCGGCCCGGCGCGCCCCGTGGGGACGGCGAGCCGGAGGAGGCGGGCGGCATCCCCGGCGCGATCCCGTGCCCTGGTGCCGACCAGTCCGACGGGGGGGATCCCGCCCCGGGATGGGGTCTTCCCCACGGTGACGCCAGCCCCGGCGCAGCCGTGGATCCGGACAGCACGACCGGCGCCCCGATGCCGGTCTGGTCGGCGCCGACGTTGCGCGCCTTCGGGGTCCCGGACACCGTGGTCGGACGCATCGACCGGCGCGTCCCGGTCGACGATCTGGACTGGATCGTCGGGTTCATGCTCGCCGTGCGCGACCTGTGCGGGCCGCTCCCGGACGAGGCCCTCGTCCTCGCCGGGCCTCGGTGCGCGGCACTTGCGCAGTATCTCGGCGTGCCCGTGACCGGCGAGGACGACGCCGGCTCGCTCACGGGATCGGTGGCGGTCGCCGACGCGGGACCTCTCGGGCTGCGGCGTTGCGGGGCGGGGAGGGGCATCCATCTCGTCGTCGGCGAAGGGTGGCATCACCTCGCCCCCGTGCGCCCGGCGGTGGTTTCCGCGGCAGGGCCCGACGAACTGCTCGAAGCGCTGCGCGTCGCCGAGGCGTGGGGGGCCACGCTCGGTTGGGTCGGAATGGGCGGGGGGCAGCAGCGGATCGACCCGTACGTCCTGGCCGGCAAGCTGCGC
>CAZQEJ010000050.1:13597-19001 GCA_964592165.1 uncultured Ilumatobacteraceae bacterium | reverse complement strand
CGGAACGTGAACAGCTTGCTCATCTCGATCACGGGCAGCGCGCTGCCGTCGCGCCGCTGGAGGGTGATCGTCGCCGAGCGCATCTCCCGCGTGCCCGGCTCCCAGTCGATGCTGTAGGCGCTCCGCCCGAGGTGCTCCGGTTCGCCCTCGCCGAGGAGGGGGACGAGCAGCGCCTCCTCCAGCCATCGCTCGCCGTCGGCGCGCTCGAACAGGGCGAGGTGGGTGCAGCCGTCGTCGAAGTTGATCGGCGCCCACAGCCAGAACACCTGCATCGGTTCCGGGGCGAAGTTCGTCGGCGCCTGCTGGCCGACGCCGCGCACACCCCAGGAACGGTCCCGGGTTCCCCGTGTGCGGGCGGGGTCGAGCTCGAGCGTCACCCCGGTGGGCAAGGTGATCGTCCCCTCCCACGTTCCCCACTGCGTGAGCCGGGTGTAGTCCATCATCGGCACGTTGTTGCGCACGATGTGCTGGCGTGGTTCCTCGATCGCCTCCGTGCGGGCGCGGAACGTGACGTCGGCGGTCAACCCGTGGTCGTTGCCGCCGACGACGTAACGCAGCGTGCGCAACGGTTCGACGACCTCGATGCGCAGCGGCCCGACGACCGTCGAACGGTCGGCCGGCATTCGCCCGGAGGCGAACACGGAGTGCTCCACGCCGTCGTGGACGACGGAGAACGCCCCGTCGACCACCCCTCTGTTCGGGTAGTGACCCATGGCCCCGCCGAGGAAGAATCCCCCGCCGAGGTCGTAGCCGTTGAACCAGTAGCGGTCGTAGTGGTTCGGGTCGGCAGAGACCGGCTGGGCGATCGGCGCCGGCGTCTGGTGGATCGGGTAGTCGTCGAACGGCGTCAGCACGCGCCTGGTTCTACCAGCAGCGGGCGGGCCGCAGCGCAGCGTGCGTGCGGTCGGGGCCGGTTCCGGGCGCCGGTCGCCGGCGGGTCAGCCGCGCAACGAGTTGGCGAACGCGGTGATGCTGTCCAGCGTCTCGCGCTGCACGTCGGGCATCGCCGCGCCGAAGATGCAATCACCGGCGTGGCACGTGCCGAGCACGAGCCGCCCCGCGGCCGGCACACCGGCGGCGAGGAGCTTGCGGTAGTAGGCGATGCCCTCGTCGCGCAACGGGTCGAGCTCGTTGACCGAGATCACGTGCGGCGGGAGCCCGGCGAGGTCCTCGGTCGTCGCGTGGTACGGCCAGGCGAGCGGATCGGTCGAGTGCACGCCGGTCGGGTCGTACAGCTTGACCATCGCCCCCATGTTCGTGCAGTCGATGAAGTAGCTGTCGTTCTCCCGCAGGGAGACGAGCTCGGCCGGTGGGTCGGCGTAGGCCCCGGAGATGTACGGGCACTGGGCGTAGACACCGTCGATCAGGTCGAGCACGCCGTCCCGCTTGGCCTTCAGCGTGGTCGCCAGGCTGAGGTTGCCGCCGCCCGACTCACCGGAGACGACCAGCGGACCGATACCGAGGCGCGTGCGGTTCTCCCCGACCCAACGGAGGGCGGCGGCGCAGTCGTCGAGCCCGGCAGGGAACGGGTGGCGGCCGAGCGCGCCGCCGGCATTGCGGAACTCGACCCCGACGACGACGAGACCGCGCACGGCGAGCTCGTCGCGCCAGCGGGAGTAGCCTGCGCCCGACGCCTGGAGCAACGTCATCCCCCCACCGTGGATGTGCAGCACGCCGGGCACCGGTCCGCTGAGGCCGGCAGGCCGGTGGATGTAGACGGGGATGTCGTTGCCGTCGACGCCGCGCACGGTCTCCGTCGTCCGTTCGATCCCCTCGAGAGGGGCGAGCAGATCGCCGAGCGCGTTGAACAAGGCCTCGAACCCGGCCTCCGACGCGTCGACGACGGCGTGGATCTCCTCCAGGGAGGACGCCGCGCTGACCGGCGACGGCGGAGGCAGTTCGCCGAGCCCGAGGGCGACGAGCGCGGCGGCCATGCGCGGGTCGGCCCGCGGGTCGGTCGCCAGCGACCGCTGCGGATCGCCGAGGCGCCCGGGAAGGTTCGGATCGGTCATCGTCATCGCCTCCAACTTCCTGCGTCCCCCCAGCCGAACTTTGGAGGAAGTTGCCGTCTGAGAGACGGCGAACCTCCAAAGTTCGGCGGTGGGGGGAGTGTAGGCGAGGGGGTCGGTACGGTCGGGGCCGACGACGAAGGGTGGGGTGAAGCGATGATCGCGAGGGGCGAGCAGGCCGGCGTCGAGGGGCGTGTCGTGGTGATCACCGGGGCGACGCGTGGCATCGGCCAGGGGATCGCCCGGTACCTCGCCCGTGCCGGGGCACGCCTCGTGATCACCGGGCGCAAGCCGTCCCGCCTGGAGGCAATGTCCGCCGAGCTCGACGCGTTCGGCTGCGAGCATCTCGCCGTCGCCGTCGACGTCGCCGACCGGGAGGCGATGATCGCCCTCGGCGAGCGCGCCGCCGCCCACTTCGGGCGGATCGACGGGCTCGTCGCCAACGCCCACACGTTCCGCCCGGTGATGCCGCTGGAGGACGTGCGCGCCGCCGACGTCGAACTGCTCGACGCGACCGGTCCGCGGGGCACCTTGTGGTCGATGCAGGCGGTCCTCCCGGCGATGCGCGCCCAGGGCTGGGGGCGGATCGTCACGTTCGGGTCGAACGCCGCGCTGCTCGGAGCGGCCGGTTACGGGCCGTACGTCGCGGCGAAGGAGGCGATCCGCGGCCTGACGCGCGTCGCCGCCCAGGAGTGGGCCCGCCACGGGATCGTCGTCAACTGCGTTTGCCCCGTGTCCGCCGGGCACCGCGCCCCGCCGGCGGAGGACACCGAGCGGGCCCGGGTGTGGGCGGCGACGTACGCCAACCAGCCGATCGCTCGTGACGGCGACGCCGAGGAGGACATCGCCCCCGTCGTCGCCTTCCTCCTGTCCGACTCCTGTCGCTACGTCACCGGTCAGACGGTGATGATCGACGGCGGGGCGCTCATGCTCCGTTGACGGTGAGCCCGGCGAAGGCGCGGTAGCGGGCGAAGCGCTCGACGACCTCCGCATCGTCGATCGCGTAGGTGGCGAGGGCGTAGCGGTGGCCACCCGGTTCGTGGGCCTCGCGGACGAGGTGGTCGGCCATCGCCTGGCGCACCGGCTCGGACAGCGTCCAGCCGAGCTCGGCGTAGATCCCCCCGACGACTCCCAACGGATCGGCGAGGAAGTCGGCGTGACGGGTGTTCGTCAAGCGGCCTGCGGGGATCAGCCCGCTCGTCGCCACGTCGACGAAGCCGTCGAGGGTGCGTCCGTACAGCTCGAGGTGGTAGCGGCCGATCTCGGGCAGGCCGACGTCCTCGCTGTGCGCGCCGCGCAGCGTGGCGATCAGGCTGGACACCGATCCGAGGATGGCCCGCGGGTCACGGTGCGTCGCGCTGAGGCGCGCGTCGGGGTACACGTCGAGCAGCGTGCTCAGGTGCTGGAGGTGGACGGGTGACTTGAGCACCCAACGACGGCGGGGCGCGCCGTACTGGAGGACCTGCAACGTGCGCCGGTGGCAGTCGTAGGCGGGGCGCATGTCCGCCGTGGCCAGCCACGCCTCGTAGCTCGGGACGTGGTAGCGGGCGGTGAACTCCTCGGAGCGGAAGGCGAAGGACATCGCCGACAAGCACTCCTTGGGCATCGTCCCCGAGTACGGGTGGATGTCGCCGAGGCTCTCGTTGACGGCTTGCGGGGTGCGCAGTTCGGCATCGGCGAGTTCGACGCGCACGTCCAGATCCGCCGCGTCGCACAGGGCGGGGGAAGGCGCCGGGCGGAGCAGCTCCCAGCCGCGCGGGACGCGGTGGTCGGGGTCGAGGGCGAGCAGCTCGTAGAGGATCGTCGTGCCCGTGCGCGGCGCGCCGATCACGAACCACGGCTCTGTGATCCGCTCCTCGGCGACCGCCGGGTGGGCGTCGACGAACGTGTCGAGGGCGAGGCGTTGCTCGACGAGGCGGCCGAGGAAGCGGTGGGTGATCCATCGCCCGAGGACGCTCAGCCGGGCCTCGTCCTCCAGCGCCGGGAGGAGGACGTCGAGAGCTTCGAGCGCCTCGTCACCGAGGCGTGCCGCGACGTCGGCCGCACGCAGGCCGAGCGGAGCCGCCGCTCGGGCGAGGAGGTGGGCGCGGTCGAACGGTGGAGCCGCTGCTTCGCTGATCGGCCAGACCCGCCCTGCGTTGATCTCGGCGACCCACTCCGGGCGCCACGACGACGAGGGGATCACGTGCGGAACCGGCGGACGAGGTGGGCCCGCCGAGCGGCGAGCGTGGCGGCCCGCTCGGCCGGGGTCGAACGGGCGCTGGTCGCCAGGCGGCGATCCAGCTCCCCGAGGGGGACGACCTCGGTCGTCACCTCCGGGAGGGGCGCGCCGCCGGCCCAGAACGTGCGGTAGGTCATCAACCCGTGGCGGCGGCCGGCCGCATCGAGCCAGTTCGTCACGCCCGGGTCCCGCTGGGCGAGGACGACGCGCACCAGTCCGTCAGGATCGACGCCGAGCTGGGTTTGGTTCAACGAGCTCTGGTGCTCGAGGAGGTCGACCGGTTCGAACGTGCCGAGCATGTACAGCTGGAAGCTCCAGTGGCGCGCCGCGGGGACGGTTGTGGTGACGACGAGCGCGTCGTCGTCAGCGAGATCCCAGAAGCAGAACGCGTAGTGCGCGTCGGCGAGACCCTTGCCGACGGTGATCGGTTCGGCGAACGTGTTCGCCACCCCCGCGGCCCGGTAGCCCTCGAGGTACTCGTTCCAGTAGCGCAGGGAGTGCTCGATCCCGGTGACCGCGTCCGCGAGGCGCGCCGCCAGCTCCCCGGCACCGAGCGGCGGGCTTGGCGCGTCGAGGTCGTCGTCGAGGCACTCGATCGTCATCCGCGCCGGTTCGAGCGGTCGCCAGTCGTAGTAGTACTCGCGCAACGTGGCCATCACCGAGCCGTCGGGGAGCGGCACCCAGCGCTCGCCGGCAGGCTCCCCGCCGAGGATCAGCTCGAAGTGGTCGCCTTCGGCGATGCCCAGGGCGTGGGCGGTGACCTGGTGCACGGTGCCCCACGTCGGTTGGTGCATGAACCCGCGGCGGATCGTCAGCACCCAGTCCTCGCAGGAGTTCATCTGCCCATTGATCCGGTACCGGCGGGCCGCGTCGATGCGGGCGTGGTGGTAGACGTTGTCCGCGTTGGGCCCTCCCCACTGGGTGACGAGGTCGTTCTGGCGGTGGAACACCGGCCGGCGCGGGTCGGCGTGGAACACCGACCAGCCGAGCCAGCACACCGCCTGGTCGACGAGGTGGGCAAGCATCTCCACCTGCTCCGTCTCCCCTGTGGGGAACGGCTCGCCGATGACCTCCGCGCCGAGCCGGGACAAGCGCGCGCAGGCGTCCTGCCAGGCGGCGAGTGCAGCGTTCTCCTTCACGGCGTGACCTCCCCGCCGGCGAACCTAGACGGTCG
>CAZQEJ010000050.1:6502-13497 GCA_964592165.1 uncultured Ilumatobacteraceae bacterium | reverse complement strand
CCTGAGGAGGTCGCCGCCCGCTACCTCGCGTCGTTCGAGGAGGTCTGGGCCCAGCGTCCCGGCGCGTTGCTCTACCCGACGCTGAACTTCCACGAGGGCAAGGTCGACTTCGGTCACCTGCCGTTGATGGTCGAGGCCGGCCTGCGCGTCGGGATCCTCGACCCCGGCTCGGTGAACTTCGGCGGGCGGGACGCCGAGGGACTGCCCACCGGCGGTTTCGTCTACTCCAACTCCTACGACGTGATCCGCGACGTGTTCGCCCTGCACCGCGACCTGCGCCTCGGGCCGAGCCTGGCGATCTACGAGCCGGGCTTCCTGTACACGAGCCTCGCCTACTGGAAGGCGGGCAAGCTGCCCCCGGGGACGATGTTCAAGTTCTACCTGTCGACCGAGCGCGGCCTGCTCGGCGCGCCGTTCGGTCTCCCCCCGACCACTGCCGCCCTCGATGCCTACCTCGATCTCCTCGGCGACTGCCCCGTTCCCTGGGCGGTCTCCGTCGTCGGCGGTGACCTCGGACGCAGCGACGTGGCCCATCTCGCGCTCGAGCGCGGCGGCCACCTCCACCTCGGGCTCGAGTTCTACGGTGGGGAGCGGACGCCGACGAACGCCGAGCTCGTCGCCGAAGCCGTCGAGCTGTGCGCGTCGGCCGGCCGGCCGGTCGCCACGGGGGAGGAGGCGGCGGCGATCCTCGGCCTGCCCCGCTGAGACCCGGCCGACGGACCCGGCGTCGGTCGCCCGCAGGTCATCCGCGCACGCCGAGGGCGATCGCCTTGACCTCGAGGTACTCCTCGAAGCCGAGCACGCCCATCTCCCGGCCGATGCCACTCTGCTTGTACCCGCCGAAGGGCACGTCGGGGCTGTAGAACAAGCCGCCGTTGACGCCGATCGTGCCCGTGCGGACCCGTTCGGCCACGGCCCGGGCCCGTTCGTCGGAGGCGGAGAACACCGCCCCGGACAGGCCGTAGATCGAGTCGTTGGCGATGCGCACCGCGTCGTCGTCGCCGTCGTGGGCGATGACCACGAGCACCGGGCCGAAGATCTCCTCCTGGGCGATGCGGTCGCCCGAGCGCACGCCGGTGAGCACCGTCGGGCGGACGAAGAAGCCGCCGGCGAGGTGCTCGGGGAGATCGTCGGGGATCCCTCCGCCGAGCGCCCGCGTCGCGCCGTCGGCGACGGCGGCGTCGATGTGGCCGAGGACCCGCTGGCGTTGGCGCTCGCTGATCAACGGACCCATCAGGTGCGCCGGGTCGGACGGGTCGCCGTAGCTCAGCGAGGACATCGTCGACACCACCGCCTCGACCGCCTCGTCGTAGCGGTCCCGGGGCACGACGAACCGGCTGGTGATCGCGCACCCCTGCCCGGCATGGGTCATCACCTGGAACGCGGTCATCGCCGCGGCCGTCGCCAGGTCGGCGTCGTCGAGGGCGATCGCCGCCGACTTGCCGCCGAGCTCGAGGAACACCTTGGCGACGCGCTCGGCGGCGACGCGCATGATCCGCCGCCCGGTCGCCGTCGAGCCGGTGAACGAGATCAGATCGACGCGGGGGTCGGCGACGAGTCGCTCGCCGAGGTCGTTGCTCGCCCCGGTGACGACGTTGAACACGCCGGCCGGGATGTCGGTCTCCTCGGCGGCGAGCCGGCCGAGGAGCGTCGCGCACCACGGCGTGTCCGGGGCCGGCTTGAGGACGACGGTGTTCCCCGCGGCGAGGGCGGGGGTGATCTTCGCCAGGTTGATCTGGTGGGGGAAGTTCCATGGGGTGATCGCCCCGACGACCCCGGCCGGCTCCCGCCGCAGGATCCGCCGGGAGCGCATCCCGAACGGGGAGGCGACCCCCAAGTCGGTCTCGAACTCGTAGCGCTCGAGGAGGTCGGCGACCCAACCGATCCCCTCCACCGGGGTCTGCAGCTGGGCGCCGTGGGTCAGTGACACCGGGGCGCCGACCTCGGCGACGAGGCTGGCGCGCAGCTCCTCGGTGTGGCGGGTCATCGCCTCGCCGAGCTGGCGGATGCAGCGCAAGCGGAGCTCCCGGTCGGTGGACCACGACGTCTCGTCGAATGCCCGCCGGGCCGCGGCGATCGCCTCGTCCATGTCCTGTGGGCCGGCGTTCGCCGCCCGGCCGAGGAGCACGCCGGTCGCCGGGGCGATGTCGTCGTACTCGCCGCCGTCCCGGGCGGCGGTGAGCCGGCCGTCGATCAGCATCCGCGGCTCGCTCCAGATGCCCCCCTGTCGCCCGTCCATCGGTGCCCCTCCCGATCTGCTCGCCGAACCGTGAACCAGAGTACGTTCGTTTGAACGACGGTTCGCGACCGTGGGGGCCGGGCCGCTGCCGAGGGGGACGACGTGACGGCGCAGAACGCGATGCTTCGGGGACGGCGGGTCGTCGTCGTCGGCGGGTCGGAGGGGATCGGCCGGGAGGTGGTCCTGCGCACCGTCGCCGCCGGGGCCGAGGTCGTCTTCGGGGGACGTCGGCTCGACGCACTGGAAGCCGTCGCCGAGACGGCGGGCGGCGGCCATCCGGTCGCCGTCGACGTCACCGACGACGTCAGCATCGAGCGATTCGTCAGCGAGGCCGGCGCCCATCTCGGGCGGATCGACATGGTCTTCTCCACTGCGGGTTCGGCGTCGCTGTGCCGTCTGGCGGCCTCCGATCGGGAGACGTGGCAGCGCACCCTCGCCGTCAACGTCGTCGGCTTCAACCAGTTGGCTCGGGCCCTGCTCCCCCTGCTCGCCGAACGGGCGATCGTCGTCGCCCTGTCCTCCGAGTCGGCGGCCGCGCCGCGCGACGGGCTCGTCGCCTACGCGGCGAGCAAGGCCGCGCTCGAGGTCTCGATCCGCGGCTGGCGCTACGAACACCCGGAGGTGCGCTGGTCCTGCGCGGTCGTCGGGGCGACGTTCCCCACCCAGTTCGGGGCGACGTTCGAGCCGCGCGAGATCGGCAAGACGCTGCGCGCCTGGACGCGCCGCGGCCTGATGCAGACCGAGTTCATGGAGCCGGGCGAGGTCGCCGACGCGTTGCTCGGGATCTACGTGCCGCTCCTCGCCGCCCCGAGCGTGGCCATCGAGGACGTCGTCCTCCGCTCGCCGTCACCGGTCGCCGGCGACTGAGAAGCGGCGGTCGCCGGTCTCAGCTCACCGGCTGCTGGTTGTCGAACGGCTTCGGGCCGCTGTGCGGGAAGCGGGCGATCGTCCCCCCGTCGACGACGAGCGTCTGGCCGGTCATGAACGACGACAGGTCGGACAAGAGGAACACGAGCGGCCCGGCGATCTCTGCGGGACGGCCCCAGCGGGCCATCGGCACCTCGTCGGCGACGATCCGGTCCGGGTCGGTGATCCCCTTCTCGGTGAACCCGGCGAGCACCCGTGGCGTGCCGATCACGTCGGGGGCGACGCAGTTGACCCGGATCCCGTGCGGTGCCCACTCGTTGGCCATCGTGCGCGCCAGAGCCATCGCTCCTGCCTTCGCCGCGCCGTAGGCGCCGTGGTTCGGTGCCCCGTACAGACCGGACACGGAGGCGACGAGGGCGATCGCCCCTCCGTGCCCGGCGGCGATCATCGTCTTCGCCGCGGCCCGGGAGACCGACAGGTGGTGGGTCAGGTTCGCCGCCAGGTCGTGTTCCCACATCGCCGCGTCCATCGACATCAGATCCGACCAGGAGGCGACGCCGACGATGTTGGCGACGACGTCGATCCCCCCGAGGGCCGCGGCCGCGGCGTCGACCATCGCCACGGCCTGGGCCGGGTCGGTGACGTCGGCGGTCAACGGCGTGCCGCCGACCGTGGCGGCGACCGCCTCGGCGCGCCCCGGATCGACGTCGGCGACGGCGACGCGTGCGCCGGCCTCGGCGAGCAGCGCGCTGGTCGCCTCCCCGATCCCCGAACCCCCGCCGACGACGAGGGCAGCCTTGCCCGTCAATCCGAGCACATCGCTCACTTCTGTCCCCTTTTCGTTGCGCGCCGGTCGTCGGCGGTAACTCAGGCCATGTGTACCCCGCCGTTGGGGCGGAGCACCTCACCGGTCATGAACGCGGACGCGTCGGCGGCGAGGTAGAGCATCGCCAGGGCGATGTCGCTCGGCTGGCCGATGATCCCCAGCGGGGACTGCGCCGAGCGCATCCCGACCATCAGCGACTTCGCCTCGTCGTCGACGCTGCCATCCGCGTTCGTCCAGATCCGCTGGGTCATCGGTGTCTCGGTGAACCCGGGGGCGACGGAGTTGACGCGTACGCCCTTCGGTCCGAGCTCGGTCGCCGCGACGCGGGTCAGCTGGATCACCGCGGCCTTCGTCATCGCGTACACCGACAGCGACGGCGCGGGCATCTCCCCGCCGGCGGAGGCGACGTTGATGATCGAGCCTCGTCCCGCCGCGGACATCGCCCGCCCGGCGGCGGCGATCCCCCAGTACACGCCCTTGAGGTTGACGGCGACGATCGCGTCGAGGTCGGCCTCGGTCGTGTCGATGATCGCCGAGTTGCGGATGATCCCGGCGACGTTGGCCCACACGTCGAGCCGGCCCCCGGCGCGCAGCGCGGCGCGGGCCAGGTCATCGACCGCCCGCCGGTCGGTGACGTCGGTCGGCACACATGTCGCTGTGACCCCGAGTGCCTCGACCGCGGCCGCGGTCTCCGCCACGGCGTCGGTGGCCAGATCGGCGACGACGACGTTCGCCCCCGCCTTGGCCAACGTCAGCGCCGTCTCCCGGCCGATGCCCATCGCCGCGCCGGTGACGACCGCGGTGCGCCCGTCGAGGGAGAACGCCGCGCTCAGGTCGGGGTGCAGCGGGCGGTGGGGCGCGGCGGCGGCCTTGTCGCGCAGGCCGGAGATCATGTCCATGGCAGGGGCCTCCTCAGATCTTCGCCGTCGCGTCGACGCGGTGGCCACGGTCTTCCAGCTTGGGGATCACCTCGCGAGCCAGGAGCTCGAGGTTGCGCATCACCTTCGCGTGGGGCAGGTCGCCGAACTGCACGTAGCACAGGAGCTGATCGACGCCGACCGACTCGTAGCGGAGGATCTTCTCCAGGCACTCCTCGGGGGTGCCGATGATGATCATGTCCTGTTCCTGGTAGTGGGACACGGGGACCTCACCGCGGATCACCGGCTGGAGGAGGGGGAACACGGCCTCCTGCTCCTCGGGGGACAGGTGGGGCAGCTCCCACTGCAGGGTGAACTCGGCGAGGTGCTTGTACCACCAGTTGACCGACTCCCACAGCCCGTAGTTCGTCGCCTCTTCGGCGTCGTCGTAGCAGTGGACGAGCGTGTACACCCCGACGCGGTCGTTGCGCACCCGGGTGAGCATCTCCTCCGGGCGGGCCATCGACTGGGCCATGCGGTAGGCGCGGATGTGCTCGGCCATCTTCTCCACCGGCTGGAGGAGGGCAAAGGAGAGCAGCCCGAGACCGAGTTCCCCGGCGCTGACCGCCGAGCGCTCCGTCGCCGCGGCCTGCCACACCGGCGGGTGCGGATCCTGGAACGGCTTGGGCGTCTGCACCCGCTCGGGGAACGTCAGGTTCGGGCTGTCCCAGGAGAACTTCTCGCTCTCCCACATCTTGACGACGATCTCCACCGCCTCCCGCCACTGGTCGCGGGAGCGGTCGTCGATCGGCACGCCGAACGCAGTCATCTCCATCGGTGTCGACCGCCCGGTGCCCCACTCGACGCGGCCGTGGGACATCACGTCGACGGTCGCCACCTTCTCCGCGACGCGCGCCGGGTGGATGAACCCGAAGGGCATCAACGTCACGCCGAAGCCGAGCTTGATCTGCTCGGTCGACAAGGCCAAGCCGCCGAGGATCGCCTCACTGCACGGGGACGCCGAGCGCCCCTCGCGGAAGTGGTGCTCGACGACCCACACCGTGTTGAATCCGAGCTTGTCGGCGTACTGGATCTCGGCGATCGCCTCGTCGTAGGTGCGTTGCTCCGCGTCGCGCTGCCCGTAGGGGTGCGGCTTGGGCCACGGCTTGACCTTCGGCTGGAACTCATAGAGCAGGTCGAGCTTCAACGCCCCGTCCTCCTATCGCGTTAGCTTTGCAATCGCAAAACGAGCATCGTAATGTGAGAGCACACTATGGCACGTCCGGCGCTCTCGGCGAGGCGAGCGGTCGCCGTGCTCAACTTCCTCGCCGCCCACCCGCGCGAGGCGTTCACCTTGAGCAGCCTCGCCACCCGCCTGGGGATCAACCTCGCCTCCGCCCACGCGGTCCTCGCCGTGCTCGAGGAGGAGGGCTACGTCACCCGCCACCCCCGCCACCGCACCTACACGCTCGGCTCCGCAGTCGTCGCCCTCGGCGACGCGGCGCTCGAGCAGCACCCGGCGATCGACCTCGCCCGCCAGGCCGCGCACGAGTTGGCGACGTCCAGCGTGCTGGAGGTCGCCGTGTCGACCGTCGCCGGCGATGAGATCGTCTTCCTCGCCCGCGCCGGTCAGCCGCGGCCGCGAGGCGTCGTCATCCACGTCGGCCAACGGCTGCCGTACGCGCCGCCTCTCGGGTCGGTTTTCGCCGCCTGGCGGGACAGCGAGGAGTGGCTGGCCCGCGCCGCGGACCGCGCCGGTCAGCAGCGCGTCCTCGACGAGGTGCGCGGCCGGGGATACGCGATCGCCCTCGACGTGCCTGCGCGGCGCGATCTGGGGGCGATGCTCGACCGCCTCGCCGACGAACCGATCGACGGTCACCTGCGCACCGAGCTCGACCAACTCGTCGAGGCGCTCGGCGACGACTACCCGTTGATCGAGATCGACCGCCGCCGGCGCTACGACGTCTCGACGATCGCCGCCCCCGTGTTCGACGGCAACGGGCAGGCCGTCTTGGCCCTCACCCTCGTCGGTTTCGGCACCGGGCTGAGCGGGGCGCGCGTCGCCGCCCTCGGGGAGGCGGTGCGCGACTCGGCGCTGCTCGTCACCCGGGCCTCCGGTGGGCGCGCCGGATGAGGCGGTGGCCGGGCGTCAGCGTCGCGCCCGGGTGAAGGTGCCGATCGCCTCGATCGCCTCCGCCGTCTGGGG
>CAZQEJ010000050.1:0-6402 GCA_964592165.1 uncultured Ilumatobacteraceae bacterium | reverse complement strand
AGCGTCGCGCCCGGGTGAAGGTGCCGATCGCCTCGATCGCCTCCGCCGTCTGGGGCAGATCGGCGAAGATCGCCGGCCAGGCGTGGTTCACGCCGGCGCGCAGGTGCAGCGTCGTGTCCACTCCGACGTCGGCCAGGCGCTTGGTCAGTGCCAGGGCGTCGCCGACGAGGATCTCGATCGTGCTGGCGAACAACAGCACCGGAGGGAACGCGGCGAGCTCGTCGTTCGTCGCCAGCAGCGGGGAGGCCAGCGGATCGGTGGCCGGCGCACCCTGGAGGTAGGTCTCGACCGCCTCCGCCGCGGACACCGGGGGGAAGAGGATGTCGGTCCCGGCGCGGTCCTCGGCGGCCGCGGCGAGCGTCAGGTCGAGCCACGGGGACAGGAGCACGAGCCCGGCAGGGAGGGGAACGCGATCCCGCCGGCAGGCGACGGCGAGGGCCGCGGCGAGGCCACCGCCGGCCGAATCACCCCCGGCGAGGACCGGCCCGCAGGCGTTGCCGCGCCGGGCGGCGTAGGCCGCGGCCGCGTCGTGGACGGCGGCGGGGAACGGGTGCTCCGGGGCGAGGCGGTAGTCGACGAGAGTCACCCGCGCCCCGGCCGCCTGGGCGATCCGCCCGGCGAACCCGACCCAACCCGCGGCGCTGCCCAACCGGTAGCCGCCACCGTGGAAGTAGACGATCTCCCGTGCCGGGGTGGGCGCGGTCACCTCGATCACGCCGACCCCGCCGAGTTCACCGCGCCCGATGTGCACCCCGTCGGGAACGGTCTGCTCGCCGGCCGGGATCGCGGCGCGGCGCACGACGAGCGGCTCGCCGGGCGGGCGGCCGGGGCGCAGCGGGGGGAGGTTCCAGGTCGGGGCCATCGGGGCATCATCGCGTGCGATGTCTCCCCCTTTCACCCCGGCCCGCCGCCCCGGCCGCCGAGCTCACCGCAGCTGCGCTGGCCGGGGCTTACCCGATCCGCTGCCGGTGCGCGTACTCTCGTCGTGCACACGACGAGACAGGGGGCGACCGTGGAACAGACGCCGTACGGTTCAGCGCCGGCGCAGGCAACCGAGGGCCTCAAGCGCGTCCGCACCCGGCACTTCGGCCAGGCCAAGCGTTCGGGGGTGAAGATCACAGGCCTGACGAGCTACGACTGCCTATCGGCGTCGATCTTCGACAGCGCGGGGATCGACTTCCTGCTCGTCGGCGACTCGGCGGCCAACGTCGTGCTCGGGTACGACTCGACGCTGCCGGTGACGAGCGAGGAACTGATCCCGCTGTGCCGGGCCGTGGTGCGCGCCGCGCGCCGTGCGCTCGTCGTCGCCGATCTCCCCTTCGGCTCCTACGAAGCCGGGCCGGACGATGCTCTGCACACCGCGACGCGATTCATGAAAGAGACCGGGGCGCACGCGGTGAAGCTCGAAGGCGGACGGCGGAGCGCCCGCCAGATCGAGGCGATCGTGCGCGCTGGGATCCCGGTGATGGCCCACATCGGCTTCACCCCGCAGAGCGAGCACGGCCTCGGCGGGCACATCATCCAGGGCCGGGGCGACGGCGCGACGCGCTTGCTCGACGATGCCCACGCGGTGGAAGACGCTGGAGCGTTCGCCGTCGTGTTGGAGATGGTCCCTTCTGCGGTCGCCCAGCAGGCGACGAAGGAGTTGACGATCCCGACGATCAGCGTCGGTGCCGGCCCGCACTGCGACGGGCAGTTGCTCGTGTGGACCGATTGGGCCGGGTTCGGCACGGGGCGCATCCCGAAGTTCGTCAAGCAGTACGCACAGATCGCCGACACGCTGTTCGAGGCAGCGGTGACCTACCGGCGCGAGGTCGAATCGGGTGTCTACCCGGCTGCGGAGCACGAGTACTCCGAGTAGGGCACACACTGCTGGGGACAGCGCGGCTCAGCCGGGCACGGCCTCGTAGCGGGCGACGGTGAAGGCGATCATCAGCGGGACGACGGTCGCGAACACGACGATCCCGATCGTCAGCAACGTCATCGGCCCGCCCGGGACGTGGTTCTTGGCGAAGGACCACTCGATCATGCTGCTCTGCAGGACGTAGGCGAGCAGCGTCCATGCACCGACCTGCCGGAAGCGGCTCCAGGCGAAGGGGCGGATCGTCGCCGCCAGGACGACGGCGGTGATCTCCAGCGCCACCGCGGCGGCGATCAGCACCGCTGGCAACACCAGCGAGGGCTGGACCATCGCCTGCGCGGCGAGGATCACCCCGGCGGTGATGGCGAGACCGAGAGCGGTCATCGCCACCGGGATCACCGGGGGAACCCGGCGTTCGAACGGGCGGGCGTGTGCCACACGACCCGGTGCCGGGACCGGCATGCTCATTGGGTCCTCACCCGGGTCATGATCACCAGCGTGGCGATCTGCATCAGGCCGGTCACCCCCGCGGTGTAGACGAATCTCTTCATCAGTCGGTCGATCACGTCCGGGTCGGGCCGCGGTTTGCGCAACTCGAACAGCACGGCGATGTTCGCCGGTTCGAGCAAGCCGAGGGCGATGATCGCCATGATCCCGACGACGACCATCGACACGATCAGCCAGCTGCGGTTGACGCTCTCGGGCATCAACCCGCCGTAGTCGATGGCGATCTGGAAGCCGGCGGCGAGGGTCATCATCACCACCGTGGGCATCAACACGACCATCTTCGGCATGAACTTGGCGGAGAACTCGGCGCGCGCCGCGGGCGACAGCCGGCCGATGATCGGACCGAGGATGATTCCCACGTAGAGGTCGACGGCCGTCCACATGCCCCCGCCGGCGACGTGGCAGAACGTCAGCGCCCAGCGCGAGTTGGACCCGATCGCGTAGATCACCAATCCGAAGGCGAGGGCGACGAACGGCAGGCCGATCGGAGGCACGATGCGGATCCGCGGCGGGGCCTGCCCGGCGACCTCTGGTCGGATCGGCCCGCCGAAGGGGATGACCCCGGCATCGCTCATGTGCCCACCCCTCCGGGGCCGTGCGTGGCGCGGCGCCGCATGTACCGGCTACGTGGCTCAGGCTCCTACGACAGGAGCGCCGTGTCAACCCCCGTCTAGGGTGCCCGCCGACTGAGGAGGACCGCCCTTGACACGGTTCGTCGAGAACACGATCACCTTCCCCTACACCCGCTCGCTCGGCCCCGTCGTCGGTGCGTTCATGACCGCGCTGACGGACAAGCGGATCCTCGGGATCCGCAACGGCGACGGCGTCATCGTCCCCCCGATCGAGTGGGATCCGGCCACCGGTGCGGAACTGCCCCACGATCTCGTCGAGGTCGGTCCGGCGGGCACGGTCGAGTCGTGGACGTGGGTCGCCGCCCCGACCGAGCAGCACCCTCTCGACCATCCCTTCGCCTTCGCCTTCGTCCGTCTCGACGGGGCGACGACGCCGATGCTCCACGCTGTCGACGCCGGGTCTCCGGAGGCGATCCGCGACGGGGCACGTGTCGCGCCCCGCTGGCGGGGGACGCGCCAGGGGCACATCACCGACCTCGCTTGCTTCGTCCTCGGGGAGCAGCCGGAGGTGGACGGGGCCGATGCCGGCCCGGCGGACAAGCCGGTGGAGATGATGGACTACGTCGCCTCGATCACCTACCGCAACCCGGTCTCCCCGGGGGCGGATCGGGCGGTCGCCGCGTCGCGGGAGCGCCGTTTGCTCGGCAACCGCTGCCCGGGATGCTCGCGCGTCTACGCCGGGGGGCGCGACTACTGCGGGGTGTGCGCCGTCGAGCTCGACCCCTCGACCGAGCTCGACCTGCCGCACACGGGGACGATCACGAACTTCACGATCGTCACCCCGGTCCAGTACCCCGGGCAGACCGAGACCGAGCCGTTCGTGCGCGCCTTCGTCCTCCTCGACGGGTTCGACGTCGTGCTCTCCTACCAGCCGGTGATCGAGCTCCCCGCCGATCAGGTGCACGTCGGCCAGCGCGTCTCGGCCGTGTGGGCGTCGCCCGGCGAGGAGAGCGACGAATCGACCGGCGGGATGGCCGGCGCGTTCGGCAGCCTGCTCGGGTGGATCCCCAACGGTGAGCCGAGCATCGACGACCCGTCCCTCGTCAACAGGATCTTCTGATGAGCACCTCACGAGACATCGCCGTGATCGGGTGGGCGCAGACCCCGATGGTCCGCAACACCACCTTGTCCGAGACCCAGCTGTTGCTGGAGGTGATCACCGACGCGCTGGCCCCCCTCGGGCTGACCCGCGCCGACGTCGACTTCACCTGCCTGGGGAGTTGCGACTACATCACCGGCCAGGCGTTCTCCTTCGTCGGCAACCTCGACGCGATCGGCGCGTGGCCGCCCAAGCGCGACTCGCACGTCGAGATGGACGGCGCCTGGGCGCTGTACGAGGCGTGGCTGCGCCTCCAGGAAGGCGACATCGAGATCGCCGTCGTCACCGGTTCGGGTCGTTCCTCGACCGGCGATCCGTCGCTGATCTACCCGATGGAGATGGACCCGTACTACCTCGCCCCCCTCGGCGCCGACCCGGTCACCTTCGCCGCCCTGCAGGCGCGGGCCGTGATCGCCGCGGGCATCGGCGATGAACGGGCGATGGCCGAGATCTCCGTTCGCTCCCGGGGCAAGTGGTCGGTGGAGGAAGCGCTCGCCCGCCCCTACGTGCGCGAACCGTTGCGCACCAGCGACCTGCCGCCGATCACCGACGGTGCCGCGGCGATGGTCCTCGCCACTGGCGACCGGGCCCGCCAGCTCGTCGAGCGCCCGGCGTACATCACCGGCTTCGACCATCGCAGCGAGTGCCACAACCCGGCGCTGCGCCGCCTCGACGACTCCCCCTCGACGCGCCTCGCCGCGGCCGCCGCCGGCCTCGGCGAGGCCCCGGTCGAGCTCGCCGAGCTGCAGGCCGCGTTCACCCACGAGGAGCTGCTCCTGCGCCACGTGCTCGGCCTCGGGGAGGGCGTGACCGTCAACGCGTCGGGCGGGGCGTTGCGTTCCAACCCGATCATGGCCACCGGCTTGTGCCGCATCGGCTACGCCGCCGATCACATCTTCGCCGGGGGGAAGCGGGCGCTCGCCCACTCGACGTCCGGACCGTGCCTGCAACAGAACCTGATCTGCATCCTGGAGGGCCGCTCGTGATCCCCTGCGCGATCGTCGGGGTCGGTCAGACCCACCACAAGTCCCGCCGCCGCGACGTGTCCTTCGCCGGGCTGGTGCGCGAAGCGGTGTTCCGCGCCCTGGAGGACGCGGAGATGACGATGGCCGACATCGACGCGATCGTCATCGGCAAGGCGCCCGACCTGTTCGAGGGCGTGATGAAGCCCGAGCTGTACCTCTCCGACGCGCTCGGCGGGGTGGGCAAGCCCGTGTTCCGGGTGCACACGGCCGGGTCGGTGGGGGGTACGACGGGGATCGTCGCCGCCTCCCACGTGCAGGCCGGCAAGCACCGCACGGTGCTCGCCGTCGCCTTCCAGAAGCAGTCCGAGGGCAACGCGCAGTTCGCCCTCGGTTCGGGCAAGGGCGCCTCCCTCGGCGCCGGCGGGGCCTTCGCCCCGTTCATCCGGGCCTACATCCAGCGCAGCGGCGCCCCGGAGCACATCGGCTGGAAGGTCGCCGTCAAGGACCGGCTCAACGCGCTGAAGAACCCTTACGCCCACCTGAAGATCACCGACATCTCGATCGAGAAGGTCAAGGCCTCGCCGATGATGTGGGACCCGATCCGCTTCTTGGAGTCCTGCCCGTCCTCCGACGGGGCGTGCGCGGTCGTCCTCACCGACGAAGAGGGCGGCAAGCGGGCCGCTGCCGCGGGGCGCCCGCCGGCGTGGGTGCTGGGCACGTCGTCGCGCAGCGAACCGCCGAGCTTCCCCGGGCGTGACCCGGTGTTCCCCCAGGCGTGTTGGGTCTGTGCCCAGGACGTGTACCAGCAGGCGGGGATCACCAACCCGCGCGAGCAGCTGGACATGGCCGAGCTGTACGTTCCGTTCTCCTGGCACGAGGCGATGTGGCTCGAGGCGCACGGGATCGCCGAGCGCGGTGAGGGGTGGAAGATGATCGACCGCGGCGACACCGAGCTCGGCGGCAGCTTCCCGATCAACGCGAGCGGTGGCGTGCTGTCGAGCAACCCGATCGGCGCCTCTGGCCTGTTGCGCTTCGCCGAGGCGGCCAACCAGGTGCGCGGCGCAGCCGGTGAGCACCAGGTCGAGGGGGCCAAGGTTGCCCTCGGGATGGCCTACGGGGCGAACAGCCAGTACTTCAGCATGTGGGTCGTCGGTTCCAGCCTCCAGCCGTTCGGCTGAGCTTCGCCCGCTTCGAGGGCGTGCGTTGGGAGATGCCCTCGTGAGGATCAGCTCCCGGTGAAGCGCGGTTGGCGCCCTTCGGCGCGTGCCGCGCGCAGCTCGGCGGTGTCGTCGCTGCGGTTGACGAACGTCTGGTAGATCATCTCGTCCTCCATCGACG
>CAZQEJ010000049.1:16519-19012 GCA_964592165.1 uncultured Ilumatobacteraceae bacterium | reverse complement strand
TGGCCGAGCTCGGGGAACCCGTCGCCGACGAGTTGCGCTCCCACGGGTACTCCTCCCCGCAGGCCTCGGCGATCGAGCGTGCCGCGCAGACCATCGCCGAAGTCCCCGGCCTCGCCGAGGCGCTCTCGGCGCGGCGTATCGGCGTCGAGCACGTCAATGGCTACCGCCGCGTCGAACGCACCCTCACCGACGAGCAGCGCCCCCGGTTGCGGGAGCGGGTCGGCGAAGCATTGGGGTCGTCGTGGTCGACGCCGGAGCAGTTCACCCGCCGCGTCGCCGCGATCGCCCGCACGCTCCGCCTCGACGACGGCGAAGGTCACGCCGAGCAGCAACGCGCCGACCGGGCCTGCCGGTGGGGATACCGGCGGGACGGGATGGGCTTCGTCAGCGGGGTCTTCGACCCCGAGACGATGGCCCGGCTGGCGGCGATGTTGGGCGCGCAGCGTGACCAACTCCTCCACGACGACCCCTCCCTGACCCAGGAACAGGCCGCTGCCGACGCGTTGGTCAACCTGATCCTCAACGGTGGGCGCACGATGCACCACGGCCGCACCGAGGTGGTCGTGTTCGTCGACTGGGAGTCACTGGTGCGCGGCGCTCACGCAGGCGGCGTGTCCTACCTGTCCGGTGGGGCGCACCTTCCTGTCTCGGCGGTGCGCCGCCTGTGCTGCGAGGCGGAGATCATGCCGATGGTCCTCTCCGGCGACGGTCAACCCCTCGACCTCGGCCGATCGCAACGCCTGGCCAGCCGCGCCCAGCGACTCGCCCTGCGCACCCTGTACGCGACGTGCGCCCACCCCGGCTGCGAGGTTCGCTTCGACGACTGCACGATCCACCACATCGACTGGTGGGAGCACGGCGGGTCCACCGACCTGGCGCGGATGGTCCCTCTGTGCAGCCGGCATCACCACCTCGTCCACGAGGGTGGGTGGCAGCTCGAGATCGACGACCGGCGGACGATCACGGTGCGCCGGCCGGACGGGGCGGTGGAGTGGACCGTGCCGTGGGAACCGCCCCCCGGCGAGCACCCCGGCCACCGGCATCGTCACCGAGGCCGACCACCCGACCAGCGGCCCGTTGCGGCGTGATCCTGCGTGACGGCTTCGTACTCGCGACCCATCAGGGCCGACCACCCGACCAGCGCACAGCGGCGGCGTGTCGTGGCGGTGAACGGCTCGGTTCGGCTCATGCTGCCGCGCGCCCCGGCCCGCCGTCGCTCAGGCGGGCTTCGTGCGGCGGAGGCCGGCGGGGTCGGCGGGGCCGCTGATCACTCAGCCGAGGCCGGGGGTGACCCGCGGGTCGGCCCCGTCGGCGAGTGCTTCGAGAACCACGGCCAACTCGGTCGGGGACTCCGGCGCGTCCATCTCCCGGACGTCGGGTGCCACGATCGGGACCACGTCGACGATCGCGGCGTCGAGCATCATCCGCAGCGAACGGCGCGGCGGCGACGCGCCACCGTCGTGATGCCCGCGCTAGTCCTCGGCGGACCTGCCCGTGCCGGAGGATCGGATCGCCTCCGCGAGCTGTTCGATGATCGCCACGGCGTCGGCCCCATCGGCGCGCGGCGGGCCGGTCTCCGCCTGGGCCGAGAACGGGCGGATCATCGACGTGTCCGCCTCCCGCCGGTCGAACAGCGCAGCGCGCACCGTGTCCTCGGCGGGGATCTGCGCGGCGCGCGACGAGCGGACGAGAGCGAAGCTGTCCTCGGTAGCGACCCGGCCGACGATCCGGTGGCGGAACTCACCGTCGAGCAGGTCGTCGGCGACGACCGCGCCGAGCGCGGCGGGGCTCGCCGCGGCGACCACGGTGTGCACACCGACTGCGGGACCCTGCATCAGCACGTAGCGCAACTCGGTGCCGAGCGGGGAGTCGGCCTTCGCCCCCGCCGTGGAGACACGCTGCAGGGCGCGCCACCGCTCCGGTTCGGCGAGGAGGAAGAGCACGGTCGGCTCCGCGTCGAGCTGCTGAGGGTCGAGGCTGTGGCGGCGGAGCACCTCGGCTCCGAGCGTGTCGACGAGCTGCCCGAGCTCACCGGTGCCCGGCGAGCCGTGCAACGTGTCCACCCGCACGCCGAGCTCGCCGGTGGCGCGCAGGGCGGCGGCGAAGCGGGCCGAGACGGGATCGCCGGCCGCGCCGCCGTCGGCGACGCGCAGCTCGATCGTCGCCGGGCGGCCGGAGAGCAGCGCGCTGAGGGTGATCCCGGTGAGCACGCCGATCCGCTGCTCCCGGCGGGCGAGCACAGCGACGACGTTCTGCGCCTGCTCGCGGCACAAGGCGAAGTAGGAACGCCCGTCGATCTCGTCGGTGTCCCCGACGACGATCAGGCGTGGCCGTCCCATCCGCTCCCAGCGCAGCGGCGGGTGGAGCCCTTCGGCGACCGCCGCCAGCGCGTCGGTGTCGTCCCACGCCCGCTGCTCGATCAGCTCGGCGATCAGTGGGTCGCCGGCGATGCTCGGGCTGCTCCCACCGTGGACCGTCCGCCGTGGCCGTGGC
>CAZQEJ010000049.1:10024-16419 GCA_964592165.1 uncultured Ilumatobacteraceae bacterium | reverse complement strand
CAGCGCGCCGGCAATCTCCCCGGGGAGGGGAGCGAGGGCATCGAGGCCGTCGACGACGACGAGCCGGGCGGGTGCAGGAGCGAGCTGGTGGTGGCGCCGCTCGATCTCCTTCTCCGACCGGGCGAGGAGGGCGAGCAGTTCACCCGCGGCGAGCCGCTCCCCGCTGACCGTCACCTGCGGCAGCCGCGACCAACGGGCCAGCGTGCTCGTCGGGGTCAGCGAACACAGCTCGAGCTCCACGGTGCCCGGTGGATGGGCCAAAGCGAGATGGGCGAGGAGCGCATCGGTGACCCGCTGGCGGATGATCGCGTGGCCTCCGGCGACGACCATGTTGCCCGGGCCGTCGCCGAGCGCCGGATCGCCGAGCTCGATCACCACCGGGCCGTCCGGGCCTGCACCGACCGCGGCGCGCAACACGGGCGAGACGGGCACGCCGGCAACGGTCGTGCCGCGCCCGTTGCCCGGGGTGGCCGGATGGGGGTTCGTCCACGCCGGCTCCGTACCGGTGCCGAGGGCCGACCAGGGCAGAGGGTCCTCCGCGGCGACGAAGGTGGCCAGGCGACCGACGACGTGATCGACGATCCCGTGCGGGGGAGCGTCGTCGTAGGCCAAGCTCACCCCAAGCCCGGCCAACGCCGGGGGCAACGTGTCACCGGCGCGCAGCACCGCCGGCGTGCACCCGGAGAGGAGCAACGTTCCCGGGGACCCGGCGTGCTCGTCGAGGAGGATGATCGTGTCCTGCCCCTGGGAGCGCGCGCACAGGCCGATGATCATCCCGATCTCGCGCGTCGTGTAGGTGCCGGGGAACGAGCAGACGACGAGCAACGGCCGCGCCGCCTCGGGCTCCCCCCCGGTGGCGGTGCCGCTCAGCGCGGCGAGCGCATTGAGCGCCTCGTGCGCCGGACCCGTGACGACCTGCGCCTCGGGGAGGCGGTGGGCGTAGGGGAACGTCGTCCCGTCGTGCTCACCGTCGAGGATCACCACCCGCCGGCCGGGGTGAGCGGCGATCGCCCGCAGCACGATGCTGCGGGCCAAGCCGGCCATATCGTGGAGGATGCTCGGGGCGGTGTCGACGACGATCGTGTTGCTCCGCCCGTCGCCGAACGCGACGGTCAGCGGCACGTCGAGATCGGCGCCTGTCGCGGTGTCGAGCAGGGAGCCGACGCGCAGCGTTCCCGGCGCATCCGGCGACGGCAGGAAGTCCCGCCACCGCCCGGCGTGCCAGCCGGTGTGGACGACCGGCGCCACCTCGGCAACGGCGCGGGCGATCTCGTGCGCGTTGGCCTCGAGCAGCGCGCCGGTCCGTTCCCGGCTCTCCTCGACCAACCGCTGGGCGGTGACCAGTTGGTCGTCGATCCGGGCGTGGAGCTCGACGCGCCGTGCCTGGGGATCACCGTTGGCCCGTTCGCCCCGCCGGGTGGTGCGGTGCCGCCAGGAGGCGATCATCGCCGGCTCCGGTGGGCGGATCGGTGCATCGCGGCGAGCTGGTGTTCGAGCGCGGCGATGTCGGTGAAGCACGCATCGACCGCTTCCCACGTCGCGCTGACGGAGCCCGCGGCGCTGGCGCCGGTCGTCGATGGGTGCTCTCGTTCGGCGATCGCCGGGCTCGCGGCGCGCCGCCAGATGCGGGCCAGCACGCCGGCGCGGTCCTCGTTGCCCTGGGCGCAGGTGAGCAGTTCCCGCCGGGCGGTGAGCAAGGGGAGGACTGCCGTGCGCACCTCGCCGTCGAGACGAGCCGGACTCGCCGATCCCAGGGCGCCCGCCCGGACCTCCCCCCAGGCGATCGTGTCCACATCGTCGTGCACCAGGCCTCCGATCCTGCTCGCGCCCGTGCCGGAAGCTGTAGTGGCCGCCGTTGCCGCGGCGCCCTCGGCCGAGCAGGTTTGGTCCCGATTGCCCACCCTCGCCGCGTCATGGCGCCGGGTCGGTCGTTCAGCGGGCGCGGTGCACGTCCGGTGGTGGGGGCGTGGTGCTCCCCGTGTCGCCCACCCGGGCGACGTCCGCCCCGCTCAGCTCGTCGCGCGCGGCTTGTAGAGCGTCGAGCAGCTCGACGCTGACGTGCTCGGCGCGGGCGTCCACACCCGCTGCGCCGGCGACCTCGGTGAACGCGGTGCGCGCCGCCCGTTCCGCACCGTCGTGGTGGCCGCGCAGCTCGTCGGTCGCCGCGTAGGCCTGCTCGGCGCGCCGTTCGAGAGCGCGGGCGGTCGCCGCCGCGCCGGTGGCGAGGTGCTCGTGCTCGGCGAGCCGGACGACGAGCTGTTCGGCGGCGCCGATCACCTCCCGGGCGCGCTCGCCGGCGCCGGACTCGGCGATCTGCCCGGCGAGCAACCGCGTCTGCTGGGCGAGGCGCCACGTGGCGCTGTCCGGGTTCGGTTCCGCGGCACGCGGTTCGTTGCTCACGCGGCGACGAGGGGGATCGGGGCGACGTTCGCCGGAGGCTGCAACGGCAGGCCCGACGGTGGTGGGAGCACGTCGCGGCGGACGTCGACGACAGCGAGCTGCGCGTGCTCGTAGAGCTCGGCGGACGCGTCGAGCGCCGCGCCGGCGCGCACCGCGGTGTCGAGCGCGGCGTGCGCTTCGTCGCGCATCGCGGTGAACGCGTCGTGCAACCTGGCGAGGATCTGCCTGGCGTGCTCGTGGCGTTCGGTGGCGTCGTCCACCTGGCGCAGCGTGCGGACCGAGGCCCGCCGCGCCGCGTCGAGCTCGGCGCGTATCGCCAGCGCCCGGTCGCGGGCCGCGCCGGCGGCCTCGTACGTCGCCCGGCGCAGGCCGTTCGGGCGGGAACGGATCGTCGAGCCCGGCGCGGGCCCGGCCGGTCCGAGCGTGCGTTCGGCGGCGTCGAGGAGCTGGTCGAGCGCGTCGAGGCGGTGGCCGAGGCGGTCGATGCTGTCCGCCGCGCTCGCCGCGGCAGTGGCCAACATGCGCGAGATCGCCTGGTGCTCCTGTTCGAGACGGGCGATCGTCTCCAACCCGAGGGCGACCCGCCGCGCTGCGTGGAGCAAGTCGAGCGTCGTCGTGCGTTGAGCGCGGCGACTCGCCGCCTCCGCGGCGCGTGCCGAGACGGTCCACACCGACAGCGCGTCGTCGATCGCGTGCACCGCGGCCGCGCTCACGCGTGCTCCATGATCTGCTCGAGGAGAGTCGCCGCCTGCACGTCGAGGCTGCCCCGGCGGTCGTCGGCGGACCCCGCGGTGTAGGGGACGAACGTCGTCGCCCGCTGGGTGTGGGAGTCGAACATCAACGCCGTCGCGGCCCGCCCGTCGCCCTCGACGAGCGCCGCTCCCCGCCCGGAGCGGACGAGGGCGAAGCTGTCCTCTTCGGCCAGGCGGGTGACGACCCGATGGCGGAACTCCTGGTGGACCACGGTGTCGGCGAGCACCGTGCGCAGCGCCGGGGCGGAGGAGGTGACGAGGATCACGTGCACGCCGACCGCCGGACCTTGCATCAGCACGTAGCGCATGTCGAGCCCGGCGGGGGAGTCGGTCACCCCTGCCGCGGTCGGCACCCGCCCGAGGGGGGCGACCCGTTCCGGTTCGACGATCACCACGAGCACGCTCGGCAGGCGGCCGACGTCCGCGTCGGCGAGCTCGCGGCGGCGGCCGACCTCCGCCCCGACAGCCTCGATGAAGTGGACGGTCTCGGCCGCGTCGCGGGTGAAGTGGCAGGGCACCCCGAGTGTGCTCGTCCGCCGCACGAGCTGTTCGACGATCTCCCCACCGGGCCCGTGCGTCGAGCTCCGATCGGCGACCCACAGCTCGACGTCGTCGGGGCGCCCGGTGATCATCGTGCTCGTGACCATCGCGGCCACGGCACCGGTGCGCAACGCCCGGTCGCCGATCACGACGGCGATGTTCTCCGTCGGGCGGCGGCGCACGACGAGGTGGGCCTGTGCGCCGGGCTCCTCGGACTGGCCGAGGAACAGCAAGCGGGGATGGTCGTCGTCGATCCAGTCGTCGATCCCCAGCCCGCCGAGCGCCGGTGACATCCGGGCCAGCTCACCGATCGCCGGCGCGCTGCGCAGGTCGGTGCGCCCGGCGAGACGGACGAGATGGGGATTGTCCAACAGCTGCGGGTGCGCCGCACCGTTGAGCACCCGGTTCGTCAGCGGGGTGATCCCCAACCGGCGAGCGGTGGCCGCGATCTCACCGATCAACCGGTCGCGCTCGGCCTCGCCGATCGTCGCCAGCTGCATCGCCACGTTGCCGTCGTCATGGCCGTGCATCGTGTTCGCCACGGCCCGGCGCGGCCGGTCGCAGACGCGCTGCACGAGGCCGACTCCGTGCACCCCGAACTCGTCGCGCCCGAGCGCGTCGTCCGCCGCGAGCTGGGCGGCGATGCGCAGCCCGAGCCGGTCGAACAGGCCCGCCCGGTGCAGCGGCCCGGCCTGATCGAAACGGGAACCGCCGAGCACGACGTGGATCCCCGCGCTCGGTCCCGCATCGAGGACGCGGCGGAGATCGTCGCTCGCCTCGTCGTTGGGATCGTCGAGGAACAGGCGCTCGTAGCCGTCGAACACGGCGAGGATCCGCTGCGCGCCCTCACCCGCGCCGCCGGGGCGGGCCGACCACCGTTCGATGCCATGGCGGGAGAGCTCGACGGCGCGGCGTTCCGCCTCGATGCGCAAGCCGCGCAGCACGTGGCGCGCCTGATCGGGGGAGGGGCGCAGGGCGACGAGCTCGGTGTGCGGAGCGCGGCCCCACGCGGCGAACAGCGGATCGTCGCCTTCGACGAGGTGGAGGCACAGATCGCCGGGGCGGTAACGGATCGTCAGCCCGGCGAGCAGCGAGTCGTACAGGTTGCGCCGCTCCGCGGCGTCGGCGGCGACGACGATGCCGTGATCGCAGGAGCGGCCCAGGTCGGCGTCGGCGCCGAGCCACAGGTCGCAGGCCTGGTCGGCGGCGGCCCGGCCGATCGGCGCGGCGACGACCTCCTCGGCGGATTCCGACCACCACTCGTGGGCAGCGAGGTCCTGCAGGTCGGCCCAGGGGATCGGCGCGTCGCGCCGCGGCGCGGCGGCGATCCGCTGGAAGACGAGCTCGAGCACGCTTCCCGGCGGGGAGCTGTCGGGGATCAGCTCGCCGGACAGCACATCGAGCTCAACCGCCGTGCCGCCGAGGTCGACCACGGTGGCGCCGAGCCCGGCGAGACGGAGGGCGAGGCGTTCCCCTTCGGTGGTGTCGGCTTGGATGTGGACGACGGTGTGCACGCCGCTCGCCGGGCCCTGCGCGGCGAGTTGCTCGATCGTGTCCGCCGCGCTCGCCTCGTACCCGTGGGGGTAGCAGGCAGCGATGACGAACTGACGGGACTCGGCGAGGCGGACGGCGAGGGGGACGTCGTCGAACGTGCGGTGGCGGCGGTCGAGGTACGAGCTGCGGAAGCGGAGGACGTCGCCGAGGACCTCGTCGAGGACGTGCTGGGTGTCGCCGAAGCCGAGCAGCACCCGTTCGAAGCGCCGGGACATGGGGAAGGTCGCCCCGTGGCGGTGGGGATCGAGGAGGGCCAGGCGAGCCTGCTTGGGATGGCAGGCGGTGGCCCGCACAGCGAGGGAGGCGAGCAACTCGGTCGCCGCCGCGTGCTCCGGGGCGGTGCGGCTGAGGAGGACGAGGGGCGCACCGGTGTCGAGGGGGACGACGATCGGGACGGTGGTGTCCGCGCCGGTCTCTTCGTCGCGCAACGTGCCGACGCGTAGCTCGGGGATCGTCGTCGTCGTGTCCGGGGACCATGACGCCCAACTGTCGACGGTCCATGGTCCGTGTTCCTGCGGGGTTGTCTCCTCGGTGACCCGGGCGACCTCGGCCGCGTTCGCCTCGAGCGCGTCGGCGATCTCCTCGGCGGCCTCGCCGGAGACGTCCGCGGCCTGCTCGGCGAGAGCGCCGAGTTGGGTGCACAGGCTGACCCGGCGCGCCTCGCGCAGCGCGGCGGCCGCCTCCCGGCGGCGCTTGCGGTACTTCCAGAACGCTGTCACCGCGTGCCCCCCTTCGCTGTCGACCGCCGCGCCCTGCTCTGCTCGAGATCGTCGATCTCCCGCGCGAGGCGGGTGACCCGGTTGATCAGGTCGGGGATCTGGTAGCGCGCCTCGGTCCCCACCTCGGGCTCAGGCCCGGGCTCGGGCTCGGTGCCGGTCGCCGGGGCAGGTGGCTGCCAGGTGCCGGGTTCGGCCGGCCGGCTCCCGGGAACTGCGGCCGTTCTCGGTGGGGAGTGGTCGGCGGGGAACGGATCGGGCCGGCCGGCGCGTGCCGCGGCGCCGGTGATCAACGGTCGCGCTTCGCCGAGCGCGGCACGCTCGTCGAGGAGAGCGAGGCGGTCGCCGAGGAGAGGGCCAACCGTCGCGCTGATCGCCATCGGGAGGCGCAGCCCACGGCCGCATGCGCTGGCGAGTCGTCCGGCTGCGTCGG
>CAZQEJ010000049.1:5525-9924 GCA_964592165.1 uncultured Ilumatobacteraceae bacterium | reverse complement strand
TCTTCCACCCGCTCACAGATCGCGCGGCGATCGCTGCCCGCCTGTGTGATCGTGGCCCGATTTACACGACCTTGCCGAAGGCGTGCACTCAGAGCGCGCCAACTGATCCGTTCGGCCTAGGTGGATCCTCTGCCGATCGCGCGCAACGCGCCCGCGCATGGTCGGCTCGCTCTGTTGTGAGCGAGATGTCCCAGAGAGTCGCTCGTGGCCGACGAACGCACCCGCCCGCTGTTCGGATGGGTGGGTGTTCACCCGCGGCCGGGTGGTTCACTGGTCCGGTGCGCGTCTCGGTCCGCTCCGACTACGCCCTGCGGGCGATGGCCGTGCTCGCCACCGCGACCGCGACCGGCGGCCGCCCGGTGAAGGCCGAGGAGATCGCCGACGCGCAAGGGATCCCCCTCACGTTCCTCCTCGAGATCCTGCGCGACCTGCGCATCGCCCACCTCGTGCGCAGCCATCGTGGATCGGCCGGCGGCTACTCGCTCTACCGCCCCGCGGCAGAGACGACGCTCGCCGACGTGCTGCGCGCCCTCGACGGGCCGCTCGTCACCGTCCACGACGCGAGCCTTGGCGAGCTGTCCTATCCGCCGCCCGCCGACGCGCTGGTCGAGGTGTGGATGGCGATGCGCACCGCGCTGCGCTCGGTGTTCGACACGGTCACGATCGAGCAGTTGGCCACCGGCCGACTCCCCGCGCCGATCCGCCGCATGGCTGCCCAGTACCGCACCCCCACCCCCCCTCCCCCCTGACCCCGGGCCGCAACTTTGGAGGGAGTTGCCACGTGAGGAGCCGCGAACCTCCAAAGTTGGGGGAGAGCCGTTCCTCGGCATCCCATGAATGTCGGGTAGGTTGGTGGAGTTGGAGGGGGACGAACGATGAGCACTGCGGTCGCGGCGTACGAGTTGAGTCATCTGCGTGCTTTGGAGGCGGAGTCGGTCCATGTGATCCGTGAGGTCGCGGCGACGTTCGAGCGGCCGGTGTTGTTGTTCTCCGGGGGGAAGGACTCGTTGGTGATGCTCCGTTTGGCGGAGAAGGCGTTCTGGCCGGCGCGTGTCCCGTTCCCGGTGATGCACGTGGACACGGGGCACAACTTCGAGGAGGTGATCGAGCTGCGTGACCGGCGTGTCGCCGAGCTCGGTGTGCGCCTGGTCGTCGCGTCGGTGCAGGACGACATCGATGCCGGGCGGGTGGTCGAGGAGAGCGGGCCGCGGGCGAGCCGGAACCGGTTGCAGATCGTCACGTTGTTGCGGGGGATCGCCGAGGGTCGTTTCGACGCGATCTTCGGTGGGGGGCGGCGTGACGAGGAGAAGGCTCGGGCCAAGGAGCGGATCTTCTCCGTGCGTGACGTGCATGGGCAGTGGGATCCGAAGAATCAGCGGCCGGAGGTGTGGAACCTGTACAACGGGCGGATCCGCCCGGGGGAGCAGGTGCGTGTGTTCCCGATCTCGAACTGGACCGAGCTCGACATCTGGCAGTACATCGGGGCGGAGGGGATCGAGATCCCGTCGCTCTACTACGCCCACCGGCGTGAGGTGTTCAGCCGCGACGGGATGCTCCTCGCCGTGACCGCGCGGACCGAGTTGCTCCCGGGGGAGGAGCCGTTCACCGAGACCGTGCGTTTCCGCACCGTGGGCGACGCGTCATGCACGGGGGCGGTGCGTTCGGCGGCGGCCGACGTCGCGGCGGTGATCGAGGAGATCGCCGCGACGCGGATCACTGAGCGGGGAGCGACGCGGGCCGACGACCGGATCTCCGAGGCGGGGATGGAGGACCGCAAGCGGGAGGGGTACTTCTGATGGGCGCGTCGTGCGGGGTCGTCGCCGGGTGTGGGGGGACGTACCGGTGAGCGAGTTGTTGCGTTTCGCCACCGCGGGGTCGGTCGACGACGGGAAGTCGACGTTGATCGGGCGGTTGCTGTTCGACTCCAAGGCGATCTTCGAGGATCAGCTCGAGGCCGTCGAACGCACGTCGCGGGCTCGGGGTGACGACTACACGAACCTTGCCCTGCTCACCGACGGGTTGCGTGCCGAGCGGGAGCAGGGGATCACGATCGATGTCGCTTACCGCTACTTCGCCACGCCTCGGCGGAAGTTCATCATCGCCGACACGCCCGGGCATCTGCAGTACACGCGCAACATGGTCACCGGGGCGTCGACCGCGGACGTCGCGGTGGTCCTGATCGACGCGCGCAAAGGGGTGCTCGAGCAGTCCCGGCGGCACGCGTTCTTGTCCAGCCTGCTGGGGATCCCCCACCTCGTCGTGTGTGTGAACAAGATGGATCTCGTCGACTGGTCCGAGCAGCGCTTCGAGGAGATCCGCGACGAGTTCCGCGCTTTCGCGATGCGCCTCGACACCCACGACGTGACGTTCGTGCCGATCTGCGCCCTGCTCGGCGACAACGTCGTCGATCGTTCCGCGCACATGGACTGGTATGCGGGGCCGACCCTGCTCGCTCATCTCGAGGAACTGCACATCGCCTCGGACCGGAACCTGATCGACGCTCGTTTCCCGGTGCAGTACGTGATCCGCCCGATGTCCGTCGAGTACCCGGATTACCGCGGCTTTGCCGGGACGGTCGCCGGTGGGGTGTTCAAGCCGGGCGACGAGGTGCTCGTGCTGCCTTCGGGTAGGACGTCGCGCATCGCGTCGATCGACACCGCCGATGGGCCGGTGGCCGAAGCGTTCCCCCCGATGGCGGTGACGCTCACGCTGACCGACGAGATCGACATCTCCCGTGGCGACATGATCTGCCGGCCGAACAACCGCCCCGTCGTGTCGACCGAGCTCGACGCGACGGTGTGTTGGATGTCCGAGGGGGACGCACTCGCCCTCGGGCGGCGGTATGTGCTCCAGCACGGGACGCGGGTGACTCGGGCGACGGTGACCGCTGTGCAGTACCGGTTGGACATCAACACGCTGCACCGTGACGAGCTGGCCGACGAGCTCGCCCTGAACGAGATCGGCCGGGTGCGGCTGACGACGGTCGCCCCGATCTTCTCCGACCCCTACAGCCGCAGCCGGGCCACCGGATCGTTCATCCTGATCGACGAGGTGACCAACGCGACCGTCGGGGCGGGGATGTTGTTGCCGCCGACGAACCGTGGACCCGACCCGGTGCCCGCGTCGTCGCCGAACGTCACCTGGCAGCAGGGGACGGTCAGCCGGGAGGAACGTTGGGCGCGCCTCGGGTTGTCCGGAGCGACGCTGTGGCTCACCGGGCTGTCCGCGTCGGGCAAGTCGACGATCGCCTTCGAGGTCGAGCGGCAGTTGCTCGCCGCGGGACGGCCGTGCGTCGTGCTCGACGGGGACAACCTCCGTCACGGACTGAACGCCGATCTCGGGTTCAGCGCCGAGGACCGGGCGGAGAACGTGCGCCGGGCCGGGGCCGTCGCCCAACTGTTCGCCGAGGCCGGGTTCGTCGCCATCGTGCCGATCATCAGCCCGTACGCCGCCGACCGGGACCGGATCGCCGCCGCCCACGCCGCCGCCGGGTTGCCGTTCCACGAGGTGTACGTGAACACCCCGATCGAGGAGTGCGAACGGCGTGACCCCAAAGGCCTCTACGCCAAAGCCCGAGCCGGGGAGATCTCCGGGTTCACCGGGATCGACGACCCCTACGAAGCACCGGTCAACCCCTCCCTCGTCCTCACACCCCGCGACGGCACCCCCACCACCCAAGCCACCACCCTCCTCACCACCCTCCCCCTCCGCTGACCGCCGGCGAACTTTGGAGGTTGTTGCCGCCTGAGAAGCCGCGAACCTCCAAAGTTCGCCGGGCGGCAGAGGGGTGGGCGTAGCGTCGGGGCATGGAGCTCGACGGCATCGTTCTCGTCCACGGTGGTCATCACGACTCGACGTGCTGGCAACTGCTCACCCCCTTGCTCGACGCTCCGGCGATCGCCGTCGACCTGCCCGGCCGGGGCACGCGACCCGCCGACGACAAGCCGGTCACGTTCGCCCGCTGCGTGCAGGCCGTGTTGGAGGACGCCGACGCCGCCGGGTTCGAGCGGTTCGTCGCCGTCGGGCACTCGATGGGCGGGTTCACCTTGTCCCGCCTGATGCTCGACGCCCCGCAGCGCCTCGTCGCCCGGATGTACGTCGGCGCGCTGTGCCCCCCACCCGGCGTGTCGGCCGCTCAGCTGTACAGCCTGGAACCGCTCGGCCCGGACGACGACCCTGCCGCACTGCGCACGCCGATGCCCGAGGAGTTGAGCCGGGCGATGTTCGGCAACGACATGACCGACGAACAGTGGGCGATCGCCCGCACGGCATTGTGCAAGGAACCGACGTTCATGTTCCACGACACGATCCCCTCCTACCCGGGTGGCGTGCCGACGATGTACGTGTCGATGACCGACGACGTGCCGGTGCCTCCGGCGATGGCCGAGCAGATGATCGA
>CAZQEJ010000049.1:0-5425 GCA_964592165.1 uncultured Ilumatobacteraceae bacterium | reverse complement strand
CGCTGGCGGACCCAACCGGCGACGCCCGAGTCGGCGTGCGTGGCCGCGTGCGCGGCGAGTCCGGGTCTCGTGATCACGGGGCCGACCGGGGGCACGTTCTACGGCCTGCGCCGGATGCCCCGCTTGCAACGGATCACGGCGATCGCGCCGAACCCCGTGTGGTACGGCTTGCGCGGCGTCACGGTGAGGCGCACGACGTGCCTCGAACCGGCCGACGCGGTCGAGCGCGACGACGGGATCCGCCTCGCGACGCCGCGCCGGCTGTGGTTCGATCTTGCGGCCTGGCTCGGTGACGAGTCGTTCGAATCGGTGACCGAACAGATCCTCGACAGGTACTGCACGATGCCCGAGCTGTGGCGGACGCTCGCCCGGCTGGGCAAGCGGGGGCGCAAGGGGACGGCTCGGGCGAGGCGGGTCACGTCGCAGCGGGCCGCCTGGCAGAAGCCAGCCGACTCCGACCTCGAGCTGCGTGTCCTACGCGCCCTCGAACGGCGAGGGCTGGTGCTCGTCCGCCAGTTCGCCCTGCGCCTGCCGGAGGGGACGATGATCCACGTCGACGGCGCCGACCCGAGGTGCCGATGGGGCCTCGAGGTCGATCACGTGACGTGGCACGGGGGCCGGCTCGATGCGCAGAGCGACAAGGCCCGCGACCGGCGGGCGCGTGCCCTCGGGTGGCAGATCGACCGGGTGACCGACGTGGAGCTGGCGAAGAACTTCGACGCGGTGATCACCGAACTGCTCGCCCTGCACGCCCTCCGCCACGCCGAGCTCTGCCCCCACCGCCCCTGACCGCCGCCCCGGTCGGCGAACTTTGGAGGTTGTCCGGCTCTCAGGTCGGCGAACTTTGGAGGTTGTCCGGCTCTCACACGGCAACTTCCTCCAAAGTTCGGCAACGGGGAGGGGGCTTGGGAGGGAGTGTGGGTGGGGGCATACGCTCGGGGGCATGACGTCTCCCGTTCGTGTCGCGGTGACCGGCGCTGCCGGTCAGATCGGTTACTCGCTGCTGTTCCGCATCGCCTCGGGGGCGATGCTCGGCCCGGACACCCCGGTGATCCTCCAGCTCTTGGAGATCACCCCGGCGCTCAAGGCGCTCGACGGTGTGCGCATGGAGCTCGACGACTGTGCGTTCCCCTTGCTCGCCGGCGTCGTCTGCACCGACGATGCGAACACCGCCTTCGGTGACGCGGATGTCGCCCTGCTCGTCGGCGCGATGCCGCGCAAGGCCGGCATGGAGCGCTCCGACCTGCTCAACGCGAACGGGGGGATCTTCAAGCCCCAGGGCAAGGCGCTGTCCGACTCGGCCAGGCGCGACGTGAAGGTGCTCGTCGTCGGCAACCCGGCGAACACCAACGCGCTGATCGCCCAGTCCAACGCGCCCAGCCTCGACCCGGGCCGGTTCACGGCGATGACCCGCCTCGACCACAACCGGGCGATGACTCAGATCGCCGCCAAGCTCGGGGCGACGGTCGCCGACGTGAAGAAGATGACGATCTGGGGCAACCACTCCACGACGCAGTACCCCGACCTGTTCCACTGCGAGGTCGGTGGGCGCAACGCGTACGAGGCCGCCGGCGACCACGCCTGGGTCGACGGCACGTTCATCCCCACCGTGGCCAAGCGCGGCGCGGCGGTGATCGAGGCCCGAGGCGCGTCGTCGGCCGCGTCCGCGGCGAACGCGGCGATCGGGCACATCCGTTCCTGGGCGCTGGGCACCGCTCCCGGCGACTGGGTGTCGATGGCCGTCCCCTCCGACGGCAGCTACGGCGTGCCCGAGGGTGTGATCTCCTCGTTCCCGTGCACGTGCGCGGATGGCAAGTACTCGATCGTCCAGGGCCTCGACATCGACGACTACTCCCGGGCGAAGATCGACGCCTCCGCAGCTGAGCTCGTCGAGGAGCGCGACGCGGTCAAGGAGCTCGGGCTCGTCTGACCCCGCCGGATCCGGTGCCTGCCGGTCCGCCGACCGTCAGCTGACGGCCACCTGGCAAGCGATCCGCATCATGGTGTCCACACCGGCGCGCAGCTCCTCGTCGCCGATCCGCACGGTCGAGCCGTCGGTGGCGAGGAGGTCGGTGACGGCCATCAGGGCGACCGCCTCGACCCGCTTGACCGCGGCGATCGTGTACATCATCGCCGCCTCCATCTCCACCGCGAGGTGGCCGAGGTGCGCCCAGCGGGCGAACGCCGTCGGGTCGGGGTCGTAGAATAGGCCGCTGGTGACGATCGGGCCGACATGCGTGCGTACGCCCGCGGCCTGGGCTATGGCGACCGCGGCGGCGACGAGCGACCACGACGCGCTCGGCGCGTACCCGGGCATCGCCGCGTAGCGAAGCGCGTTGGGATCGTCGGCACTGGCGGCGAGGGCGACGACCGTGTCGGCCATGCGCATCTGCGGCTGCAACCCACCGCACGTCCCGACGCGGATCAGGCGCGTCGCCCCGAGCTGGATCAACTCCTCGACGACGATCCCCGCGGAGGGTGCACCCATCCCGGTCGACTGCACGCTGATCGGCTTGCCCGCGAACGTCCCCGTGTAGCCGAGCATCCCCCGCTCGGTGTTCACGCAGCGCGCCCCGGGATCGAAGAACGTCTCGGCGATGTACGTCGCCCGTCGCGGATCGCCGGGGCAGAGGACCGCCGCGGCGTAGTCGCCGGGCTCGGCACGCAGATGGATCGGCATGACCGGCGATCGTACGCGCGGCCCATTCTCGTTCGGGGCCGGCCGACTCAGGGACGGCGGGCCGTCCCGCTGGGTAGGGTCGCGGGCGGTGCAACAGGCGGTGGAGTTGATCGACAGCGGGCGCTACCCGCTCCACGACCCGACGCTCGCGGGATACGCGGCGGCGGTCGACCGGGCGGCCGGCGAATGGGAGGAGGACGGGTGGTGCGCGCTCCCCGGCTTCGTCGCCGGTGAGACGCTCGACGCGATGCGCGCCGAGGTGGCGGAGCTCGCTCCCCTCGCGGCCGGATCACCGTCGCGGGTGATCACCTATGACCTGTTTGCCGCCGATTCGCTGTTCCGCCTCCTCTACCGCTCCGAGGCGCTCGCCGAGTTCGTCGCCGCCGTGACCGGCTCCGGCCAACTGTTCCGCCCGGATGACCCGCTCGGCGCGCTCACCCTCTACGGCGTCGCCGGGGTCAGCGGCGAGACGGTCGTCCGCAGCGCCGGCGGGAAGCGGGGACGGGGTGACATGGAGCGGATCGTCGCCGAGCTCGTCGTCGACAGCTCATCGGAGGCGATCCCGGGGACCCTGTGGGTCGGCGACGCGCGGCGAGTGGAGACCGCCGGGCCGGTGGAGGGGGTGACGGTGCGGATGACGTTCGTGCGCCGGGCCGACGTCCGCCCGGGCGACGCCGAGCAGATCCGGCGTTTCGGGCGGCTCGCTGCGCCGCGCCGCCGCGGCCGCTGACGTCCCCACCACGCAGGACCGATCGTTCCGGTCCACCGAGGAGCCTCGCGACGACCACGCCGGCCGGCGCCCGGCGACGCTTGACAGCTCGGACCGCCGGCTCCAGACTGGCACCGGGGCTCGGTGGCAGGACGGTCCGGCCTGCTGCCCCGATTCACGGTGCTCGCCGTGCCTGCTCGCTGGACCCTGGGGGATGACGATGACGCGGATCGTGAGCTGCCGGCGTCCACGCTGCTCGATCGTGCCGATGCTCGCCGCGCCGCGGCGACGGGAGACACGATGATGGATCGGTCGATCACCCACGTCGAGTTCCTCTACGCGCCCGGTGAACGGGATCTCGCCAAGGAGGTGTTCACCGTCCTTGGCTGCCAGGTCGTCGATCGCGGCGGGGTGTTCTTCACCGCCTTCGTCGACCCGTCGGAAGGCGACTACTCGAACAACGTGTTCTATGCGTCCGAGGCCACGGCCGAGCAGCAGGCGTTCGAGGAGGCGCTGCGCTCGTCGGCCGGTGAGGCTGCCGGAGTCTTCGCCCAGGTGCGCCGACGGATCCCTCAGCGCGCCTTCCACTGCGGGTTCCGGGTGCGCGACGAGGCTGCCCTCGAGGCGCTGATCGCCGACGTGCACGTGGCGGCGGCCGGTCCGCTGGCCGGCCGCATCGACATCGCCGGAGTCTTCCGGCCCGGCGACCCGGCCGCGCTGGCGACGACCATGGTGCAGGCCTTCATCTGGACCGACGTCGTCGCCTGCGGCCTCGTCAGCCTTGGCCAGATCCTCGAGGCTCAATGGCACCTCCCTGCCTGAGACCGACGGGGAAGCCCTCGGGCGCGATGGGCAGGCGCACGGGACGGTTGCCGCCGGGACTACGTGGTGCGGCGAGAGGAGAGCCGGCATGCGAGGCGTGATCTGCGTCGACGGCGAGCTGATCGTCACCGACGAGCTGGAAGTGCGCGACCCGACGGCAGAGGAGCTCCGCATCGATGTCGTCGCCTCGGGGGTGTGTCACAGCGACGTGACGATGATGCGCCGCCGGCGGGACGCGCCGGTCGTGCTCGGCCACGAGGCGGCCGGGATCGTCGTCGCCTGCGGCGCTGACGTCGAGTCGGTGGCGCCGGGTGACGCCGTTGTCGTCGGCTGTCAGAAGCCGTGCCACCGCTGCCGTCAGTGCCGGCGCGGCAAGTTCGCGCTGTGTGCGACCGGGTTCGCCGGCGGGCAACCGTTCCGGTGGCGAGGACGCCCGGCGTATGCGATGGCCCGCGTGGGCTCGTTCGCCACTGAGATCGTCGTCCACCGCGATCAGGTCTACCGTTACGGCGGCCTGCACCCTGCCGCCGCGGCGCTCATCGGCTGCGCGGTGAGCACGGCGTACGGCAACGTGCGCAACGTCGCCGAGGTCGGAGCCGGCGACGTCGTTGTCGTGATCGGCATCGGCGGGGTGGGCGTGAACGCTGTACAGGTCGCTCGATTGCAGGGCGCCGCCCGAGTGGTCGCCGTCGACATCCACCAGAGCAAGGCGGAGCCGGCGGCACGCTACGGCGCCGACGCCTTCGTCCTCGTCGCGCCCGGCGACACCCCGGCCGAGGTGGCGGCGCAGATCCGTGCTGTCGCCGGTGAGGACATCGATGCGGTTCTCGAGTGCAGCGGCGCCCCGTCGGCGGTGGAGGCGGCCGTGCACACGGTGGGCCGTGGTGGGCGAGTCGCCGTCGTCGGTCAGCCGCCCGACGGTTCCCGGGCGACCTTCGACATCAACCGGATGATGATCGAGGGCACGACGATCAAAGGCGCGCTCAACGGGGCCTGCGATCCGTTCGTCGATCTCCCCGAGATCATCCGCCTCGCCGAGCAGGGCGACCTCGACGTCACCTCGCAGGTGTCGAAGGTGTGGCCGCTCGACGGGGTGCAGGACGCCATCGACGCCATGCTGCGCGGCGAGATCGTGCGCGCCTCGCTCGACATGCGGGCGACGTCACACGCCGCCTGAGGACGGCGAGCTTCATGACGCGTCGACGTCGATCCGG
>CAZQEJ010000048.1:0-19346 GCA_964592165.1 uncultured Ilumatobacteraceae bacterium | reverse complement strand
GCCTCGAACTCGAGCACCGAACCGGGCCATCCGTGGCACAGCAGCAATGGGATCGCGTCCCGGCGTGGTGAGCGGACGTGGAGGAGGTGGATCCGCTGGCCGTCGACCGTCGTCACGAACTGCTCGTGGGCGTTCAAGCGATCCTCCACCGCACGCCAGTCGAAGCGGTGGCGCCAGTGGTCGCACAGGGCGCGCAGCTCGTCCAGATCGGTGCCGTCCTCCCACGGCCCCGCCGGGGACGGATCCGGCCAGCGGGTGCGATCGAGCCGCTCGTGCAGATCGATGAGCACCGCCTCGGGTACCTCGACACGGAACGGGACGAGCGCCGCGGAGTCCATCAGCCGAGGCTACGACCGCTCGCCGTCCCCGGCCCGAGCGGGCGGAGGCCGCCGCTGGCGACCGGTCTGCCAGTCGCTAGCGGTGCTCGGCGACCGTTTGCGACTGGCAGAGCTGATCGTGAGGTGGTCTAGGTTCCGCGCCGTGGCCGACTACGAGTACCCGCACCCAGTGCCGATCGATGACTGGAACCGCCTCCTCGACGGCAAGGTCGCGGTCGTCACCGGAGGGGGCGACGGCATCGGCGGAGCGATCAGCAGCCTGTTCGCCGCCCACGGGGCGCTTGTCGAGATCGCCGAGATCGATCCGCAACGGGCCGAGGCGAAGCTCGCCGAGATCTCCACCGCGGGGAACACCGCCCATGCTCACGTGATCGACGTGACCGAACGCGACGGCGGGGAACGCCTGGCCGCCGCCGTGCTCGAGCGCCACGGGCGCGTCGACGTGCTCGTCAACAACGTCGGTGATTGGCGCCCGCTGGTCCGCTTCGAGGAGTCGACGCCCGAGTCGTGGCAGAAGATGTACGAGATCAACCTGTTCCACATCTTCGCCGTGACCCGCGCGTTCATCGGCTCGATGGTCGATTCTGGTGGGGGGGCGATCGTCAACGTCCACTCCGTGGAGGCGATGCGCGGCTACCCCGGTGAGCCGGTGTACGCGGCGATGAAGGCTGCTGCGGCGCACTTCACGACATCGCTCGCGGTGAGCTACGGACGGTTCGGGGTGCGGGTCAACGCGATCGGCCCGGACCTCACCCAGACTCCGCAGGTCGACTACATCCGCCGGTCGCGCGGCTACGAGGAGCTGTGGCCGGCGTGGGCGCCGATCGGGCGCCTCGGCTGGCCCGAAGACCAGGCCCGGGTCGCGTTGTTCCTCGCCTCCGACCTGTCCGCGTTCGTCACCGGCCACAACGTCCCCACCGACGGCGGGACCCTGGCCGGTGGTGGCTGGTACTGGTCGCCGGCCCAGGAGCGCTTCACCAACTGTCCCCGCGGCCTGTGAGGCCGGCTCCGGGGAGGGGATTCAGAACACGGTGTGGGACACGCCCCCGTCGACGACGATCTCCGCGCCGGTGAGGTAGGAGGCCTCCTCGGAGAGCAGGAAGCGGACCACCGCGGCGATCTCCTCCGCGCGTCCGAGGCGGCCGAGGGGGATGCGCGTCTCGTACACGGCGAGCGCCTCGGGCGTGGCCACCGCTGGGGAGAACAGCGGCGTCTCGATGAACCCGGGGCAGATCGCGTTGACCCGGATCCCCTTCGCGCCGAGTTGGGCGGCGGCAGAGCGGGTCAGTCCGAGCATCCCTGCTTTGGCCGAGCAGTAGGCAGGGATCGCCGCGTGAGCGACGATCCCCTCGATCGAGGAGATGAGCACCGCCGCCGAGCCGTCGTTGGCGGCGAAGTCACCGGCCAGATCGCGCAACAGCAAGGCGGCGGCGCTGAGATGGACGGAGATCGTCGCTTCCCACACCGCACCGTCGAGGACGTCGATCGGGCTGACCCCGGCGGTGCCGGCGGCGTGGACGAGCCCGCCGAGCGTCCCCAGCGCGCCCCGGCTGGCGTCGATCGCGCTGCGGAACTCGCCGGTGTCACGCACGTCGATGGCGATGCCGATCGCGTCGACGCCGTACCGGGTGATCACCTCTTCGGCGACCGCCGCGGCCTTCGAGCCATCGAGGTCCCATGCCGCGACCGGCCGCCCGGCCGCGGCGAGAGCGAGCGCGCTCGCCCTGCCGATCCCGGAGCCACCTCCGGTGACGATCACACCCGTCGACGTCATCGATCCTCCCTCTCGTCAGCGACCCTGCATGTCTTCGCCGCACCCCAGCGCCCGGCGAGTCCGGCGTCAATCCTCGGGAGACTGCTCCGCCGGCGGCTCGATGTCGGTCCGTTCGAGCGACAACCCCGGCTCGTCGACCACCGCTCCAGAATCGTCGAGGATCTGCTCGAGCCGCTCGTCGGCAGCGCCACCGACGCCCGTCACCGGGCGTTCCTCCCACACCTCCGGTTCGGTGCGCATGTCCCGCTCGGCGAACGACTCGTCGGTCACGTCGGCGTCGGCGAAGGGCAGGCCGATCGGCTCGTCGGCGTCGATGTCGATCGCCGCCTCGTCGCTCAGCCCGGTCCCGTCGCGTCCGAGCAGCGCCTCGTCGAACGCTTCCGCTCCGTCTGGCATGTCGCTCATCCCGTCACCGTTAGCACACCGCAGCGTCGTCGGGGAACGCCGGCGGGTGCCGTAGGGGGCGGGCCGCGCCAGCGACGCCGCGGTTCGGGCCGGCCGATCCCCACCTGCCCTCCTCCGCCGAGGACGAGGACGACGCGGGGTCGGTCCACCGGGTCGTCACCAACCGGTCCGGTTGGGCATCCCGTAGGCGTACTCGGGGGTGATCGTCACGACCGTACGCCGGTCGGCGATCATCGCGCTGCGGTACGCGTCCCAGTCCGGATGCTCGCCGGCGATCGAGCGGTACAGGGCGACGAGCTCGTCGGCCGTCGCGTCGCCGGGGTCGGTGACCACCGGGGCGACGGAGGCGGCGCCGTCGATGACCACATAGGCGCTGAAGTCGGGCTTGGTCACGTGCAAGGTCACCGCCGGGTTGCGCACGATGTTCCGGTACTTCGCCCGATCGGCGGTGATCGAGATCTTGATCGTCCCGTCGACCAGGCCGAAGACGATGTTCGACACCTGCGGTCGCCCGTTGGCTCTGCTGGTGATCAACACACCGCTGGTCTGCTGGCCGGCGAAGGCGAGGGCCTCGGTGATCTCGATCGTCATCGGGTGGTCTCCACGGGTTCGGGCACCGGGCGCGGTGCGAGGGCGAGAGCGTCGGCGATCAGCTCGTAGGAGCGCAGCCGGTCGGCCGGCCGGTGGACCATAGTGGTCAGCATCAGCTCCGGGACGGCGAATCGTTCGGCGAGCGCGACCAGCTCTCCGGCAACCGTGGCCGGGGAGCCCACGATCTGGCTCGACGCTCGCTCGGCGATGATCCTCTGTTCGACTGCGGTGAACTCGTACCCGGCGGCGTGCCCGTCGGACGGCAACGTCGTCCGATGCCCCTGGCGGAGGCGGACGAAGGACATCAGCCCCGGCTTGGCCAGCCGGTGCGCCTCGGCGTCGGTCGCCGCGCAGATCACGTTCACCCCGAGCATCGCGTACGGCTCGGCACGGTCGTCCGACGCGCGGAACGAGCGCCGGTAGACGGCCAGCGCGGGGCCGGTGTTGGCCGCCATGAAGTGGTGGGCGAAGGAGAACGGCAGGCCGAGCACACCGGCCGCATGCGCGCTGTAATCGCTCGATCCGAGCAGCCACAGCGCCGGCATGTGGCCGGTCCCCGGAACGGCGGTGATCCGGGAGAAGGGATGCCCGCTGCGGAACCGGCCGGTGAAGTAGGAGCGCAGTTCGTCGAGCTGCTCGGGGAAGTCGTCGGCGCCTCCGTAGCGACTGCGGCGCAACGCCTGGGCGGTCAGCGGATCGGTGCCCGGGGCGCGTCCGATGCCCAGATCGATCCGTCCCGGGTGAAGAGCCTCGAGCATCCCGAACTGCTCGGCGACGACGAGCGGGGAGTGGTTGGGGAGCATCACCCCGCCCGAGCCGAGGCGGATCGTCGAGGTCACCGAGGCGAGGTGGGCGAGGAGCACCGCGGGCGCCGAGCTGGCGATCCCGGGCATGTTGTGGTGCTCGGCGACCCACACGCGGTGGTACCCGAGTTGCTCCACCCGGCGGGCGAGGGCGATCGAGGCGCGCAGCGCGTCGCCGACGCTCGCCCCGTCGCTGACCGGCGCGAGGTCGAGCACGGACAGCCGTAGCGGAGCATCCGTCACGTCGTCCCTCAACGTCTGCGGAGGGCGCCTTGTTCCACGAGGCGGCGGACATACCCGGCAGTCCCCGACGGTGCTTGCCGACCGCCGGCGACCGGGAAATCGACGACGCGAGAATCCCGCCGGCCGCTACGTTGAAGCGCTGCGTTCGAGGGGAGCAGATCGTGGGCGCCAGCGACATCCGAGCGAGCGACGCTGACGCGCCGGTTGGCAAGATCGTGTCCCGTGGCGTCGCGCTCGTCGCCTCCTACGTCCGCATGCACCCCGCTCCGTTCGTCGTCGCGGTGACCAGCGCCGCGGTGTACGCGGCGACGACCGTCGGCACGAGCGTCGTCTTCGGACGGATCACCGACACGGTGATCACGCCCGCGTTCGACGGGCCGGAGCGGATCGGTGGGCGAACGGTGATCGCAGCGATGGCTGCGATCGTCGGCGTCGCCCTCCTACGCGGCCTGGGCATCGTCGGCCGCCGCTACTTCGCGGGCATGTTCGTCGGGCGCACGCAAGCGACGCTGCGCACCCGGGTCGCCGAGAAGTACCAGGAACTGCCGCTCGCCTACCACCGCTCGACGCCGACCGGGGAGCTGCTTGCCCACGCCGAAGCGGACGTCGACGCGGCCACCGATCTGCTCCACCCGCTGCCGTACTCGACGGCGGTGATCCTGATCATCGTCATCGCCGTCGTCGCCCTGCTTCTCACCGATTGGGTCCTGGCGATCGTCGGGTTGGCCCTGATCCCTGCTCTCGCGGTGCTCAACGTCGTGTTCACCCGCCGCCTCGAACCGCTCGCTCGACGAGCCCAGGAACAGGTGGGGGAGGTCTCCAACGTGGCCCACGAGAGCTTCGACGGCGCGCTCGTGGTCAAGACACTCGGCCTGGAGGGCCGCGAGGCCGAGCGTCTCGCCGGAGAAGCCGACGAGTTGCGCCGCCAACGCCTGGCGATGGGCCGGATTCGCTCCAACTTCGATCCGGCCGTCGATTCCCTGCCCAGCCTGGCGACCGTCGCCCTGTTCGCCCTCGGGGCGTGGAGGATCTCCAGCGGAGCGATCACCGTCGGCGTGCTCGTCCAGTTCGCCACGTTGTTCGCCTTGCTCACCGCACCGCTGCGGGTGATCTCCTACTTGCTGTTCGACTTCCCCCGCTCCCTCGTCGGCCACGCGCGTATACGCGCCGTGCTCGACGAACCGGTCACCCTCCCCCCGGCGAGCGGGTCCCAGCGCCTCCCCGACGGTCCCCTCGAGGTCCGGGCCGACGACGTCCACTACCGCTACGGCGACATCGCGGTGCTCGACGGGCTGAGCCTGCACGCCCCGGCCGGGTCGACCGTCGCCGTCGTCGGCGCGACGGGGGCGGGGAAGTCCACCCTCGCGCAACTCCTCGTCCGCCTCGCCGATCCGCTCGCCGGCACGGTGCGCATCGGCGGGGCCGATCTGCGCGAGCTCGATCCCGCCGCGTTGCGCACCGACGTGGCCGTCGTCTTCCAGGAGAGCTTCCTGTTCGCCACGTCGGTGCGCGACAACATCACCCTCGGAGTTCCCGTGAGCGACGACGAGGTCGTCGCCGCGGCCACGTTGGCCCAGGCGCACCGGTTCATCACCGCCCTGCCCGACGGTTACGCGACACAGATGGGCGAGCGGGGTGTGACCCTGTCCGGTGGGCAGCGCCAGCGCGTCGCCCTCGCTCGCGCCCTCGTGCGCACGCCGCGGGTGCTGATCCTCGATGACGCGACGAGCGCGGTCGATCCGGTCGTCGAGGCGCGGATCCTCGCCGGGCTGCGCGCCGAGTTGCAGACGACGCTGATCGTCGTCGCCTACCGGGTGTCGACGATCTCCCTCGCCGATCACGTCGTGTTCGTCAGCGACGGGAAGGTCGCGGCCAGCGGGACCCATGCGGAGTTGCTCGCCACGACCCCCGCCTACGAGGCGATGGTCCGCGCCTACGAGCGGATCGAGGAAGAAGCCCGGCTCGCGGCCAGCGACGCGGCCGACGATCCGGAGCTCGCCCCGCCGACCACCGACGACGAGCTCGGTGCGCAGCTCGACGAGGAGCTCTCCCGCGTCGAGGCGGAGGGCGACTACGACGCGGTGCAGCGAACGTGAGCGCCGTATCGGCCACCCCGCGGGTGACGACCGTCGTCGAGTCCGCGGAGGAGTCCTCGCTCGGCGTCCTGCGCCGGGGCCTGGTCGTCGCCCCCGAGTTGCGCGTCGGGCTGTGGGCGACCGTCGCCATGGCGGTGCTCTCCGCGATCGGGCGGCTCACCGTCCCGCTCCTGTTCCAGCAGGTGCTCGACCACGGCTTCGATGGCGGGCGGCTGCACACCGGTTTCATCGCGACGATCTGTGCCGTCGCCTTGGTGGTCGTCGTCGCCGTCGCCGTCGCCCAGCGGTTTACCTCGTTGCGCGTCTGGTGGGCGGCGGAGAACGCGTTGTACCGGGTGCGCGACGCGACGTTCCGCCACATCCACCGGCTGTCGATCTCGGTCCAGAACGAGGAGCGCCGCGGTGCACTCGTCAGCCGGGTGACCAACGACATCGAGACGATCGCCCAGTTCCTCGAATGGGGAGCGATCAGCTGGGTGATCAGCCTCGCCCTGATGTCGGGGACGTTGGTCGTGATGTTCGTCTACTCCTGGCGCCTGACGCTCGTCGTCGTCGTCGTCCTGATCCCCCTCTACCCGCTGATGCGCCTCCTCCAGCGGGGGATGATCCGCGCCTACGACCGCTTGCGGACCCAGATCGGCGCCGTCCTCAACGAGATCGGTGAAGGGGTGACCGGGGCCGCGGTGGTCCGTGCCTACGGCCTGGAGGAGCGGACCAATGCGCGCATCCGCGCCGCGGTCGACCGCCAGTACCGCCACCAGATCCGGGCCAACCTGTTCGGGGCGATCGTGTTCCCCACCGGCGACGCGTTCGGGGCGTTGGCGATCGCCGCCGTCGTCGGCGTCGGTGCCTGGTTCGGCCCGGGGTGGGGCCTCACCTCGGGGCGGCTGGTGGCGATGATCTTCCTCGTCAGCTTGTTTCTCGAACCGCTCGCCGAGCTGTCGGAGAGCTTCGACCGGACGCAGAACGCGATCGCCGGCTTGCGCAAGATCCTCGGCGTGCTCGATCTCCCGGTGGAGATCCCCGAACCCGACCCGGGGAACACGTTGCCCTCCGGGGCGATGGCGGTCGAGGCTCGGGGCGTCTCGTTCCGCTATCTCCCTGGTGGTCCGCTCGTGCTCGACGACGTGTCGGTCTCGATCCCCGCCGGGACCCATGTCGCCGTCGTCGGGGAGACCGGTTCGGGCAAGACGACGTTCGCCAAGCTGCTCTGCCGCCTGGCCGACCCGATCTCGGGGGTGATCGAGATCGGTGGTGTCGACCTGCGCACGGTCTCCCCGTCGTCACGCCTGGACGCGATCCGCCTCGTCCCTCAAGACGGGTTCCTCTTCGACACCGACCTGGCGACGAACGTGCGTCTCGGCCGGCCCTCGGCGGACGACGCGGAGATCGTCGCCGCATTCGACGCGCTCGGGCTCGACGAGTGGCTCGCCGGGCTGCCCGACGGGTTGGCGACCCGCGTCGGTGAACGTGGCGACCAGCTCTCCGTCGGTGAACGGCAGCTCGTCGCCCTGGCACGGGCCCAGGTCGGCTCGCCCGGCTTGCTGATCCTCGACGAGGCGACGAGCGCCGTCGATCCGGACACCGAGCAGGCGATCGCCCGGGCGATGACCCGCCTCGGCGAAGGCCGCACCACGGTCGCGATCGCCCACCGGCTGTCCACCGCTCAGGCGGCCGACCTGATCCTCGTCTTCGCCGCTGGTCGTCTCGTCGAGGTGGGTTCGCACGACGAGCTGGTCGTGCGCGGTGGGATCTACGCCGGTCTCTACGCGAGCTGGTTGGGCAACACGCGCGCCTGACGGCACCCGGCTGCTGGGAGCGGCTGGGGGAGGCTCGGGCAGGTCGCCGCCAGGGTGGTCTCGGGTCCGACCCCGATCCGAGCCGCGAAGTCCGCCGCGGCGACCGCTTCGCCGTACAAGTAGCCCTGGTGCAGGTGGCAACCGAAGCGGCGCAGGGTGGCAGCCTGCCGTTCGTCCTCCACCCCTTCGGCGATCACCGTCAGGCCCAGCTCGGTGGTCAGCCGGATCAGTCCGGCGGCGAGCGCCTGATCGCGTACGTCGTCGGCGAGTCCGGCGACGAACGATCGGTCGAGCTTGGCTCCGTCGAGCGGCATCCGCCGGAGCAGGGCGAGCGACGCGTTGGCCACCCCGAAGTCGTCGATGCTGACCTGCAGTCCGAGGGCACGGAGCTCGGCCAACCGTTCGGCGGCGAGCTCGAGGTCGTCGAGCACGCTCCGTTCGGAGACCTCGGCGATGATCCGGCGGTGAGGAGCGGCGGCGAGCAGGACGATCAGGCGCTCGTTGCGTGACGTGCGGCTGACGAAGCGCGGCGGGAGGTTGACGCTGACACGGAACCCGGGTGGCAGTCCGGCGCGGTCCCATCCGGTCACGTCGGCGACGCCGCGGGCGATGACCACCTCGGAGAGCCGCTCGAGCATCCCGGAGTCGCCCGCAGCGTCGATGAACTCCGCAGCGCGCAGCACCCGGCCGTCGGGGGCGACCCAGCGGGCGAGCATCTCCGCCCCGACGACGCGTCCGTCGCGCCCGTCGACGATCGGCTGGTACCAGGGGACGATGTCACCGCGTTCGATCGCCTGGCGGACCTGATGCTCGTCGTCGAGGGAGGGCGACGAGCGGGACATCGCGTGCTCGCCGAAGAGCTCGGCGCGGTCACGCCCCGCCGACTTGGCGTAGTGCAGAGCGCGATCGGCGTGGCGGAGGATGTCCAGGTCGAACCCACCGGTGGCGGGAACGAGGGCGACGCCGATCGTGGTCGTGACGACGAACTCGCGATCCTCGAAGGTCATCGGCGAACCGACCCCGGTGCGCACCGAGTCGGCGAGGGCCACCCCCGCCGCGCTGGGATCGGGCTCGGCACGGTGGAAGGCGACGACAGCGACGAACTCGTCGCCCCCGAGCCGGGCGAGCAACGCACCGTCGGGCAGCGCAGCGGCGATCCGCTCGGCGGTGAGCACGAGGATCCGGTCGCCCGCCGCGTGGCCGAGCGAATCGTTGACCATCTTGAACCGGTCGAGGTCGCAGAACAGGACCGTCACGTGGCGCTGGGCGACGCGCGATTCGGAGAGGAACCGCGCCAGCCGCTGCTCCAGGCCGCGGCGGTTGAGCACACCGGTCAGCGAGTCGTGGGTCGCCTGGTGTCCGAGGCGGTCGTTGGCCTGTTCGAGCATCGCGTTGGCTTGCTCGATGCGCACCCGATCACGCTCGACCGCTTCGAGCAACGCCTGGTGGCGCAGCCGTGCCGTCAGCGTGCGCAGCACCAGGCGGTGGATCTCCCGGTGCAGGAGCACGGCGGTGAGGATCACGACCGCTGTCCCGACGGCGTGGTAGGCGAGCGCCGTGCCGTGGATCACGGCCCACAGCGCGGTCGGTCCGCCGACACCGGCGACGAACAGCCGGAACCAGCGCTGCACGGGGGCGAAGACGACGACGGCCAGAGCGAGCGCGGACAGGGGGAAGGCCAGCGTGGACCCGTAGACGGTGTTCCCCGGGCCACGCACGACCCAGGGCAACGCCGCGCAGAGCAGGCCGTAGGCCCCGAACACGGTGACCCGTGCCCGTGCTGGCCAGAGCACGTCGCCGCTCGCCGGTCGCCCCCGGGTGATCAGGGCGACGACCAGCGCGGCGACGCCGACCGCGGTGGCCGCGGTGGCCATCCCCACCGCCCGGCGGTGGGTCAGACGGTCGTGGAAGGCGATCGCCCCGCCGACGACGCACGGTGCGGCGCAGGCGACGGTGATCAACGCCAGGCGACCGGACCAGAGCATCGGCTCGCGCCACAGCTCCTCGTCGATCGGTTGTCTCGGTCCGAGCCCGTAATCGAACGCCGTCTCGGAACGCGGACCGGTGCGCGACACTGCGGCCACCGCGTCACGGTAGTCGGCCTGTTCGCCACGAGGCGGTTCTTGCCCGGCAGACTCCCCACGTGCAGCCACGTCCACGTGGGAGGTTCGCCCCGAGCCCGACAGGTCCGCTCCACCTCGGCAACCTGCGCACCGCGCTGGTCGCGTGGCTCGCCGCTCGTTGCGCCGGTGGCGGGTTCGTCGTGCGGATGGAGGACCTCGACCCGCTCACGGCGCGTCCCGAGCACGAGCACGGCCACCTTGCCGACCTCACTGCGCTCGGCCTCGACTGGGACGGCCCGGTCGTGCGCCAGTCGGAACGCTTCGAGCGCTACCGGGCAGCGATCGCCGAGCTCGATGCCGGTGGCCACCTGTACCGCTGCTACTGCACCCGGCGGGAGATCCGTGAGGCGGCCGCGGCGGCCCATGGGGCGTTCCCCGAGGGCACCTACCCGGGGACCTGCCGGCGCCTGAGCGCCGCTCAGCGCAGAGCCCACGAGCGCGACGGGCGACCCGCCGCGCTCCGCCTCGATGCCGGGGGCGAGGAGATCGCTCTCGTCGACCGCCTCGCCGGCCCGTTGCGCGCCGTGGTCGACGACGTCGTCGTCCAGCGCAACGACGGTGTGCCGGCGTACAACCTGGCGGTCGTCGTCGACGATGCCGCCCAACACATCAGCGAGGTGGTGCGCGGTGACGACCTGCTCGCGTCCACACCGCGCCAGGTGTTCGTCGCCCGGCTGTTGGGTCTCGCCCCGCCCCGCCATCTGCACGTCCCCCTCGTCATCGGGCCCGACGGCAGCCGCCTGGCCAAACGACACGGCTCGGTGACCCTTGCCGAGCTCCGCGCCGCGGGTCTCACCCCAGGTGACGTCCTCGGCCTGCTCGCCACGAGCCTCGGGCTCGCCGCGCCCGGCGAGCGACCCGCGCTCGGCGAGCTCGTCGCCCGCTTCGATGTCGCCCGGCTGACCCGTGATCCGTGGCAGCCACCGCCCGAGGTGCTCGGGGCCCGGCGGTGAGCTGGCAGCATCGGAACCCGTGATCGACGAACCCGACGACCTGCGCCGGATCCTCGCCTACGAAGGGGCGATCGACCCCGGTCCTGGCCGGGCCGGCGACGGGCGATCCGGGGGACCGGGTTCGCTCCGCCGGATCGGTCCCGACCTGTACGCGACGCCGTGCTGGACGCCGGGGTTCTGCGCCGCGCTGATCCGTGCCGCAGAGGCGAGCGGGGCGTTCGCCGCCCAACCGGACGATCCTGTCCCCGGACACGAGGTTTCTCTCGCGGCGATCAGCCCGCGCCTGTACACGCACGTCGAGAACGATCTCGGAGAGCGGATCTGGCCGGTGCTGCGCGAGGCCTGGCCGCTGATCGACTACCACGGGCTGCGCGACGCGTTCGTCATCCGCTACGCGCTCGGGGAACAGACCGAGCTCCGCCTGCACCACGACGTCGCCCAGGTCTCCGCGTCGGTCAAGCTCAACGACGCGTACACCGGAGGGGTGCTCGAGTTCCCCCGCCAGGACGCGTCGAACGAATCCCTCCTGGTCGGTGAGTTGCTCGCTTGGCCGTCGCTCGTCACCCATCCGCACGCCTCGGGCGAGCTGACCTCCGGGGTGAAGTACTCGCTGACGATCTGGTTCGAGCTGCCGTCGTTCTGACCAGCAGTACCGGAGAGGGATGCGATCGGGAATAGGCCGGAATGCCCACTGCCGTATGTTCCGAGGTGGTTACGCTCGGCGGGCGGTGTTCGTTGTTCGTCGGCGTTCGTCGATCGCGCTCGCGACGATCGTGGCAAGTTCCCTGGTCGGCTGCTCGACCACGGGGAGCGACGTCGTGTCCGCGGGCGCAGCCGGGGCAGAGGCCGACGTGGTCATCGTCGGCCCGTCGACCACGGTGCCCGCGTTCACCCTCCCCGACGACGTGCCGCCCGCCGGACAGGTCTCGGCGCAGACCAGCGGCGCGACGGTGGACGCGGTGCCCCCGCCGGGGACCGACCCGGTGGCCGCTGCGGACACGAGCGGCGTTCCTCCCGCCGGCGAGGGCCAGGCGGCGGACCCCGGCACACAAGAACCGAGTGCTGACCCGTTCGCCGGCTTCACCCGCGTCCCCCCGCCGGATGAGCCGATCGCCGCGGTGGGCAAGGCCGACGGTGAGGCGACGGCCACGCTCCAGCGACGCCTGCTCGACCTCGGCTTCTGGCTGGAGGGCACCGACGGCACCTACGGGGTGACCACCCGCCAAGCGGTGATGGCCTTCCAGAAGTACAACCTGCTACCGGCAACGGGGATCGTCGACCAGGCGACCGCTGACTCGATCAATGCGATGCCGATCCGTGTCGTGGCCACCGCCCGCGAAGGCGACCTGACCGAGGTCGACAAGGAACGCCAACTGCTGTTCTTCGTCCGTGGGGGCGTCACGCTGTGGGCGCTGAACACCTCCACCGGAAACGGCGAGCCGTACTCCGAGCCCGACCAGAACACGCCGGGCGAGATCGCCACCGGGATCGCCCTGACCCCTGACGGCACGTTCAAGGTCAACCGCCAGCGCGAGGAAGGCTGGTGGGAGGGCGACCTGGGCAAGATCTACCGCCCGAAGTACTTCGTCGGGGGGATCGCCGTCCACGGCTCGGGCAACGTGCCCAACTACCCCGCGTCGCACGGCTGCGTGCGGGTCACGGTGAAGGCGATGGACTACATCTGGGCCCAGGACCTGATGCCGATGAAGTCCAAGGTCTGGGTGCACTGACGCCGCCGGCGGGTTGGGCGCGGCGGCAACGTCTCCGGGGTGCGGGTCAACGCCGCCCCTCGTCGGCGCGCCGGACGCGGATCGGCCGATCGGTGGAGGTCAGGCAGCGCCCCCCGTCGGCGAGGTCGAACTCCCACCCGTGCATCGAGCAGTGCAGCACGCCGTCCTCCAGCTCACCGAACACGCTCAGGTCGGCCTGCCGGTGGGGGCAGTAGCGCTCGACGACGTACGGTCCGATCTGGATCTCGGCGGATGTGTCGTCCGGCGGGGCGAGCTTGCGCACGGCTTCCGCCTCGGTGCGCCGCATCCGCTCCGCGGACAGCGACTTGAAGAAGTTGTAGACGTACTCGTTGTACGGCCCGTCTCGCCAGGCGCGGAAGCGGCAGGACAGGAACAGGGCGTTCGACCAGTCGACGGCGTGCTCGGCGGCGATCGTCTCGACCAGCTCGCGCTGGATCTCGAACCGGAACGAATACGGCTCGCCGGCGTGCTCGCGGACCTCGCCTGCAGGGAAGTCGATCAGCACCGGGAGATCGCCGGCGACGAGCAGCACGTTGGCCCCGACCGCCTGGCGCAACGTAGGAGCCATCGCCAGCAGCGGGTGCCACCAGTCCTGCAGGCGTTGGAGGAGGTCGCTCTGCGGCGGGATCCACCCGGCGTGCAGCTTGTCCAACCACGCCGACCAGTCGGCCTGGTAGCGCTCGAGGTAGGCCCGCTTGTCGGAGAAGATCGCGGCGACCTCGGCCTCCGGCGTCGGGTGGGTGACGGTGATCTCCTCCGGGGAGACGTCGATCGCCGTACCGGGGATGGCGAGGATCCCGTTGTCCTTCCACTCGTCACGCAGACGGGCGAGCATCGCGCCCTGGTCGGGGAAGATCGACAACTCGTCGCCGTCGATGACGTTGAAGGCGAACAGCTCCGGATCGAGGAAGCACGGCGGTCCGGCAGAGGGGACCACGGCACGGGCGTCGATCCCTTCGACATAGCGCATCGCCCGGGAGAACTGGCTGGCAACCTTGGCATCGACGAGTTGGCGCATCGTGTGCGCCGGCTCGTCGTAGACCATCGGGTACCAGATCGCCCCGGAGTACTGCAGCCAGAGCAGGTCGACCGGTCCGTGGGCGGCGAGCGCGGCGAGATCACTCGTGCGGCAGTCGTTCTGGTTGACGAGGCGGGAGGTGCCGTCACTGACGACGAGCGCGGAGTCGCCGCCGGGTCCGTCGCTGATCGAGGTCTCGATGTGGATCGCGATGCGCAGCCCGTCGCCCAGATCGACCTCTTCTCCGTCACGGGTGCGGATGATCTTGCCGAAGCCGAGGCCGCGCAGGATCCGCTCCAACTCGCGGGTGGGGAACCCGGGGAGCAGGACGGTGGCCTCCCGGCTGACGTGCTCGCGCAGGAACGGCAGGTCGAGGTGGTCGCCGTGGATGTGGGAGATGTACAGGTAGTCCGGGCTCTCGATCTTCGCCCGCAACGAGTCGTCGAGCTGGTCGTTGCGGGGGAAGACGAACCACGACCCGAAGAAGGCCGGCTCGAACCAGGGGTCGCACAGGATCGAGGCCTGACGGGTTTCGATCAGGATCCCGGCGTGGCCGATCGCTGTGGCGCGCATCGCGCGGATGCTACCCGTGGGTCATCGGCGCAGCCTGTGACCTCGGTCCCCGTCGACCAGGCGGACGGCGGCGAGCCCGACGGTCAGGCGACGGGCGGATCGGTGTACTGCTGGCCGCCGCGGGCGACGTGCTCGGTCCACTGCATGCCGTCCCAGTAGCGCAGTTCGTAACGCCCGGAGGGGTCGGCGTACCACCCCGCGGGGACGGTCGGCACGGGTGCCGGCTCGGGCTCCGGCGCTTGGGCGGGCGCGGGTTCGGCCGGTGCCATCGGCGACGCGGCGACGGGTTCCGCAGCCGCTTCGGAGTGGTACGCCGCGGTCGCCTCGTAGCTGTCGGCCGATACCGCCGTGCCGGCGCTCGCCGCTGCGGTGATCCCCGCCGGAGTCGAATCGACGATCTCCGCAGTGGCGCTCGTCGCCCACGGGCTCGGCTCCTCGACCGCCGGCTCAGGCGCAGAGGCGGGTTGCGGAGCCGGTTCGGAGGGGGCCGCGGGGGCGGGTTCCGGGGTCGGCTCGTAGGCCCAGCCGCCGGGTTCGGTGACCGGGCTCGGCTCGGGTTCCGTCGTCGTGCTCGTCGTCGCCCAGTCCGCGGCGGCCGGCATGATGTCGGCCACCTCGGGCGACGTGGGGACGTCTGCGGTACTGCTCGCGGCCCAGTCGGCGGCTGCCGGAGCGGCCTCGGCCGCGGCCGGAGCGGTCTCTGGCGCCGCACCGGCGGCGAGAGCCGAGCCGAGCAGGTCGCCGTTCGCAGCGGAGAGCACCCCCGACCCGCTCTCCGCCTCCGCCACGTCGTCGGCGGGGGCCACGGCGGCCTTCTCCCGGCGGAGGAAGGCGGTCACGTCACCGCCTGTCGGAACGATCGCGACCACGTCCCAACCGTCCGCCGACTTCTCGTTCAGCTTGGTGGCCAGCGCCGATGGATCGTACGAGGAGGAGCTGACAGTCACGTACTCGAACATGACTGCTCACAGTAGTTGAGGATTCCCCGGCGCGCGGCGATTCCGTCACGGTGCGCGCCCGGGCACGAGAGCGACGACCGCGCCGGTTACCCGAGATGCCGGGCGGCGATGTCCCCGTCGGGTTCGCCGTCGTGGACGACGGTTCCGTCGGCGAGGACGATCATCCGCGTCGCCAGAGCGGTGAAGGACAACTCGTGGGTGGCGACGATGATCGTCGCCCCCGCGTCGTGGTTCTGTTCGATCAGCTCGACCAGCGCGCTACGCCCGGCCGCGTCGAGGCCGACGAACGGTTCGTCGACGAGGAGCAGCTCGAAGGGGCGCACGAGGGCGATGCAGATCGCCGCCTTCTGGCGCAGGCCGCGGCTGAACCTCAGGGGGAGCTCGTCGGCACGGTCGTAGATCCCGAGAAAGCCGAGCAGGTCGGCCGCATTCTGCTCCCAGGTGGCGACCCCGTGCAGGCGGGCGACGTACTCGAGGTGCTCCCACACCGACAGGTCGTCGTAGAACGACGGCGTATCGGCGAGATAGGACATCGCCGCTCGGGCTCCGATCGAACCCGCCGGGTGCTCGCCGATGCGCACGCTCCCGCTCGTCGGGGTGAGCAGGCCGCTGCACATCTTCAGCAGCGTCGACTTCCCCGACCCGTTGTGCCCGACGAGAGCGACCACCTCTCCCCGCCCGACGGTCAGGTCCAGCGGGTAGAGGGCAGGTGAGTCGCCGTAATCCTTCTCCAGGGCGAAGGCGCGCAGGGCCTCCCCGGCGTAGGCGGCCTCACCCCGATCGCCGGCGTTCGCTGCTCCGGCGCGCCGGGCGCGCTGCTCGTCGAGGCGTCGGCGGCGCTCCGCGGCGAGGTGTTCGCTGCGTGCACGGGGACCTTCGGTGCTGCTCATCGTTGCCGTCCTGTCATCGCCCGTCGCTCCGCCTTGCCCTGTTCGAGCATGTTCTTCCACCACCTGCGGAACGCGAGGCGGCGCTCTACCCACCAGCCGATGGCGGCCACGACGACGAGCTCGCCGAGGCCGACGCGCAGTGCCAGCCCAGCCGGAGCGTCGCCGAGGGCAACACCGTGGCGGATGAGCAGGATCGGCGCGCTGCCCGCGACGGCGACGGCCAATGGCCACACCGCCCGCGCCGCGAGGTGCAGGCCGGCCACCTCCGGGGGCAAGAAGTTGCTCTCCGCGCCGGTGGCGAACGGATCGGGAGCGCCGGCGATCGTGTTCAACGCCGCGCCTCCCAGTCCGACGAGAGCCATCGGTACGCCGAACAACAGCCCGACGACGAGCGTCGAGGCGGCCGGACGGGCACCGACCGCGGTCGCCACCCCGACGAGGGCGACCGCGATGGTCAGCAGTGCCGGGGCGGGGAGCAGGCGCCGGTGGAGTCGCCCCGGCTCGTGCGGGTACCCGTCGACGAGATCGGGGTGATCGAGCGCCTGGGCGAGGGGTTCGAGTGCGTCGAGACCGATCAGGAATGTGCACAACCCGCCGACGAGGAACAACGGGCTCGTCCCCCGGTAGGCGCCGACGCAGGCCAACCCGGCGATCGCCGCGAGGAGAGCCATCCGGCCGAGCCGGCGAGCCGGGAAGCGGGCGATCGAGTGGGCTGCCCGGCGCCAGGAGGCCGATCCCCAGGGGGGGATGGGGAACCACGGGTGTTCGCGGGTCTGCTCCAAGCTGAGCTGGCGGCGCAAGAGCATCACGGTGCGCACGTCCTGCATCGTCACCGCGAAGCGGAGTTGAGCGACGAGCGCGGTGCGCCGCGACATCAACTCCAACGACATCCGCTCGAGCAGGGAGAAACATGCCCCGAGCGCGCCGAGCGCGGCGACGGCGACGACCGCATCGAGGGGACGGACACGCAGCGGCCACAGAGCGAGGCTGCCGACCGAGTCGAGCGGCCCGGCGGGAAGCAGTCGGGTGATGGCGGCAACCTCCACAGCGACCACGCCAGCGCCGAGCACGCTCGCCTGCCACTCGCGCATCCGCAGGGCGTGGGCGGCGAAGGAGGTGGCGACGAACAGGGCACCGAGCACGACCCCCGCGGCGATCCCGCTGAGGATCCACTCCACGAGAGGCGAACCGATCCGCCGGCCGACCAGCTGCCCGGCGATCGCGCCGCTCAGCGCACCTGCGGCGAGGACGGCGCGGGTCCGTTGCCACGCCGGGCGGCGCAGGGCGTGAGCGCGCGACACCGGCGCGAGGAGTACGTGACGGATCTCCGCGGCCTCCACCGCGAGCGGTCCGCCGCGCGCTCCGGAACGCAGCCCGAGGAGGATCGCCAGCGCGCCGAGCAGCCCCCCGAGTGCGGGCCCGTAGCGGCGTACGTCGGCGAGCTCGGTGGCGTCGAGCGTCGTGTCCCGGACCATTCCCGAGAGCCAGGCGACGAGCCCGCCACCGGCGAGGGCGACGAGGTAGACGCGATAGGCAACCTCGAACCACTCCATCTCCGCGGTGCGCCGCCGGCGCCGCGCCGTGCGCAACTCGCCGAGCGCGTCGTCGAACAGCGACGGTGCTTGCCCGGCGGCGCCGGCTTCGGCCACGCTCATCGTCCGGTGGCCGCGGGCCGCGCCGGGTCCGCCGCCCAGCCCGACCAGGACGGGGCGTAGAGCCGGGTACGGGTGATCCCTGCGTGCTCCAGGGCGAGCAGCAGCGCGCAGGCGGACACACCCGAGCCGCAGTAACAGACGACCTCTTCGCTGCCGGTGAGCCCCACCTCGGTGAAGCGGGCGCGCAGCGTGGCCGGGTCGGCGAACGTCCCCGCTGGACCGAGGTTGTCCTGCCACGGCGCGCTGCGCGCCCCGGGGATGTGCCCGGGGCGCGGATCAACCGGCTCGCTCTCGCCGCGGAACCGCTCCGCGGCACGCGCGTCGAGCACGACCGCCTCCCCGCCGGCCGCGAGTGCGGCGACCTCGTCGGCGTCGGCGAAGCGGTCGGCCGGCCATGGGCGAGGAGCGAACGCCGCCGGGGGGCGGCGGACCCCGGACCCGGTCTCCAGCGCGCCGGGCCAGGCGGCGATCCCCCCGTCGAGCAATGCTGCGTTCACGCCCAGCCAGCGGAGCATGATCACCAGCCGCCCGGCGCTACCCCCGCCGGAGTCGTCGTAGGCGATGATCGTGTCCGTGTCGCCGATCCCCAGCCGGGACATCGCCGCGGCGAACGCCTCGGCGCGGGGCATCGGGTGACGCCCTGCGGTCGCCGGTTGGTCGTGGTCGCTGAGGTCGTGGTCGAGGTCGACGAACACCGCACCGGGAAGGTGACCGCGCTCGTACGCGGCCCGCCCGTCGCGCCCGTCGAGGTACCAGCGGACGTCGGCGAAGACGACGGCTCGGCCGCCGGACCGTTCGGTGGACTCAGCGGTCGCCGTCGTCCCGAGGGTGTGCGCTCCGACGATCGGGGGGATCACGGACGCGATGCTGCCAGAAGCACGGGGTTCGGCAGAATGGCAGCCGTGTGGGCGATCTCGACAACGGCGAACCTGCGCATGCAGCTGTTCTTCGCCATCCTCGCTCTCGTCGCCCTGGCCGGCGCCGTCTTCCTCGTCGCCGCCCGGCTCGGCGGGCGCCGCTCGGCGGTGCTCGACGAGTTCGCCACCGTCGTCGGCAGCGCGTCGGTCGCCCTCGCCTGGCTCGTCGCCGCGGTCGCCACCTTGGGCAGCCTGTACTTCTCGGAGGTGGCCGGCCTGCCCCCGTGCCGGTTGTGCTGGTACCAGCGCGCCGCGATGTACCCGCTCGTCGTCGTCCTCGCCGTCCACGGGCTGACCGGTTGGCGACCGGCACGTTGGTATGCGCTGGCCTCGGCGAGCGTCGGGCTGTGCATCTCCGCCTGGCACTACCTCGTCGAATGGTTCCCCTCGCTGGAACCGTCCAACGTCTGCGCCCTGGACAACCCGTGCACCACGGTGTGGTTCCGGCGGATGGGCTT
>CAZQEJ010000047.1:19563-19902 GCA_964592165.1 uncultured Ilumatobacteraceae bacterium | reverse complement strand
CGCTGTACGAGTGGAACTACAAGAAGCAGCTCCTGCGGATCCAGGCGGACAAGGGCTCCGATTCGTGGAGCGAACTGCACGACGACATCTTCTCCGAGGAGTTCCTCCTCACCCGCCCGCTGCTGGAGGCAATCCGCGCCGACGATCCTGTCGTGTTGCTGATCGATGAGGTCGACCGCGTCGAGGTGGAGACCGAGGCGCTGCTGTTGGAGGTGCTCTCCGAGTACCAGGTGTCGATCCCCGAGCTGGGCACGATCACCGCCAAGCAGATCCCCCTCGTGTTCCTCACCTCGAACAACACCCGTGAGCTCTCCGAGGCACTGAAGCGACGCTGCCTGT
>CAZQEJ010000047.1:14421-19553 GCA_964592165.1 uncultured Ilumatobacteraceae bacterium | reverse complement strand
CCTGTTCCTCCACGTCGACTACCCCGATCTGGAACGGGAGAAGGAGATCGTCCTCACGAAGGTCCCCGGGGTCACGGAGAACCTCGCCGACCAGATCGCCCGCATCGTCCGCTCGATCCGCCAGCTCGAGCTGAAGAAGCCGCCGTCGGTGTCCGAGACGATCGACTGGGCGCGCACCTTGCTGTTGCTCGGCATCGAGCACATCGATGCCGCGCAGGCCAAAGAGACGCTGCACATCCTGCTCAAGTACCAGACCGACATCGCCAAGGCGGCCAAAGAGCTCGCGGTCGACAAGTAGGACGCGGCGATGCTCGATCTCCTCGCCGGGTTCGTCGCCGAGTTGCGCAACGCGGGTCTACCGGTCTCCCTGACCGAAAACCTCGACGCGATGGAGGCCATCCAGCACATCCCGATCGAGGACCGGGAGGCGTTCAAGTACGCGCTCGCCGCCACGCTGGTCAAGAGCGACAGCCACTGGCGGGCGTTCGAAACGGTGTTCGAGGTCTACTTCTCCCTGCGCGGGCCGCAGTACGCGATCGCCGAGGGCGACGGCGACATCGACGAGATGTGGCGGGCGATGCAAGAGGATCAGCAGCGCGCCGCGGGGCGGGGGACGTCGGGCGGGGCGATGGACTCGCTGACCCCCGAGGAGCTGATGCAACTCCTCTACTCGGCGCTGATGCGTGGTGACCAGGCGACGATGCGCGCCCTGGCCCGCCAAGCGGTGGAGCGCTATGCGGGGATGGAGCCGGGTCGTCCCGTCGGGGGCACGTACTACCTGTACCGCACGCTGCGCAACCTCGATCTGGAGCAGATGATCGAGAAGCTGATGGAAGCTGCCCGGGAGCAGGTCGGCGGGGAGCTGACCGCACTCGAGGAGCGCCTCGAACGCGACGAGTTCGAGATCCGCGTCGATCAGTTCAAGAAGGAGATCGAGGCCGAGATCCGCCGCCGGTTGGTCGCCGACCGCGGCGCGCAGGCGATGGCCAAGACACTGCGCAAGCCGCTCCCCGAAGACGTCGAGTTCATGCACGCGTCGCGCGACGAGATGGCCTCGCTGCGCAAGGCGCTGCAGCCCTTGACGCGCAAGCTCGCCGCTCGCCTGGCGCGCAAGCGGCGCCACGGGCGCAAGGGCCCCCTCGACTTCCGCGCCACGGTGCGCCACTCGCTGTCCTACGGCGGGGTGCCGGCCGAGCCGCAGTTCAAGTACCCCCGCCCGGCCAAGCCGGAGTTGATGGTCGTCGCCGACATCTCCGGGTCGGTCGCCGCTTTCGCCCGCTTCACCTTGATGCTCGTCTATGCCATCCAGGGCCAGTTCTCCAAGGTCCGCTCGTTCGTCTTCATCGACGGGATCGACGAGGTCACCGACTTCTTCCGGGGCAACGAGGACATCAACGACGCCGTCCACCGGGTGAACACCGAAGCCGACGTGGTCTGGGTCGACGGGCACTCCGACTACGGCCACGCGTTCGAGGTCTTCTGGGAGCGCTATGGGCGGGACATCGGACCGAAGACGACGGTGTTGCTCCTCGGCGACGCGCGCAACAACTACCACGCGTCGCAGGCGTGGGTGGTCAAGCAGATCCGGGCCAAGGCTCGTCACGTGTACTGGCTGAACCCCGAGCCCCGCAGCTACTGGAATACCGGTGACTCGATCGTCGGGGAGTACGCGACGCATTGCGACGGTGCCTTCGAGTGCCGCAACCTCCGCCAACTGGAAGCATTCGTCGACAAGCTCGCCTGAGCACCCACGCCGCCGTTCCGAGCAGAGCCCGCCTCTCGGGAGTTCTTGACGCGTGTGGAATCCTGGCTTCGAGGCGTGTGGAATCCTGGCTTCGAGGCGTGTGGAATCCTGGCTTCGAGGCGTGTGGGCGGCTGGTTATCCTGCGAGTGGTGATCGGCGAACTCGTGCCTCGTCGCGCAGAACGGCTGGTCGTCGACGCTCTCGACGTCTTCCGAGTCGTGATCGTCAACGGACCTCGTCAGGCGGGAAAGTCCACCCTCCTCGGCCGCGTGGCCACCGAGGGACCCCTGGTCACACTCGACGACCGGGCGACGTTGCGCGCCGCTCGCACCGATCCGACCGGATTCGTCGACGGATATCCCAAGCCGTTGCGGATCGACGAGATCCAGCGCGGTGGTGACCCGCTCATCCTCGCGATCAAGGCCGACGTCGATCGTGAACACACCTCGACCGGCCGCTACCTCCTCGCCGGATCGTCGCGCTTCTTGACGGTTCCGCAGCTGTCCGAGTCACTTGCCGGCCGGGCGAGGATCATCGATCTGTGGCCGCTCAGCCAGAGTGAGATCGAGCGAACAGCGGATACGACGACCCTTGTCGATCATCTGTTCGGCACGACGGCCTCGCTGCGCGCCCTCGACCCGCCGGTATGCCAGCGCGACGAAGTGCTCGAGCGGTTGGTCGAGGGAGGCTTCCCGAGCGTGCTGCGGATCAGCAGCCAGCGGGCACGTGGGGACTGGTTCGACGACTACGTGACCACGTTGATCCGGCGCGATCTGACCGAACTGAGCCGCATTCGCCAGGCCGTCGATCTTCCCCGGCTGCTCGCCCTGCTGGCGGCACGCACGTCGGCGGAGTTGAACATCGCCGCCCTCGCTCGGGACGCACAACTGGGGGAGGACGCGACCCGCGCCTACCTTGCCTTGCTCGAGACGTTGTACCTGATCTTCCAACTCCCGGCGTGGTCGACGAGCGCGACCACCAGGGCGAAGCGGAGGATGAAGCTGCACTTCGTCGATTCGGGGATCGCCGCCAACCTCCTTGGGGCCACCGTCGACTCGTTGCGCATCCCTACCGCTGCGCACACCGGTCCGCTGCTGGAGACGTTCGTCGCCTCCGAGTGCGCCCGCTTGTCGACCTGGTCGGCCACACGCTGCCGGCTCTCGCATTTCCGCGACCAATCCAAACGCGAGGTCGATCTCGTGCTCGAAGGGCGCGATGGTCGTGTGGCGGCGGTCGAGGTGAAGGCTGCGCTCGATGTCGACGAGTCGGACTTTCGCCATCTTGCCTACCTACGCGATCGCCTCGGCGAACGATTCGCCAACGGCGTCGTGCTTCACCTGGGACAGCGTCCGCTGCCGTTCGGCGACCGCCTGACGTCCTTGCCGGTCTCTGCTCTGTGGGCGTGATCGTCGCTCGTCGGCAGGCGGGTCAGCTGCGCTGGTAGTTGGGCGCTTCCTTGGTGATCGTCACGTCGTGGGGGTGCGATTCCTCGCGGCCGGCGGTGGTGACGCGCATGAACCGGCCGTGGGTGCGCAGCGTGTCGAGGGACGGGGCGCCGGCGTAGCCCATGCCCGAGCGCAACCCGCCGGCGAGCTGATAGGTGACGTCGCCGAGCGTCCCTGCGTAGGGGACGCGGCCCTCGATCCCCTCGGGGACGAGCTTGCGCGTCCCCGTCCCGGGGGTGGACTGACCACTCGCGTAGCGGTCGGCGCCGATTCCTTGCATCGCGGCCAGTGATCCCATGCCGCGGTAGCTCTTGTACCGGCGGCCCTCGAACAACTCGAGCTCGCCGGGTGCTTCCTCGGTGCCGGCGAGGAGGGAACCGAGCATCACCGTCTCGGCTCCGGCGACGATCGCCTTGACGATGTCGCCCGAGTAGGTGATCCCCCCGTCGGCGATCACCGGGATCCCGAGGCGGTGCGCGGCGCGCGTCGTCAGCCAGATCGCCGAGAGCTGGGGCATGCCCGCCCCGGAGACGACGCGCGTCGTGCAGATCGACCCGGCACCGACGCCGACCTTGATCGCGTCGGCCCCCGCGGCGACGAGCGCCTCCACGCCCTCCGCGGTGACGACGTTGCCGGCGACGACGGGCAGCGCGGGCCACGCGCCCTTCAGCCGCTTGATCGTCGTGATCACCCCCGCGGAGTGCCCGTGGGCGGTGTCGATCACGATCGCGTCCACGCCGCGGGCGACGAGCGCTTCGCCGCGCTCTTCGACGTCGGGTCCGACGCCGACGGCCGCCGCGCAGCGCAGGCGCCCCGCCTCGTCGCGCGTCGCCCGGGGGAACTCCTGACTCTTCAGGATGTCCTTCACCGTGATCAACCCGGCGAGGTGGCCGTGCCCGTCGACGAGGGGGAGCTTCTCGATCCGGTGCCTCTGGAGGAGCACCTTGGCCTCGTCGAGTGTCGTTCCCACGTGACCGGTGATCAACGGCGCTGGGGTCATGAACTCGGCGACCGGGCGGGAGTAGTCGTCGGCGGAGCAGAAGCGCAAGTCCCGGTTGGTGAGGATGCCGACGAGCCGGCCGCCGTCGGCGGTGATCGGCATCCCGGAGAACTTGAACCGGGCCATCAGCGCCTCGGCCTCGGCGAGCGTGGCCGTTGCCGGGAGGGTCACCGGGTCGGTGATCATCCCCGACTGGGAACGCTTGACCTTGTCCACCTCGGCCGCCTGGTCGGCGATCGTCAGGTTGCGGTGGATGACCCCGATCCCGCCTTCGCGGGCCATGGCGATCGCCATGCGCGACTCGGTGACCTTGTCCATCGCCGCGGAGACGAGGGGCACGTTCAAGCGGATGCCGGCGGCAAACGTCGCCGAGGTGTCCACCGCATCGGGGAGGACCTCGGAGTACCCGGGGATGACGACGACGTCGTCGAAGGTCAAGGCGTCGAAGCGGTCGAAGAACTCATCACGCGTGTCGTTCGTGGGTCCCATGGGTCGACCGTAGCGACGACCGCCGCCGTCCCGAACGCGATGAACGAAAAGTTCAGGGTGGACCGAGGATGCCGGGGGGAGCGACGAGCGCGGCGATGGTGCCGACGAGCAGCGCGTGCTCCGCGGCGTGGATCCGCGCCGCCAGCTCGCCGAGGGAGTCGCCGGGGCGGATCGGGACCTCGACGGTGGCCAGCACCGGCCCGTCGTCGACGCCTTCGTCGGGGACGCGGTGGACCATCACCCCCGTACGGCCGGCGGCGGCGGGACCGTGCCCGGCGAGGAAGTCGGCGTGCGCTCGTTCGATGGCGTGCAGACCCGGGTACTCGCCGGGGAGTGCCGGGTGGAGGTTGATCACCCGGTCCGGGAAGCGGCCGAGGAAGGAGTCCGACAGGACCCGCATCCACCCGGCGAGGACGATCAGGTCCGGCGCGGCGCGCCGGACGAGCCGGGCGAG
>CAZQEJ010000047.1:2224-14321 GCA_964592165.1 uncultured Ilumatobacteraceae bacterium | reverse complement strand
CGGTACAGCTCGGCGGGAGGCATCGCCACGGCGACGTCGCGCACGAGCCGGAACAACGGGGGCAGCGGCCACGACGCGGTGTCGACGACCGCACCGAGGCCCGCCGGCAGGACGCGCACCAGGTTCTCCGGCAGGCCGCCACCGGTGATGTGGGCGAGCGCCTTCAGGCCGGGGTGCTCGAGCACGGGGGAGAGCGCGGCGAGGTAGGAACGGTGGGGAGCGAGCAGCGCGTCACCGAGGGGGACGTCGAGTGGTTCGGGCTGCGCGTCGAGGGGCAACCACTGGAACAGCCGGCGGAGCAACGAGTACCCATTGGTGTGCGGGCCGGAGGAGGCGAGCCCGACGAGCACGTCGCCGGCCGCGACGCCCGGGCGGGGGAGCATCGCCGAGCGTTCCACGGCGCCGACGAGTGTTCCGGCGATGTCGAACGCGCCGGGCGCGTAGATACCGGGCATTTCCGCCGTCTCCCCACCGAGGAGTACACAGCCCGCGGCCACGCAGGCCCCGGCCATCTCCCCGACGAGAGCAGCGACGACGCCCGCGTCGAGCGTTGCCGCGGCGATGTAGTCGAGGAAGAACAGCGGACGCGCCCCTTGGACGAGCACGTCGTCGATGCAGTGGTTGACGATGTCCGCCCCGACGCTCGCCGGGCGGCCGGCACGCGCCGCGAGCTCGACCTTCGTTCCCACGCCGTCGGTGGAGGCGACGAGGACCGGCTGGTCGTAGTCCTTGAGGGCGGAGACGTCGAGTGCCCCACCGAAGCTGCCGACGCCGGCGAGCACCGCCGCGCCGTGCGTTTGCTCCACACTGGCGCGCATCTCGGCGACGGCCCGGTTGCCCTCGTCGATGTCCACGCCAGCCGCGGCGTAGCCGCTGAGCTCCGCCCCGGGGGCCCGCCAGGCGATGTCCGGGCGGACCTGCATCCCGTCGAAGTGGACATCCCCGAGCATCGCGTAGGCCGCGGCGCGCGCTGCGGCGAGGTCGCCCCCGAGACCGGTGACACCGAGAACCCGTCCTCCGGCGACGACGAGCCCGTCGTGTTCATCGGTTTCCGTCCCGGCGTGGAACACGAGCGCGCTCGCTCCGGGTGCAGAGGGCAGGTGCAGCGGCATGCCGAGCACAGGTGCTCGCGGGTACCCCGGGGCGGCGGCGACGACGGTGCACGCCGCGGCGTCGGGGGCGATCCGCACGGGTCGCTCGGCGAGCCGTCCCTCGCAGCAGGCGAGGAGCACCTCGAGCAGGTCGTCGTCGACGAGGGGGAGCACCGCTTGTGCTTCGGGATCGCCGAAGCGGCAGTTGTACTCGAGCAGCCGGGGACCGTCGGGGGTCAACATCAACCCGGCGAAGAGAACCCCGACGTAGGGGGTGCCCTGGGCAGCGAGATGATCGATCACCGGTTGGACGAACGTCGCCGTCAGCTCCTCGGTGCTGTAGGGCACGGGGGCGGGGGCGTAGGCCCCCATCCCTCCGGTGTTCGGTCCGGTGTCCCCGGCGCCGATCCGCTTGTGGTCCTGGGCGAGGGGCAGGGCGACGGCGGTTCGCCCGTCGCACAGGGCGAGCAGCGAGCACTCCGGGCCGCGGAGGCGCTCCTCGACGACGATCTCCCCTTCGGCGGCGAGGGTGCGGATCGCCTCCTCGCACTGCGCGTCGTCGCCGGGGACGATCACTCCCTTGCCCGCGGCGAGCCCGGAGAGCTTGACGACGACGGGTGCGCCGAGGGTCCGCCACCACTGCAGCGCGCTCGGCGCGTCGCCGAACACGGCGTACCGGGGGGAGGGGATCGCCAACTCCGTGGCCAGGGCGCGGGTGAATGCCTTCGACGTCTCCAGCCGGGCATTGGCCGCGCTCGGCCCGAACGCCGGGATCCCCACGGCGCGCAACTCGTCGACGACGCCGGCGGCAAGCGCCGCTTCCGGGCCGACCACGACGAGGCCGATCCCCTCGTCGTGGCAGTAGCGGGCGATCCCCGCCGCGTCGGTCGCCGCGAGGGGGACACGCTCGCCGGGCGTTCCCCCGTTGCCGGGAGCGACGCGGATCGACGCGCAGCGCGCCGAGGCGGCGAGCTTCCAGGCCAGGGCGTGTTCCCGGCCGCCTCCTCCGACGACGAGGACGTCGATCGGGGCCGCCGCCTCGGTCGGGCCGCTCACGCGAGCACGCCCTCGAAGGAGAGCTTGTCCTGGGTGCGGGGCACCTCGATCGGGTAGCGCCCGGTGAAGCACGCGGTGCAGTAGCCGTCGGGCCGCCCGATGGCGCGCATCATCCCCTCCAGGGAGAGGAACCCGAGGGAGTCCGCCCCGATCAGCGCCTCGATCTCGGCCACGGTCAGGCGCGCCGCGATCAGGTCGCCATCGTGGCCCATGTCGACCCCGAAGTGGCAGGCGTGGGTGATCGGCGGGCAGGTGATCCGAAGGTGGACCTCGGCCGCGCCCGCGTCGCGCACCAGCTTGACCAACGGGCCGGCGGTCGTACCGCGCACGAGGGAGTCGTCGATCATCACCACCCGCTTGCCGGTCAGGTTCTCCGCCAAGGCGTTGAACTTGAGGGCCACGCCGCGCTCGCGGATGTCCTGGGTCGGTTCGATGAACGTCCGCCCGATGTAGCGGTTTTTGATCAACCCGTCGTTGAACGGGATCCCCGAGCGGCGGGAGTAGCCGATCGCCGCGGGGATCGAGGAGTCGGGGACGGGGATGACCACGTCGGCTTCGACCGGGTGCTCGTCGGCGAGCTCCTCCCCGAGCCGTTGGCGGACGTGGTGCACGCTGCGACCGTCCCACACCGAGTCCGGGCGCGAGAAGTAGACGAACTCGAACGAGCACCGGGCGGGCACCGGCGCCGGGGCGAGGACACGCCGGCGGTGCAGATCCGCGCCGTGCAGGGTGACGATCTCCCCCGGTTCGACCTCGCTGACCTCACTGCACCCGAGGGTCTGCAGGGCGCACGTCTCCGAGGCGACGGCCCACCCGCCGTGCGGCAACCGACCGACGGACAAGGGGCGGAACCCCCACGGGTCGCGCACCGCGAGCACCCGGTCGGCGCCGAGGACGACGAGCGAATAGGCACCCTTCCAGGCGGGCAGCGTGCGCTCGATCCGCTCCTCCCAGCTCTGCCCGCCGGCCGCAGCGAGCATCAGCGTGATCACCTCGGTGTCCGACGTCGCGGTCAGCCCGAAGCCGCGGGCCAAGAGCTCGTCGCGCAGCGAGTCGGCGTTGGTCAGGTTGCCGTTGTGGGCGACGGCGAGTGGCCCGTGCATCGACTCGACGAGGAACGGTTGGGCGTTGCGGCTGTCCGAGCCGCCGCTCGTCGAATACCGGGTGTGGCCGATCGCGTGGTAGCCGGTCAGGGGCGCGAGGCGTTCCCGGGTGAACACCTGGGAGACGAGCCCGGCGTCTTTGTGCAGCCGGGCCCGCCGCCCGTCGGAGACCGCCAGGCCGGCCGCCTCCTGCCCGCGGTGCTGGAGGGCGAACAGCCCGAAGAAGGCGAGCTCGGCGATCCCGTCCCCGTGCGGTGTGGACAGGCCGAGCACTCCGCACTCCTCGTGGGCCGCGTCGCCGGCGGTCATCGTCGGGGACGGATCAGGCATCGATCATCTCCGCATCGGCCTGGATCACCCGCTCCCGTTGCAGCCGCTGTTCCCCGGCGACCGCGGCGGCTACCCGCTCGTCATGAAGAGCGAGGATCTTCGCCGCGCACAGCGCGGCGTTGACCGGTTCGAGGACGACCGCGCAGGCCACGCCGGGAGGCATGCGCAAGCTGGACCATACGTCGTGTGCCTCGCCGGGCGGCGGGCAGGCGATCACCGGACTGGCGACCTGCGGGTCGGTGAACCCGGACAGCGCGTTCGACCGCCCGGCGACCGTCACGTAGACCTTCGGCCGGGGATCGGTCTCATAGTGCTCGAGGATCGCCAGGACGTGGCTGGGCGTGCGATGGGCGGAGCCGACCCGGGTCTCCACCGCCAGGCCGAACCGCTCCGCGGCGGTGGCGATCGCCCGGGCGTGGTCCCGGTCGGCAGGGGATCCGATCAACACGACGAGCAACGGCTTCACAGCAGGCCCTCCCTGGTCAGGTTGGCGATCAGGCGCCCTTCGACCGGCTGGGCGCCCGGTTCGAAGCGTGTACCGGTCAGCCGTTCGTAGGCGTCCACGTACCGCCGGCTCGTCTCGGCGACGACCTCGTCGGGCAATGGCGGGGAATCCCCGTCGCCGCGGTAGCCGCTGGCGGCGAGCCACTGGCGGATCGGTTCCTTGTCCAACGACTCGGGGTCGTGCCCGGCGGCGAGCCGTTCGGCGTACGTCGCGGCGACCCACAGCCGCGAGGAGTCGGGGGTGTGCACCTCGTCGATCAGGAGCAGCTCACCGCCGGGTCCGAGCCCGAACTCGTACTTCGTGTCGGCGAGGATCAGCCCTGCGGTCGCGGCCCGCTCGGCGCCGAAGGCGAACACGGCGAGCGCGGCGGCCTGCACCCGGTCCCACAGCTCGGCGTCGACGAGGCCCTTGCCGACCACCTCGGCGCAGGTCAGCGGTTCGTCGTGGGCGCCGGCCGCGGCCTTCGTCGTCGGGGTGATCAGCGGGCGGGGCAACGCGGTGTTCTTGTGCAGGCCGTCGGGGAACTCGTAGCCGTAGATCGTCCGTTCCCCCACGCTGTAGCGCCGCCACAGCGACGTGGAGGTGACCCCGGTGATGTAGGCCCGCACGATCACCTCGACCGGCAGCGGCGTGGCCTCGACGGCGACGAGCGCGTTCGGGTCGGGGACGGACACGACGTGGTTGGCGATCGTCGTCGCCGTCTGGGCGAACCACCACGCGGCGAGCTGGTTGAGCACCTGCCCCTTGTACGGGATCGCGGCGATGACCCGGTCGAAGGCGGACAGCCGATCGGTCGTGACCAGCAGGCGCCGGCCGCCCGGGAGGCGGTAGGAGACGCGCACCTTGCCGACCCGGCGGTCGGCGAGGGGCAAGGTGATGTCGGTGAACACCGTCTGTGTGGTCATCGCGGGGGCTTCCTCCCGGTCGTCTCAGAGCTCGGCGGCATGGCGTACCCCTGCTTCGAAGAGCGCCAGGCCCAGGCCGCGCGCCGCCGCGCTGTGCCACGCCGGGTGCTGACGGCGAACGACGTGGTTCTCCGGATGGGGCATCAATCCGAGGACGAGGCCACTGTGGTCGCAGATCCCGGCGACGTCGCTCATCGAACCGTTCGGGTTGACCCGATAGCGCAAGGCGATCTGATCGTCGCCCTCCAGGGCGGCGATCGTGGCCGGGTCGGCGACGAAGCGGCCTTCGCCGTGGGCGATCGGGCAATGGATGGCGCCGGTCAGGCCGGCGGTCCACACGCAGCGGCGGGACACGGGTTCGAGCTCGACCCAGCGGCAGTCGAACATCCCCCCGGAGTTGTGCCCGAGAGCCACGTGCCGTCCTCCTCCAGGCAGCAGCCCGGTGCGCACGAGTGCCTGGAACCCGTTGCAGATCCCGATCACCGGTCGCCCGGCGGCGACGAACCCGGGGAGCCGGTCGCCGAGCGCGCCCTCGAGATCGAGGGCGAACAGGCGCCCCGCGCCGAGCGCGTCGGCGTAGGAGAAGCCTCCGGCGAGGACGAGCAGGCGGGCCTCGTCGAGCAGTTGGGGGCGGGCGACCAGCTCGCCGAGGAGGGTGATCTTCGGTTCGGCCCCGGCGAGGCCGAGGGCGAAGGCGACATCGCGGTCCCGGTTCGTCCCCGGCGCGGCGACCACCAGGGCGACGGGCCTCCTGCTCATCGGGACGCTGCCTCCGCTGCGGCTCCCCGCTCCGGCCGGGTGGTGTGGTGGACGCGCCTGGCGACCGCTCCGGTGGTCGTCGGCGGGCATCGCCAGGCGTCGCGCAATGCGTCGAGCGGGATCGGCCCGCCGCCCGGGAGGCGGAGCTCGGGGACTGCACTGACGTGGCCGACGACGGTGACCTCGCCGGGGACGAGATGGCGGACTTCGTCGAGATCGGCCTGGGCGATCTCCACCAGCAGGCGACCGATCGACTCGCCGAACCAGCCGACGACCGGATCGGGGTGGGGGAGGGTGCCGAGCGTCGCCCCGAGGCCGGCGCCGATGCACATCTCCGCGACCGCGACGGCCAAGCCTCCCTCGCTGAGATCGTGGCAGGCGGCGATGAGACCGGCGCGCATCGCCGCGTGCAGCCCTCGATAGCGAGCCGGCGCGGTGGGGTCAGGGGCGGGCACCATCCCGGGGTCGGGCGGCGCGCCGGTGAGCAGGTCGAGGTGGCTGCCGGCGAGCTCCTCGGCGGTCGAGCCGATCAGCACGAGCAGATCGCCGGGTGTCTTCAGATCGGTCGTCGTCGCCACGCTGATGTCGGGGACGTGGGCGACGGCGGTGATCACCAGGGTCGGGGGGACCGCGTGCCGCTCACCGTCGCTGCCCAGGTACTCGTTGTTCAACGAGTCCTTCCCGGAGACGAACGGCGCGCCGAAGGTCAGTGCCGCGTCGCAGCAGCCGTCGACCGCCGCCGCGAGCGCGCCGAGCGTCTCCGGGCGGCGTGGATCGCCCCAGGAGAAGTTGTCCAGGAGGGCCACAGCCTGCGGGTCGGCGCCGGCGGCGACGACGTTGCGGATCGCCTCGTCGACCGCTGCCCAGGCCATCCGATACGGGTCGTGCAGGCCGAACCACGGGTTGACCCCGATGCCGATGGCCAAGCCGGCGTCCTCTGCCGGCTCGGCGAGGACCACGCCGTCAGCAGGCCCGTCGGCTGCCGGGCCGGCCAGCGGGCGGACGACCGTCGCGCCGCGGATCTCGTAGTCGTAGCGATGGACGACGTCGGCGCGGGAGGCGATGTTCGGGTGGGCGAGGAGCCCGAGGAGGGCGGCGCTGAGATCGTCGAGGCGCCGGACGCCGGGCGTAGCGAGCTCCCGGCGCGGCAACGGCTCGACAGCGACCATCGATCGCTGGGGGCGGCCATCGTGGAGGAAGACGGTATCCAGCTCGGCGACGACGTCGCCGTGGTGGCGGACGACGAGGCGGCCGTCGCCGGTGAACGAGCCGAGATCGGTCAGCTCCACGCCGTGCCGGTCGCACACGGCGCGCAGGCGGGGCAGGCGGGAGGGGGCGACGGCGAGGACCATCCGCTCCTGGGCTTCGGAGAGCCAGATCTCCCACGCGCTGAGCCCGGGGTACTTCAACGGCGCGCTGGCCAGTTCGACGGCCGCGCCGACGCCCTCGGCCATCTCCCCGATCGCTGAGGAGAACCCTCCCGCGCCGCAGTCGGTGATCGCGTCGAACAGCGCTTCGGCGCGGGCTTCGTCGACGACGTCGATCAGCAGCTTGCCGGTGATCGGGTCGCCGATCTGGACGCTCGCTCCGGCGACCTCGCCGGTGGAGGCGTCCATCGTCGCCGAGGAGAACGTCGCCCCGCGCAAGCCGTCGCGGCCGGTGCGCCCACCGATCGCCACCACCCGGTCGCCCGGCTGCGGGCCGGGCAGCGGCGGATCCTCCGGGGCGACGCCGATGCTCCCGCAGAACACGAGCGGGTTGGCCGTGTACCCGGAGTCGAAGAGGATCGCCCCGGCGACGGTCGGCAGGCCGGTCTTGTTCCCGTAGTCGGCGACGCCGGCGACGACCCCGGAAGCGATCCGCCGCGGGTGCAACACGCCGTCGGAGAGCACAGCGGGGGGCGTGTCCAGCGGTCCGAAGCAGAGCACGTCGGTGCACGCGATCGGGCGGTGAGCCGAGCCGAGGATGTCGCGCAGGACGCCGCCGACGCCGGTGTTCGCTCCACCGAACGGCTCGACCGCGCTCGGGTGGTTGTGCGTCTCTGCCTTGAGGGCGAATGTGCGCCCGGGGAGGAAGCCGACCACCCCCGCGTTGCCGTCGAACGCGGAGCGGACGAACGGGGCGGCGATCCGCTGCGTCGTGTCTCGCAGCCGGCTGAGCAGCGGCCGGTGTTCGCTGCCGCCGACGACGATCGTCGCCCGGAACGTCTTGTGCGCGCAGTGCTCGCTCCAGGTCTGGGCGATCATCTCCAGCTCGACGTCGGTCGGGTCGCGGCCCTCGGTGCGGAAGTGGGCCTGCACGGCGAGCAACTCGGCGGGGTCGAGGGCCATCGCCCGCGACGCGTCGAGCTCGGCCAACCCCGCCTCGTCGAGGTCGCGGATCGGGACGCGTTCGACCGACGCCGGATTGGGCAGCGCATGGCCGAACGGATCGCCGAGCAGCGGTGAACCCCAGCGTTCGACGACCGGGTTGGCCAGCAACCGGTCGACGAGCCGGGCGAGCGCCGGGGGGTCGAGCTCGCCGGAGATCTCGTAGCGGTGCCCGCTGGCCGCGGCGGCGACGTCGACGCCGAACAGGGCGGCGACCCGGCGGACCTGCTCGGCGACCGGGTCGGTCACCCCCGCTTGGAGCACGGTCTCGACGGCGGTCGCGTCGTCCGATCCGCTCAGGTGTGGTGTGTCCCACGTCGCGGTCTGCAGCAGCGGTTCGACGAGGACGCTCTCCAGGCGGGTGCGGTCGTGCCCAGTGAGGCTCGCGTCGAGGAACACGATGTCGGCGACGCGCACGGCGCGGACCTCGGTGATCCCCAAGGCGTGGGCGTCGGCGAGGAGTGCGCAAGCGCGTGGGTCGTCGCCGAGCGTGGTGATCGTCAGCCGCGCCGGGGCGCTCATGACCCACTCCGCAGATCCACTGCCCCGACCGTAGCGAGCACCTCGCCGCGGCTCCGCCGGGGTGAACGAAAAGTCAATCCGTGCCGGTGAGTGCGTAACCTCGGCGCCCGTGGACGACGGCAACACCCGCTTGGTCCTCGTCCGGCACGGCGAGTCGGTCTCGACGGTCACCAGCCGGATCGGCGGGCACCGAACGTGCCGCGGCTTGTCCGACCTGGGCCGCCGTCAGGCGCTCGCTCTGCGGGCTCGTTGGGAGGATCATCCGCTCGTCGCCGATGTGCTGTACACGTCGAACTTCCGCCGGGCGCAGGAGACGGCCGAGCTGATCACCCCCGCGCTGTCCGGGGTGCCCGTCGTCGAAGACGCCGATCTCGGGGAGCATGACCCCGGACCGGACTGCGACGGCCTGACGTTCGGAGAGTTCACCGCTCGGTTCGGTGAGCGCGACTGGGAGGACCCCTACGCCGAGTCGTTCCCTGGCGGGGAGACGCTTGCCGCCTTCCACTACCGCGTCGGACGGGCCCTGCATCGTCTCGTCGCCACCCACCGCGGCCGGACCGCGGTGATCGTCTGCCACGGCGGGGTCGTCGACGCCGCGTTCCGTACGCTCCTGCGCCTGCCGATCAGTGGGTCGTTCCAGCTGCACACGCTGAACACGGCGATCACCGAGTTCGAGTTCGTCCCCCCGTGGGGCGGGGGCACGCCGCGCTGGCAGCTCGACCGGTACAACGACTCGGCGCACCTCGCCGGGCTCCCCGCGAACACGCCGCGCCGCGAGCAGTGACCACGGTCGACCTGCTCGTCGTCGGCGCCGGATCCGGCGGTTGTGTGGTCGCCGCCCGCGCCAGCGAGGATCCGGCTCGTTCCGTGCTCCTCGTCGAGGCCGGTCCGGCGCTCGTCGGGGCGGACGTACCGCCGTCGATCAGGGGCTCGGCGTTCCTCGACGCCGTAGCCGAACCGGGGTGGTCGTGGCCGGGCCTCGTCGTGCGCCGCTCGCTCGGCCAGGGACCGCGTCCCTACCGGCGCGGCCGGGGTCTCGGAGGCAGCTCGGCGATCAACGCGATGGTCGCCACCTCCGGCGAGCCCGGTGACTACGACCGATGGGCTGCGCTCGGAGCGACCGGGTGGGACGGAGCGTCGCTCGCTCCGTGGTTCGGGCGCACCGCGCTGACCCTCACCCGCGCCCCCGACGCACAGGTCGGTCCGCTCAGCCGGGCGATCGAAGCGATCCGCCCGAAGTGGGCCGAGCGGGCCCTGCTGACCCGTGACACCGGTGGGCATCGGGTCAGCGCGGCCGATGCCTACCTCGTGCCCGCTCTCGGCCGGCCGAACCTGGAGGTGCGCGGCGACGCGCTCGTCGAGCGCATCCTGTTCGACGGTGACCGGGCCGCCGGGGTGCGCCTCGCCGGGGGAGAGGAGCTCCTCGCCCGCCACGTCGTGCTCGCCGCCGGCGCCTTGCACACCCCGGCGATCCTCCTCCGCTCCGGCGTCGACCGGCCCGGTGTCGGCGCCGGGCTGCAGGACCACCCGTCGGTGCCGATCACGCTGCTCTACCACGAGGGTCTCGCCCCTGACCCCGAGACGCTCGGCGTCAGCGTGATCGGGCGGTTCTCCAGCGGGACGGCACCGAACGATCTGCAGCTCCTGCCGATGGATCACCTCGGGCCCGAGGTCCCGGGGACGGCCGTGGTGATGGTCGCCCTGATGGACGTCGCCTCCCGGGGAACGGTGACGATCGCCGGCGACGATCCAACGGGCGAACCGGTGGTCGAGATGCGCATGCTCAGCGATCCGGAGGACCTCCGCCGGTTGCGGATCGGCGCCGAGGCGGCGATCGCCCTCGTCGGCGAGCCGGCCGTGCGCCGCTTGGCCACCCCTGTCGTGCCCGACATCTCCGACGACGGCCTGCTCGCCGGCCTCGGGGAGTACGTGCACGCCGCCGGGACGTGCAGGATGGGTTCGCCCGCCGATCCGCTCGCGGTCGTCGACCCGCTCGGCGCGGTGATCGGCCGCCGCGGCCTGTCGATCGCCGACGCCTCGGTCTTCCCCGTGCTCCCCCGGGCGAACACCCACCTCCCCGTCGTCGCCGTCGCCGAGCGTCTCTGCTCGCTCGGGGGCGTGCTAGGAACGAGCCGATGACGCGCACCTCCGCACAGCGGCCGACGCAGCTGGTCGAGCTCGGCGACGGCTGCCTGGCCTACATCCAGCACGACGGTTCCTGGGGATGGAGCAATGCCGGCCTGGTCGTGGCCGACGGCGCGTCGTTGCTCGTGGACACGTTGTTCGACCTCCGCCTGACCGGGGCGATGCTCGAGGCGATGTCACCGTGGACGACCGCCGCCCCGATCGCCACGCTGGTCAACACGCACGCCAACGGCGACCACTGCTACGGCAACGAGTTGGTCACCGACGCGGAGATCATCTCCTCCGCCGCGGCGCGCGAGGAGATGGCCGAGGTCCCCCCGTCCGCCTTGGCGGCGATGAACGCGGCGCACGGTGAGCTCGGCGAGCTGTTCCGCACCTTCTTCGGCGACTTCGACTTCGAGGGGATCACCCAGAAGCTGCCGACACGCACGTTCCAAGGCCGCCTGGACATCGAAGTCGGCGGGCGCTCGATCGAGCTGATCGAGGTCGGCCCGGCGCACACCCAGGGCGACATCATCGCCGTCGTCCCCGAGGCGCGCACCGTGTTCACCGGGGACATCTTGTTCATCGGCGGGGCGCCGATCGTCTGGGCGGGCCCGCTGTCGAACTGGGTGAAGGCCTGCGACCTGATCCTCGGGATGGACGTGGAGACCGTCGTCCCCGGTCACGGTCCGGTCACCGACAAGTCGGGCGTCGCCGAGGTGCGCGACTACCTCGTCTACGTGGAGACTGAAGCGACGGCCCGCTTCCACGCCGGGATCGACGCGTTCGACGCGGCGCGGGAGATCGCCCACGGCGCGTTCTCCACGCTCTCCGACCGGGGTCGGATCGCGGTCAACGTCGACACCGTCTACCGCAGCCTCGACCCCAACCACCACAGCCCGGAGATGGTCGAACGCTTCCGCCAGATGCGCGCCCTCGACATCGATTAGCCCGCGTGCCCAGCCGGTGCCCGTCACTCGCGGCCGGGGTGGCGGGTTGCTTCCGACCAGGGGACGGCCTGGTGCTTGGAGCGCCGCGTGGGGGCCGTGCCCGTCCGTGCCGCGAGCGCGGCGCGCGCCGAGTGGCGCACGGCGAGGACCCAGCCGATGGCCACGCAGATCGTGAACGTGAACCACTGCACCGCGTAGGACAGGTGCGGGCCCTCGTCCAACTCGGGTAGCTCGCGGGGGATCACGCCTGGCTCGGCCGGTTGCGACTCGACGACGTCGACGTAGCGCTCCCCAGGGAGGATCGAACGGACCGCTTGGGGCGGGATGCGGATCCGGCCGACGAGCTGCACCTCGCCGCTGGGCGGCGGGGGGATCGCCGC
>CAZQEJ010000047.1:0-2124 GCA_964592165.1 uncultured Ilumatobacteraceae bacterium | reverse complement strand
TGAACGCGATCCACTTCGGGCGGCGGAGGAAGCGGTACATCGCGGCCGACGGTATCGGCTGTTCCCTGCGTGTCCGATCCGTGCCAGGCTGCTCGGTGATGGAGCTCCCCGACTTCAAGATTCCCCACGCGGAGAAGATCGAGTGGATGATCGAGACGAGTGGGTGGGCGCTGGAGGCGGTCCCCCCGCGCACCGACACCGATCCGCCGGTCGCCGGCTACGCGTACACGATCGGCTTCCCCGAACGCTACGGGTTCCCCGAGGTGGCCGTGTTCGGGCTGACCCCCGTCGCCGCCCACGGGATCGTCAACCTCGTCGCCGACGCGCTCGCCGGAGGTACGGAGATCCCGCTACGGGTCGAGCTCATCGGGCTCCTCGACAACGAACTGCGCTGCGTGTTCGTCCCCGTCGATCTCGGGGTGTGGGGGGAGATGTTCCCCGTCGGGCGAGCCTGGTACCGGGGCGAGTTCGACCTCGTCCAGCTCCTCTGGCCGGACAAGCGCGGCCTGTTGCCCTACGAGGAGGGATTCGACCAGCGCCTGCTCTACGCCCAGCCGGTGCTCACCCCGCTCGGCTGAGGGCGAGCCCGGACACTTCGCCGGTCAGCTGAGCACCCGGCGGCGGAAGCCGGCGATGCCTTGGCGGAGGAACAGCGCGGCGAAGCCGATCAGCACCGGGTAGACGACGGCGAGGGCCATGTGGTCGTTGGTCGTCACCGCGGCGCGGAACCCTTCGGAGACGTAGACCAACGGGTTGACCAGGACGAGCGCCTTCAGCCAGGAGAACGTGCCGACCTTGATCGGGCTGAGCGTCGTCCAGGAGTAGTAGGTGCACCCGAGGAACGTGATCGGGATGACGATGATCCCGAACAGGATCGGCACCGAGCGAGGGTCGAAGCGGGTCCCGAAGTACAGCCCGAGGCTCGAACAGGTCAGCGCGGCGAGCGGGGCGAGGGTCAGCAGGACCCACCACGTGATCCGCAGGTGGACCGGGTTGGCCGGCACGACCGCGGCGATGGGGAAGACGATCGCCGCGGCGAGCAGCCCCTGCAGGGCCCCGGCGACGACCTTCTCGAAGGCGACCATCCACACCGGCAGGGGGGCGAGGACGCGGTCCTCGATCTCGCGCGTGTAGCCGAACTCCTGGACCATCGGGATCGCCACCGCCTGGATCCCCTGGAACATGATGCTCAACCCGATCACCCCGGCGACGAGGGTGGTGGCGAACACGCTCCCCGCGTCGCCCGTCGGGCCGTTGCCGATCTTGGGGAACACGTAGGCGAAGACGAACACGAGGAGGAACGGCTGGAGCAGAGTACGCGGCACGAACTCGCGCAGGTTCTTGCGCAGCACCGTCGCGTCGCGCAGCAGCAGGGCGCCGAACGCGCCGGCCACCGAGGCGCGGCGGGGGCCGGGTTCGGCGAGGGTGGGGGTGCTCGTGGGGGTCGTGGCCGTCATCAGTCGCGCAGCTCCTTGCCGGTGAGGTTGATGAACACGTTCTCCAGGGTCGGCTCGGAGACCTTCAGGTCCTTGACGGTGAAGCCGGCGTCGTCGGCGGCGGCGACGAGCGCGGGGACCGCACCCTTCGAACCGGCGACGGCGACGACGAGCCCGTCGCCGACCCGGCGCACGTCGTCGACCCCGGCGACCCGGGCACGCAGTGCCTCGCCGAGCGCCTCGAGGTCACCGTCGGCGGTGATCGTGACGATCGTGTCCGCCCCGATCTGGCGCTTCAGTGCGGCGGGTGTGCCGAGGGCGAGGATCCGCCCGTGGTCGATGATCGCCACTCTGTCGCAGAGCAGGTCCGCCTCGTCCATGTAGTGCGTCGTGAGCAGGACCGTCTGGCCCTGGGCGTTGAGCTCCTCGATGATCTCGTACAGGGCGATGCGGCTCTGCGGGTCGAGACCGGAGGTTGGTTCGTCGAGGAAGAGGATCGCCGGGCGGTGCATGATCGCCCGAGCGAGCATCAGCCGCTGGGCCATCCCCCCGGACAGGGCCATCACCGGCGCTTCGGCGAACCGGTTGAGCTTGATCCGGTCGACGAGGGCCTCCGCCTCCTCGCGGGCCTCGCGGGCGCTCATCCCGAAGAACCGGCCGTGGAAGTAGAGGTTCTCGCTGACCGTCA
>CAZQEJ010000046.1:7935-20009 GCA_964592165.1 uncultured Ilumatobacteraceae bacterium | reverse complement strand
GGGGTGAGGAAGTCGTGCATCGACTGGGCGCACTCGGCGGCCTCGGTCGCCTCGGTCAGCGTCGCGGTCGGCTCGAGCGATCCGGTCAGCACCTGCGACCAGCCGCGCACCTCGTCGGCCCGGTCGGTGGGCAGGTCGAGCATGTGGCAGATCACCTCGAACGGGACGGGGAAGGCGAGGTCGTCGATCACCTCGACCTCCCCCCGTTCGGCGGCCCGATCGAGCGCTTCGTCGACGAGCTGCTGGACGAGCGGGCGCAGGGGCTCGATCGCCTTGGGGACGAATGCCGGGCTGACCAGGCGGCGTAGCCGGGTGTGGTCCGGGGGATCCAGATCGAGGATCGTGCGTGCGGCGCGGCCCTCGTCGACAGCCGCCCGCCGTCGGTCGCGGATCGCCCGCCGCTCCGGGTCGGGCGGATGCGCGCCGTGCTCGTCCGCGTTGCGGGAGAAGTCGTTCGATCGGAGCACCGCGGAGACGTCCTCGTAGCGGGACAGGACCGTCATCCCGAACGGTGTCACGTGCACCGGTTGGCGCTCGCGGAGCACGTCGTAGAACGGGTACGGATCGGCCCGGAACGCGGGATCGAAGGGATCGAACAGCGGTCCGTCGGGTTCGCGCGCGGTGTCCACGGCTCCATCTTGGCCGGTCGGGTGCTTGCCCCGCGCCCGTCGCTGGGGCAGCATCGGACCGCTACCGGCGTGACCCCGGATCCGACGCGGAGGCGGTGGGCTCCGCGGCCCATTTCCTCTGCTATCGGACAAGATGCTCTCAAAGAGTGGCCAATACTTCACGCGTCGCTACCCCGTGGAAGGTCGAGTCGTGTTCACGAAGCTGAAGATCCGAACCCGTCTCGTGATCATCGTGCTCGTCCCGGTGGTCGCCCTCGGCGCGCTCGCCGCCGTCGGGTACCGCACCCTGTACAGCTCGCGGATCGGTTCGAAGTCCTACGACTTCATCCTCGAGGCCAAGGACCTGCGTGCCGACGTCGCCTCCCCGACGCAGTACCTGATCGGCACGTACGCGCTGACCCTGCAGTTGCTCGAAGACCCCGATCCGGCCCGGCGGGAGGCGACGATCACCGAACTCGGCGCGCAGGAGGCCGCCTACCGCGCTCGTCACCAGTTCTGGGACCGGCGCCTCGACGAGGGCAGCGGCATCCGCGAAGAGCTCCTGCAGACGTCCTTCGCCGCTGGCGAGAAGTACTTTGCCGCCCTCGACGGGCAGTTCCTCCCGGCGATCAGCGCGGGCGATGAGGCGACCGCGCGCACCGTGCTGAGCTCGGTGCTGATCCCTGCCTTCGAGGAGCACCAAGCCTCGATCGCCAAGGTCTCCGACCTCGCCGACGGGCGAGCGGTGTTCTTCCGCGACTACGCCGACGACCTCGTGCGGACGCGCACTTTGCAGTTGCTCGTCGCCCTCGCCGCGGCCGCCGCCGTGATCATCGGCATCTCCGCGCTGATCGCCCGTTCGATCATCCGCCCGGTCAAGGCGTTGACTGCTGCGGCGCGCGAAGCCGAGGCGTCGATGCCCGCGGTCGTCGCCAGCGCCCACGCCGAGGGCGAGTCGCCTGCCGTGCCTGCGCCGATCGAGGCTGGGTCGAGCGGCGAGCTGGCCTCGCTCGCCGCGGCGATGACCCAGATGCGCACGACGGCGATCGAGCTCGCCGCCGAGCAGGCGATCACCCGGCGCAACGTGTCGACGATGCTGGCCAACCTCGCCCGGCGCAACCAAGGGCTGCTCAACCGGACGCTCTCGTTCATCTCCAAGCTCGAAGAGGACGAGCGCGACCCGGCGACCTTGGACAACCTGTTCAAGCTCGACCACCTCGCGACGCGCATGCGCCGCAATGCGGAGAGCCTGCTCGTCCTCGCCGGCTCGGACCCGCCCCGCACCTGGCCGCGGCCGATCGAGATCACCGAGATCGTGCGCGCCGCGCTGTCCGAGATCGAGGCCTACGACCGGGTCGAGCTGACCCAGTTGGAGCAGACGTGGGTGCGCGGCAGCACCGTGTCCGACCTGACCCATCTGCTCGCCGAACTGCTCGACAACGCGACCCGCTTCTCCCCCCCGACGGCCCAGGTGCAAGTCGTCGGCAAGCTCGTCGACCACGGCTACCTGCTCTCGGTGATCGACCAGGGGATGGGGATGTCCCCCGAGCAACTGGAACGAGCAAACGCCGAACTGGCCTCCTTCGATCGGGTCGAGGAGCGCTCGACGATGGTCCTCGGCCTCGCCGTCGTCGGCCGCCTGGCGGCGCGCAGCGGGATCACGGTCCGCCTCAGCGAATCGCCCTTCGAAGGGGTGACCGCGCAGATCCGCCTGCCCTTCGATCTGCTCCAGGTGCCGACCGCCGAGCCGGCCAGCGCCGGCGCGGCGGCCACGTCCCACGCCGAGCAGCGAACCGAGCGCGCCCCGGGCGCGTCGCGCGCCGCCGTCGCCGCCGATCCCGTGGCCGCGGCGATGGCCGCGGTCGCCGCGGCGACGGGCGGGGCACCGTCGCCGGTGACCGTCGGTGGCGTGTCGGAACGCATGCCGGACCCACCTGCGGTCGCCCTCGCTCCTCCACCGGCCCCGGCCCCGGCACCTGTTGCGCGCCGCGCCGCGCCACCGTCGCCGCCCACTGCGGTCCTCCCGGGTGCGCCGCTCCCGCCCGTCCCGGCAGCCGCGGCGCGGGCCGCGGTGTTCGATCCGCCCGCCGTCGGCCCGGTGCGGTCGCGGATGACGCCGCCCGGAGGACCGGGAGCGATGTCGCTTCCCCCCGCCCCGGGCGGCGGGCCGCCCCCCGCGTTGCCCGCCGAGGCACCGGCCGCACCGGCCGCACCGGCCGAACCGGCCGCACCGGCCACACCGGCTGAACCCCCCGTGACGTCGGCCGGCCTGCGCCAGCGCGTCCCGGGGGAGCACCTCTTCGACAGCGGACCCGGAGGCGCCACTCCCGCGCCGCCGGTAGACAGGTCCGCGGAAGCGATCCGCGACGCGTTGTCGAGCTTCCAGTACGGGTTCAACCGCCGCCCACCGGCACCGCCACACCCCGAGCAGGAGACGCAGGGATGACTCAGCTCAGCGCGCAGGTGCGCGACTTCAACTGGTTGCTGACCCGCTTCGCCAACGACACTCCCGGCGTCGAGTACGCCCTGTGCGTGTCCGCCGACGGACTGGTGATGGCCTTCTCCTCCCGCCTCGACCGGGCCACCGCGGAGCGCCTGGCGGCGATCGTCTCCGGATTGCGCAGCTTGGCCGACGGCACCGCCTGGCTGCTCAACCAGCACACCGCGCACCAGGTGATCGTCGAGTTGCACACGTCGTTCTTCTTCGTCACTGCGATCGGGGACGGCTCCGCCCTGGGGGTGATCGCCGAGCGTTCGGCGGCGGACATGGGCCAGATCGGCTACGAGATCGCCCTGCTCGTCGAGCAGGCCCGCAGCCGGTTGACCCCGGCCCTGCGTGCCGAACTGAAGCAGACCGTCTGAGGCGGTGTGCCGCGGTGATCGACGAGACCGCCGTGCCACCGCCACCCCCAGCGCGGGTCGCCGGGGGTACGAGGCGCGCTTCGTTCTCCGCTCCGGTGGGCAGCCCGGTGACGATCACCGCGGGCGACGGGGTGATCGCCCGCCCCTATCTCGAACGCTCTCCCGACGACGTCGGTCTCGACCCGGCGATCGACGAGGCGGTCGGCGTCCGCCCGTACTACGTCACCCGTGGGCGGACGACGAGCAGCAACGAGGCGGTCACGTTCGAGACGGTGGTCACCGTGGCGGCCCACCCGTCGCCGTACGTCGCTTCGCTCAAGTACGAGGAGCGGGCCCTCGTCGAGCTGTGCGCCGAGCCGCAGTCGATCGTCGAGATCTCCGCCAAGCTGCGCCTGCCGATCGCCGTGGCCAAGGTTCTCGCCGGCGACCTGGCCGCGTTCGGCGTGCTCGAAGTGTTCAGTCCCCCCGACGATGTCCTCGACGACATCGCCTTGATCGATACGGTTATCGATGGCCTGCGCCAGCTGTAGCCCAGACCCGATGAGCGGAAAGAGGTCCTGAGGATGCCCACGCTGCACACCCCTGCTCCCCCGCAGGCCGAGGGCGGACGGAGGATCATCCCCGTCAAGGTGGTCATCGCCGGCGGGTTCGGCGTCGGCAAGACGACGCTCGTCGGGTCGGTGTCGGAGATCACCCCGCTGACCACGGAAGCGGCGATGACCAATGTCTCGGCCGGGGTCGACGATCTCAGCCACCTCCCGGACAAGACGACGACGACCGTGGCGATGGACTTCGGCCGGATCACGATCTCCGACACCGTCGTCCTGTACCTGTTCGGCACGCCCGGCCAGGAACGCTTCGGCTTCATGTGGGACGAGTTGACCAAGGGCGCGCTCGGGGCGGTCGTGCTCGTCGACAGCCGGCGGATCTCCGACTCGTTCGCCGCCCTCGACTTCTTCGAGCACCGCGACGTCCCGTTCGTCGTCGCCGTGAACTGCTTCAACGGCGAGCAGGCCCATGAGCTCGCCGAGATCCGCGAGGCCTTGGCGATCAGTTCCGACGTCCCTCTCGTGGCCACCGACGCGCGCTACCGGACCAACGTTCGTGACCTGCTGATCAACGTCTTGGAGCTGACCCGGGAACGGGCGATCAAGCGCCTCGCGGCGAAGAGCGCCCCTGCAGCGCGCCCGGCGGGGGGTGCCCGGCCGGCCCGCGCCCGGTAACCTCGGCTCACCGCACGGTGAGCGAAGCCGGTGAGACCCCGGCGCTGTCCCGCAACTGTGATGGTCCACCGGCCCCGGCCGGCGGGCCTAGCCAGGTCGCCTTGCCGAAGCGGTGCGAAGACAGACCCTCGAGGAAGGGCTTTGCGCTCGGCACTCCCGCCGCTCGTCGAAGGCACCTCGAGCGACAGGAGGTTGCACGATGAGATCCATCCGCATCGCCGGCGCGATGCTCGCCCTCGGCGCGCTGGTCACTGCCTGTGGCAGTGACGGCAAGGCCGCGACGCCGTCGACGACGGCGCCGGCGTCGACCACGACGGTTGCCGCCGGTGACGACGCGTTCCCCGTCACGGTGCAGGCAGCCAACGGGGCGGTGACGATCGCGGCCAGACCGCAACGGATCGTCTCCCTCGCCCCGACGGCGACGGAGTCGCTGTTCGCCATCGGCGCCGGCAGCCAGGTCGTCGCCGTGGACAACAACTCGACGTACCCGGCCGACGCCCCCGTCACCGACCTGTCCGGCTACGACCCGAACCTGGAGGCGGTCGCCGCGCACACCCCCGATCTGGTCGTCGTCTCCGACGACATCAACGGCATCGTCGACGGCCTGAACCGGCTCGGCATCCCCGTACTCCAGCAGCCCGCGGCCAAGGAGCTCGACGACGTGTACGCCGAGATCGAACAACTCGGCGCGGCGACCGGGCACATCGCCGATGCGGCCGCCGTGGTCGGTGAGATGCGCCAGAAGATCGACGCGATCGTCGCCGGGGTGGGCACGCCGCAGCGACCGTTGACCTACTACCACGAGCTCGATTCGACGTACTACAGCGTGACCTCGGCGACGTTCATCGGCCGCCTGTACAGCCTCGTCGGGTTGACCAACATCGCCGACGCGGCGGGCGTGGACACCGCAGGTGGGTATCCCCAGCTGTCGCCGGAGTTCATCATCGACGCCGATCCGGACCTGATCTTCCTCGCCGACGCGAAGTGCTGCCAGCAGGACGCGGCGACGGTCGCCGCCCGTCCGGGATGGGGGGCACTGAAGGCGGTGCACGACGACGGGGTGATCTCCCTCGACGACGACGTCGCCTCACGCTGGGGGCCGCGCGTCGTCGACCTCCTCGACTCGATCGCCAAAGCGGTCCACGCGGTCCCGGTCGGTTGAGGTGACCGCGGGGGCGTTGCTCGCGGGCACGACCGCGAGGCGGCCGGTGGCACGCCTCGCGGTCCCTCTCGCCGGCGTCGCGCTGCTCGCCGCCGTTGCCGCGGGGGTGCTCGTCGGGCCGATCCCGCTGCCCGCCGGAGGCGTGCTGCGTGAGCTGCTCGATCACGTCCCCGGCGTCCACCTCCGTTCCGGGCTGAGCGCCCAGCAGGCGGCGATCGTCTGGGAGCTGCGCGCCCCGCGCGTCGTGCTGGGGATGATCGTCGGATCCACGTTGTCCATCGCCGGGGCCTCCTACCAGGGCGTGTTCCGCAACCCGATGGCCGATCCGTACCTGCTCGGCGTCGCCGCCGGTGCCGGGCTGGGGGCCACGCTGGCGATCGTCGCCGGTCACGCCGGGTCGGTCGCCGCGCAGGGGTGGTGGTCCCCGGTCCCGGCCGCCGCCTTCGCCGGGGCTCTCGCCGCGGTGGGCATCGCTCTCGTCGTCGGGGGCAGCGGGCTCGGTGCGCTGCTCGGCGGCCGCGGTGCGCCCGCGGCCTCCCCGGCGAGGCTGATCCTCGCCGGGATCGCCGTGGCGGGCTTCCTCACCGCGGCCCAGACCTACGTCCAGCAGCAGCACTCCGACGTGCTGCGTGAGGTGTACACCTGGATCCTCGGCCGGCTGGTCGCGGCGCGCTGGGCGGACGTCGGGGTCGTCGTCCCGTACGCGCTCGCCGCGACCATCGTCATGCTCGCCGCCGGGCGGACGCTGGACGTGCTCGCCGTCGGCGACGAGGAAGCGGCGACGCTGGGGATCCGCGTCGGCCGGGCCCGCCTGGTGATCGTCGCCGCGGCGTCCTTGGGCACCGCGGCCTGCGTCGCGGTCAGCGGACTGATCGGCTTCGTCGGGATCATCGTTCCCCACACCGTGCGCCTGATGGTCGGAACCAGCTACCGGCGGGTGCTGCCCGTGTCGATGATCACCGGCGCAGCGTTCCTCGTCGCCACCGACCTGCTCGCACGCACGATCGACCGTCCCGCCGAACTGCCGATCGGGGTGATCACCGCGTTCGTCGGCGCGCCGTTCTTCTTGTTCGTCCTGCGCACGCGGAGCACGTCGTGAACGCTCCGGCGCTGCTCGCCAAGGACGTCAGCGTGCGCGTCGGGGGACGGGTGATCGTCGATCGGGTCGGCCTGCGCGTCGAACCCGGTGAGTGGCTGGCCGTCATCGGCCCCAACGGCGCGGGCAAGTCGACGTTGCTGCGGGCCATCGCCGGCGTCGTCGAGGCCGACGGGGAGATCGAGATCGACGGGACCGCGTTGCACGCGCTGCACGTGCGCCGCCGGGCGCAACTGCTCGCCGTGGTCGCCCAGAACCCGACGATCCCAGAAGGGATCGACGTCGCCGCCTACGTCGCTCTCGGACGGACCCCACACCGCGGCGTGCTCGGCACGCCGCGCCCGGGCGACGCGGCGGCCGTCAGCGGAGCGTTGGCCACCCTGGACATCACTGGGCTCGCCGACCGGATCGTCGACACGCTCTCTGGCGGGGAGCGTCAACGTGTCCTCCTCGCCCGGGCGATCGCCCAGGACACCCCGGTGCTGCTCCTCGACGAACCGACGACCGCGCTCGACGTCGGCCATCAGCAAGAGGTGCTCGAACTCGTCGACCGGCTGCGCCGCGAGCGGGGCCTGGCCGTGCTGATGACGATCCACGACCTGACCCTCGCGGCCCGCTACCCCGATCGCCTGCTGCTCCTCGTCGATGGCCGGGAGCAGGTCACCGGGACGGCCGCCGAAGTGCTCACCGAGGCGCACCTGGCCCGCTTCTACAGAGCAGACGTGAACGTCGTCCATCTCGACGACGGGATCGTCGTCGTCCCCCGCCGCCCGTACGCTGCCGCGCAGCCCGACCAGGAGCCGAACCCGTGACCACCGAGAATCCACACGACGCCGCGCATCCCGACGAACCGCCGACGGAGGACCCCCGGCCCGGTGGCCTGCGTGTCGCCCGTTCCCTCGTCCTGGTCAACACCGGCGACGGCAAGGGCAAGACGACCGCCGCGCTCGGCGTCGTGCTGCGCGCTCTTGCCCAGGGCTGGAAGGTGGCCGTGGTCCAGTTCCTCAAGTCGAACGAGTGGAAGGTCGGCGAGGAGCAGATCTGCCGCGACCTCGGCGTCGACTGGTGGGCGCTGGGGGAGGGGTTCACCTGGGACTCGGACAACCTCGAGGCGGACAAGGCGACCGCCGGCCGGGCGTGGGCGAAAGCAGCGGAGGTGCTCGCCTCGGGCGACTACCGCCTCGTGCTGTTCGACGAGATCACCTACGTCCTCAACTGGGGCTGGGTGCCGCTCGCCGATGTCCTCGGTGCGCTGCGCGACCGGCCGGAGCGGACGTCGGTGATCCTCACCGGGCGTGACGCACCGGCGGAGTTGATCGATCTCGCCGACACGGTCACCGAGATGCGCGAGGTCAAGCACGCCTACCACGCCGGGATCGCGGCGAAGAAGGGGATCGACTACTGAGGTGGCCTACGTCTTGCTCCTCGGCGGTGTGCGCAGCGGCAAGAGCCGCCTCGCCGTCGAAATCGGCGAGCGGAGCACCGCTGCGGTGACGTTCGTCGCCACCGCGCAGGCGGGCGACGCGGAGATGGCCACGCGCATCGCCGCCCACCGTGCCGAGCGGCGCAGCGAGTGGGAGACGGTGGAAGCCCCCCAGCGCCTGGCCGACGCGCTCGCCGGGATCGGCCCGCAACGGTTCGTGATCGTCGACTGCCTCACCGTGTGGGTCGCCAACCGGATGCTCGTCGGCGACGACTCGGCGACGATCGTCGCCGAGTCCCATGTCCTCGCCGGGCTGCTCGCGGCGCGCCCCGGCGACGCGGTCGTCGTCAGCAACGAGGTGGGGATGGGCGTCCACCCGTCGAGCGAGCTCGGCCGGCACTATCGCGACGTTCTCGGCGCGGTCAACGTCGCGGTGTCCGCCGCGGCCCGGCGCGCCGCGCTCGTCGTCGCCGGGCGGGCTCTGCCGCTCGCTCCGCTCGACGGTGTCGATTGGTTCGGCCCGTGAGGAACCTGCGCGTCGCCGGGTCCTTCCTCACCCGTGTCCCGCTCGGTGTCGGCGCAGACGTGTCGATGCCCGCGGCGACGCCGTGGTTCCCCGCGGTCGGGTCGCTCGTCGGCCTGGCCGGGAGCGCGCTGTGGACCGCCGGGCGGTGGGCGATGCCCACCGAGCCCGCGGCCGCGCTGACCCTCGCCGGCATCGCGCTGATCACCGGCGCGTTCCATCACGACGGATTGGCCGACGTCGCCGACGCGTTCGGCGGCGGGTGGACCGCCGAGCAACGCCGGGAGATCCTCCACGACTCCCGCCACGGCACCTACGGGGTGGTCAGCATCGTGGTCGTCGTCCTCCTCCAGTGGAGCGCGCTGGTCACCCTCGATACCCGGGGCGGTGTCGCCGCGCTCGTCGCGGCGAACGTCCTCGGGCGCAGCGCGATCCTCGCCGTGCTCCTGTTCGGCACCCCGACACCGACCGCAGGGATGGGGGCGAACCAAGCGGCCGGACTCTCCCGGGGAGGGACCGCGGTCGGTCTCGTCGCTGGGGGAGTCCTCGGGGCGTCGGTCCTCGGTGCCGCAGCGCTCGCCGCAGTCCCCGCCATTGCCCTGACCACGTTCGCCGTGCACGCCCTCGCCCGGCGCAAGATCGGCGGGTTCAGTGGTGACGTGCTGGGCACGGTGGAGATCGTCGGAGAGACGGCCGTGTACCTCGCCGTTGCCGCCCTCGCCACCCACGGACGCCCACCCTGGCTGTAGTTCCCGTCGTCGGCTGCCCGGCGCGGACGCCACAATGAGGCGCGATGGTCAACGTTGTGACAGACGATCGCACGGCGCCCGAGCGCGCCGGGGGACTCGACCTGTTGCGCGCCCTGGCCGTCGTCGTCGTCTTGCTGTACCACGGCGACGTGCTGTTCCCCGGCGGCTTGCTCGGGGTCTCGGTGTTCTTCACCCTCTCCGGATTCCTCATCGGCGGGCAGCTCTGGGCGCAGGTCGCTGGAGGTGGGCAGATCGCCTACGGCCGGTTCTGGTCCCGGCGCGTCCGGCGCCTGCTCCCCGCGTCGCTGCTCACGCTGCTGGCGATCGTCGTGGTCTGGCCGGCGTTCGGCTACCACCTCGGCGACGACGAGATCGTCTCCGCCCTCTTCCCCCTGCGCAACTGGGCGCTGATCGGGGCGCACAGCGCGTACGGTGCGTCGCCCAGCCCCACGGTGCACTTCTGGTCGCTCGCGGTGGAGGAGCAGATCTACCTCGTCCTCCCCCTGCTGATCACCGTGGGCGCGCTCGTGGCCCGCCGGCGTCCGCGCCTCGTCGCCGTGCTGCTCGCCGTGCTCGCCGCGGCGTCGCTCTCCGGAGGCGCCCTCCTCGCCGTGGCGGGCCGTCTCGACCGAGCGTACTTCGGCACGGACACCCGCGCCGGCGAAGTGCTCGCCGGCGTCGCCGCCGCGGTGTGGTTCGGCACGAGAGGAGCGCGCCGCTCCCGGCCGGTGGTGCGCGACGCCGCGGCCGTAGCCGGGTTGCTCACGATCGTCGTCGTCTGCCGTATCGCGTCGTGGCCCTCGGCGCGGCTGGCCACCGTGGCGATCCCGCTCACGGTCGCCGCGTCCGTCACTGTCTGCGTCGCTGTGCGGCGCACTGCCGGCACACCCCTCGGCGCCCTCGACCGCCTCGGGGCGCGGCGTGCCGTACGCCTCGTCGCCGACCACGCTTATGAGCTCTATCTCGTTCACGTCCCGGTCTACGCGCTCGTCTCCAGGTATCGCACCGGGCTCGACGGGGGGGCGCTCCTCGCCGCCCGTTTGCTGCTCAGTGCCGTGCTCGCCGGCATGCTCCACGCGCTCGTCGACCCGTTGCGCCGGCGGCGTGTCCTGACCAGCGGGATCCGCTTCGCCGCGGCCGTCGGTGTGCTCGCCGTCGCTGTCGTCGTCCCCGTCGTGCAGACGAACCGGCAGTCGAGCGCTCTCGGCGGGGGGACGGCGACCGACCTCGACCGGTTGCTCGCTGCCGCACCGGCGAGCACGGGCGGCCCGCCCGTCGCCGCCACGGCCGCCCCCTCGCCTTCCGGTCCGCCGACCGAGGATCCGCCGCAGGCGGCGACCAACGTGGCTCCCACCCCCCCGGATGTGCCCGCGGCGAACACGATCTGGCTGATCGGCGACTCGGTGCTGCGCGAGCTGGACGACCCCTCGATGACCGCCCCGCCGCTCAGCGAACGCCTGACCGCCGCCGGGTGGACCGTGACCGGCGTCGTCGGGTTGCGTGGCTTGGCGATGTGCGGCGAACAGCCGTCCGGGTCGCAGACGCTCCCCGCGGCGCGCGACGCGATCGGCCGCTGGTACGCGCTCGCCCCCGCGGCGAAGGTCGTGATCCAGCTCGGTTCGAACGACATCGGCCGTCTCGACCTGTCCGACGACGACCTGCGCGTGTGCGCCGAGGCGATGCTCGGCGCCCTGCCCCCCGACGTGGACGTCGTCTGGATGCTGCCCAGCGCCGGCCCCTGGTGCTGGTGCGACCTCGACCGGGCACGAGCCAAGCAAGCCCAGTTCGACGTGGTCGTCGCCGGGCTGCCGGCGACCCGTGCACACCTCGCCCTGGTGCCCGACGCGCTGTTCGCCCCCGGCGTGGACCCACACGCGGTGCTCCTCGAGGACGGCGTCCACGGCACGGCCGCCGGACGCGACCTGCGCGCCGATGCGCTCGTCGTCTACGCCGGCGTTCCCCCGTCGCCCTGAATCGTCGGCACACCCCCCGCCTACGGTTGGCGCCGTGAGCATTCCCTCGGCCCCCGCCGCGTTCGGCCGCGGTGTGCTCCTCGGTCCGACCGCCGCCGTGCCCCAGCCGTGGTCGTCCTGCTCCGAGATCCTCGTCGACGAGGACGTCCTCGACTCGCCCGCCGAGGTCGTCACCCGGCTGCACCGGGCGTGGAGGGAACGGGAACCGGTCGTCGTCCGCCTCGCCGTGGACCCGGCGCGCTTCCGCTCCCCGGTCAGCGAGCTGGGCGAACCGTGGACTCTGCCCGCCGATCACGAGATGTGGTGGGACCGGCTCCATTTCTGCGTCTGGGCGAACAACTACGACGCCCGCGACGGGACGCCGATCTGGTGGTGGGCGTCGAAGGCTTGCCGCCTCGGGGCGTCACCGACGGCACCCGACGAGGACGGCGACGTATGGCTTGCCGACGGCACGC
>CAZQEJ010000046.1:0-7835 GCA_964592165.1 uncultured Ilumatobacteraceae bacterium | reverse complement strand
GGCTACGAACGGGGGGCCGTCCTCGCCGTCGCCTACAACGTGCGTGCCCGTGACGAGCTCGCTGAGCGGACCGCCGCGTTCGGGCCGCGGGTGCAGACGCTCAACGGGCTCGGCTACGAGGTCCTCGCCGAGGCGTCCGGACGTGCCCCGCGGGTCCTCGACGAACGCGAGGTACGCCGCCTGATCGACGATCTGCTACCCGGTCGCCGGCAGCGACGGGCGAACACCGACCCGATAGCGCCGTACATCGAGGCGCTCGGCACCGTCCGCCTTGCGTTGCGCAACCCGTCCGAGGTCGAAGCGGAGCGGGACGATGTCCCCGGATTGGCCCAGATCTTCCCCCGCTACCGCGTCGCGCTGCGGGAGCGGTCGGCGATCGACTTCGACGAGCAGATCTACGGGGCGATCGAGGCGCTCCTCGCCGACGGAGAGCTCCGCCGCCGGCTGCAGGGCCGCTACCGGCGGATGCTCGTCGACGAGTTCCAGGATCTGACCCCGGCCCACGTCTTGCTCATCCGCCTCCTCTCCACCCCCCAGCTCGACGTGTTCGGCGTAGGGGACGACGACCAGGTGATCTACGGCCACGCGGGTGCCTCCCCGGCGTTCCTCATCGACTTCGACCGCTTGTTCCCCAGGGCCGCGCATCTCGCCCTGGAGACGAACTACCGCTGTCCCGAACCGGTCGTGCGCGCTGCGGCCGACCTGCTGTCGTGGAACCGGCGCCGGGTCCCGAAGCAGATCCTCGCCGCCCCCGGAGCAGCCGCGGGCGACGATCGCCTCGACGTTCGCGTCCTCCCCGGCGCCCGCCTCGCCGCCGAGCTGCGCAGCCTCGTCGAGGGATGGCTCGCGGGCGGGACCCCCGGCGCGCAGATCGCGGTGCTCACCCGGGTCAACGCCTCGTTGCTCGCACCCCAGATCGCCCTCGCCGAGGCAGGGGTCGGGCTGGCCAGCGGGCTCGGTCCGGACGTGCTCAAGCGCCTCGGGGTACGCGCCGCCCTGGCATATCTCCGGTTGGCCTGCTCGTCCACGGCGATGGCCCGTGACGACCTCGTCGAGATCTACCGCCGCCCGTCACGCGGCCTGCCGGAGTGGATCGTCAAGTGGTTCCGCGCTGAGATGTCGCTCGACGCGCTCGGCGCGGCCTGTGCGCGGATCGACGACGAGAAGGTCTCCGCCAAGCTCGCCGCCGTCGTCGCCGATCTCTCCCTCCTTGCCGATGCGGCACGCCGCGGCCGGACCACTCGGGAGCTGCTCGGGATGATCCGTGTCGAGGTCGGACTGGGGGAGGCGATGGCCCAGCTCGACCGCTCCCGGGGCGAGGGGTCGAGCCAGCTCGACGACCTCGAAGCGCTCGAACAGGTCGCCGACCTGCACCCCAGCCCGGAGACGTTCGAGGTCTGGCTCCGCCGGCTGCTCGGCCGTCGCCCCGACCCGCAGGGGGTCACCCTGGCCACGGTGCACAAGGTCAAGGGGCAGGAATGGGACAACGTCGCTGTCTACGGGGTGACCGCCGGGCTCCTCCCGCACCGCCTCGCCGACGACGTCGAAGAAGAACGGCGCGTCTTGCACGTGGCGATCACCCGCTGCCGGGAGCGGGTCGTGCTCCTCGCCGACGACGCGCGGCCCTCCCCGTTCCTCCCCGAACTGGTCGTCGCCGCCCCCGCCGACCGACCACCAGCCGACGAGACCGGCACCCGCCCGTCACCGTCGACCGCGCCGGCAACCGGGGCGGACGACGTGCTCTTCGTCGCTCTGCGCTCCTGGCGCACTGAGCAAGCCCGAGCGGCGAAGGTTCCCCCGTACGTCGTGTTCGCCGACAAGGTGCTCCACGCGATTGCCGCCCACCGTCCCGGCGATCTCGGCGCGCTGTCCCGGATCAGCGGCGTCGGGCCGGCGAAGCTGGAGCGCTACGGGGCGGCGGTGCTCGCCGTGGTCGCCTCTACGATCGGCCGATCGTGAGCACGTTGCCCCCGCCCCCGGCCGTCTCCTTCGCCAGCGACAACTTCGCCGGCGTGTCCCCCGAGGTGCTCGAGGCGCTCGCCGCAGCGAACACGCCGGCTGCACCCGCCTACGGCGCCGACCGCTGGTCGGCGGCGGCGACCGATGTGCTGCGCGAGCTGTTCGGGATCCCCGCCGAGGTTCTCTGGTGCTGGGGTGGGACGGGGGCCAACGTCGTCGGCCTGGCCAGCGTGCTGCGCTCGTTCGAGGCGATCGTGTGCACTGACACGGCACACGTCTTCGTCGACGAGTGCGGTGCCCCCACCCAGCTCACCGGCTGCTCGATGCTCCCCGTCGCCCACGACGACGGCAAGCTGACGCCCGCCGCGCTCGAGTCACAGCTCCACGGGCTCGGCGTCGAGCACCACCCGCAGCCGGGTGTGGTCACGATCAGCCAGTCCACCGAGCTCGGCACCGTGTACAGCGCGGCGGAGATCGCCACCCTCGCCGAGCTCGCCCACCGGCACGGGTTGCGCGTCCACGTCGACGGTGCACGGCTGGCCAACGCTGTGGTCGCCACGGGCACCTCCCCGGCGGCGATGCTCGTCGACACCGGCGTCGACGTTCTCACCTTCGGGGCGACGAAGAACGGGGCGATGTACGGCGAGGCGGTCGTCTTCCTCCGCCCCGAACTGGCCGCAACCGCCCGCTACACGCGCAAGCTCGCCGGTCAGCTCCCGTCGAAGAGCCGGTTCGTCGCCGCCCAGTTCCTCGCCCTGCTGGAGGGCGATCTGTGGCTGGCCAACGCGCGCCGGGCGAACCAGACCGCCGACTTGCTCCACCGGCTCGGCGCAGATCTTCCCGGAGTCGACATCGGTCCTCGGCCGGCGTGCAACGCGCTGTTCCCCAGGTTGCCCACCGAACACGTCGCCACGATGCGTGACTGGTCGTTCTTCTGGGATTGGGACGAATCCCGCTCGCTGTACCGGTGGATGACGAGCTTCGCCACGACCGACGCCGACGTGGAGACGTTCGTCACCGGCATCCGGGCGATCCTCCACGGCGGACCCGCCCGCGGCACCCCGACCTAGACTGACGCGATGGCCGCCACGTACAACCCGGCGTTCTCGCAGTACTGCGAGGCCATCTTCGAGCTCGACGAGGACGATGTGGACGTGATCCAGGCGCGCATTGCCGAACGCCTGGAGGTCTCCCGTCCCGCCGTGTCGGAGATGATCCGGCGGATGGATGCCGCCGGGCTGGTCACCGCCGGCAAGGGCCACGTCACGCTCACCGACGCGGGCCAGGAGCTCGCCGAACAGGTCGTCCGCCGGCACCGTCTCGCCGAACGGTTCCTCACCGATGTGCTCAAGCTGTCCTGGGCCGAGGCGCACACCGAAGCGGTGAACTGGGAGCACGTCATCTCCGAGCCGGTCGAGGCGGCGATGATCCGTCTCCTCGGCGACCCGACGACGTGCCCCCACGGCAACCCGATCCCGGGCAGCTCCTACCGGCCCCCCGACTCCCAGCCGTTGAGCAGCATCGGTGTCGGCGGGGAGTTCACCGTGACGCGCATCCCCGAAGAGCTCGAGTTCACCCCTGGCCTGCTCAACTTCCTGGAGGAGTCGTGGCTGACGCCGGGCCGTAGCGGGACGGTGCGCGCCGCCTCCCCCGACGGGACGTTGACCGTCGAGGTCGACGGGCGGGTCGTCGGCATCGGCGCGTTCGCCTCCGACCGGATCCTGGTCGTCGCCTGAGCGGCGCGCCCCGTCACACCCCGACGTGGGCGAGGAGCGCCCTGAGGAGTTCCTCGTAGCTCGTCAGCGCGGGGAACTGGGGGAACTCGGCGATCACGTTCGCCGGGGCGTGGAACAAGAACCCGGCGTCCGCTGCGGCGAGCATCGCCGTGTCGTTGTACGAGTCGCCGGCCGCGATCACCTGATAGTTCAGGCCGCGGAAGGCTTCCACGGCGTGGCGCTTCTGGTCGGCTTGGCGGAGCCGGTAGCCGACGATCCGGTCGTCGGCGACGACCAGCCGGTGGCAGAACAGCGCCGGCCAGTCGAGCTGGGCCATCAACGGGCGAGCGAACTGCTCGAACGTGTCGGACAGGATCACCACCTGTGTCTGGCGGCGCAGCTCGGCGAGGAACGCGCCGGCGCCGTCGAGCGGCTCCAGGCCGGCGATCACCTCGTGGATCAGCGACATCGTCAGGCCGTGTTCGGCGAGCAGGCCGAGCCGGAAGCGCATCAGCGTGTCGTAATCCGGTTCGTCGCGCGTCGTCCGGCGTAGCGCGTCGATCCCCGTACGTTCGGCGACGGCAATCCAGATCTCGGGGACGAGCACGCCCTCCAAGTCGAGGGTGACGATCGTCTGGCGGTGGTCGGGCCGGGGCACGGCGGACAGTCTGGCCGACGGGAACCCAGTGATCGCAGACCGTCCGACGATCTGCAGCAGCGGGGCACGACCGGCCAGGATGAGAGCGATGAGCCTGACCGGTGGCCTCCTGCCCGCCCTCGACGGGGCCTTCGGGGACTCCCCCGGGGCGGTAACGATCGCCGGGGAGCGGTGCTCGTGGGAGAGCCTTGCCGGCCGGGCGTCGGCGATCGCCTCCCGGCTCGCCGGGTTGGACCGTGCCGCATTGTGCGCGACGCCGACGATCGAGACCGTCGCCGGTGTCGTCGGCGGGCTGCTCGCGGGGGTGACGATCGTCCCCGTCGCCCCTGATGCCGGACCGATCGAGCGTGCCCACGTGCTCGCCGACTCGGCCGCCGGGGTGCTGCTCGGCGAGCCGCCGTGGCCGGAGGCCGCCCTTCCCCGGATCCCTTGTACCCCGGGTCGTGCCGGGCAGCTCCCCACACCGGAGACGCTCGCTCGGCGCCCCGCGCTGGTGATGTACACGAGCGGCACGACCGGCCCCCCGAAGGGCGCCGTCCTCGGCCGCGCCGCGATCGCCTCCGACCTCGACGGGTTGGCCGAGGCGTGGGCCTGGTCAGCGCAGGACACCCTCGTCCACGGCCTGCCTCTGTTCCACGTCCACGGCCTGATCCTCGGCGTGCTCGGCGCGCTGCGCCACGGGTCACGCCTCGTGCACACCGGCCGCCCGACACCTCAGGCCTACGCCGCGGCCGGTGGGTCGCTGTACTTCGGGGTGCCCACCGTGTGGTCCCGCCTCGCCGGCGACCCTGCGGCGGCTGCCGCACTGCGCCCGGCCCGGTTGCTCGTGTCGGGCAGCGCGGCACTGCCCGTGGCCGTGTTCGAACGCCTCGCCGGGCACAGCGGGCACCGCCCTGTGGAGCGCTACGGGATGACCGAGACGCTGATCACGCTGAGCACGCGCGCCGACGGAGAACGGCGTCCCGGGCATGTCGGGTTCCCCGTCGCCGGGGTGGAGACCCGCCTCGTCGGCGACGACGGGTCGCCCGTCGCCCACGACGGGGAGACGATCGGCCACCTCCAGGTGCGCGGCGGGACGTTGTTCGACGGTTACCTCGGCAATCCGCGGGCCACTGTGGCGAGCTACACCCCCGATCGCTGGTTCGTCACTGGTGACTCGGCGACGATCGGGCCCGACGGGTTCCACCGGATCGCCGGGCGGACGTCGGTGGACATCATCAAGACCGGTGGGTTCAAGGTCGGCGCCGGCGAGGTGGAGGCCGCCCTCGCCGCCCACCGGGCGGTGCGCGAGGTGGCGGTGGTCGGGGTCCCCGACGACGATCTCGGCCAGCGGATCGTCGCCTTCGTCGTCGCCGACGGCGTCACTGCCGAGGACCTCGCCGCCTTCGTCGCCGCGGGGTTGTCCGTGCACAAGCGCCCGCGGCAGGTCCATCTCGTCGACGCGCTGCCGCGCAACGCGATGGGCAAGGTGATCAAGACGGCACTGGAGGCATGACGTGCACCTCGAAGGACTGCTCAGCGCGATCCGCCCGGTCGATGCCGGCGCGGCGGCCGAGGCCCGCGCCCGCCACGAGCGGTTGACCAAGCCGCCCGGGTCGCTCGGCGTGGTCGAGGACCTCGGCGTGCGGCTCAGCGCTATCGCCCGCCGGGTCCCGCCCCCGATCCCCCGCTCCCCGGCGATTGCCGTGTTCGCCGGTGATCACGGCGTGCTCGCCGAAGGGGTCAGCCGCTGGCCGGCGGACGTCACCGGGGCGATGATCGCCAACTTCTGCGCCGGAGGGGCGGGGATCAACGTCCTCGCCCGGCAGGCGGGAGCGACGCTGACCGTGGTCGACGTCGGGACGCTCGGCGCGCCCGCTCCGTCCTCCTTGCTCCAGTCGCGCAAGATCGCCGCCGGCACCGCCAACCTCGCCGACGGTGCGGCGATGAGCCCCGCCGACGCGCTCGATGCGCTGCTCTGCGGTGCGTCGGTCGCCGCCGAGCTGGCCATCGGCGGGGCCGACCTGCTCGTCGGTGGCGAGATGGGGATCGGCAACACGACCCCGGCGACCGCACTGATCGCCGCGCTGACCGGCGCGCCGATCCCTCCACTCGTCGGGCGAGGTGCCGGGTTGGACGACGCCGGGCTGGCCGTCAAGCAGGCGGTGATCACGCAGGCTTGCGCCCGCCTGCGCCCCGGCGCGCCGCCGCTGGAGATCCTCGCCGAGGTCGGTGGCTTCGAGCACGCCGCGCTGGCCGGCTTCTACCTCGGCGCGGCACGCGCCGGCCTCCCGGTGATCGTCGACGGGGTGATCGCCTTGTCCGGCGCGCTCGTCGCCTCCGCTTTGTGCCCCGCGCTCGGTGGCTACCTGATCGCCGGGCATCGCTCTGCCGAACCGGCCACCGACACCGCCCTCGGCGCGCTCGGCCTGCGGCCGTTGCTCGATCTGGGGATGCGCCTCGGGGAGGGGAGCGGGGCAGCCCTGGCGATCCCGATCGTGCGTGCCGCGGCGGCGATCCTCGGGGAGATGGCCACGTTCGACGAGGCCGGGATCAGCTCGGCGGAGAACGGCTAGGTGGCTCCCCGCTTCCGCCGCGGTGAGCTCGACGCGTGGCGCGGCGCATCGGTGCCCGACGTCTTCCCCGACCCGTTGCGCCTGCTGTTCGTCGGGATCAATCCGGGGCTGTGGACGGCGGCCGCGGGTGCCCACTTCGCCCGTCCGGGAAACCGCTTCTGGCCCGCGCTGCACCTCGCCGGGATCACCTCCCACCGGGTCGACGCGTCGCGGGGAATGCCTCCGGAGGCGACGGCCGAGCTGGAGGCGGCGGGCGTGGGGATCACCAACCTCGTCCACCGCGCGACGGCGCGCGCCGACGAGCTCGACGCCGAGCAGTTGCGCGCCGGGGCTCGCGACCTCGTGACGGTCGTCGCCGAACGCCACCCGGTGGTCGTCGCCATCCTCGGCCTCAGCGCGTTCCGCACCGCGTTCGGCGCGCCGCGCACGACGACCGGCCGGCAAGCCGACGATCTCGGCGGGGCCCAGCTGTGGGTGCTGCCCAACCCGAGCGGGCTCAACGCGCACGAGACCGTCGAGTCCCTCGCCCGTTGGTACCGGGACGCGGCGGGTGCGGCAGGTGTTCCCCTGCACCCCGGCACGTCGGCGGCGTGCTAGTCAACCGCGGATGAAGATCGCCATCTCCACCGGTGGGGGCGACGCCCCGGGGCTCAACGCGGTGATCCGTGCCGCGACGCTCGCCGCCCGTCGCCGCGGCTGGGACGTGGTCGGGATCCGCGACGGGTTCAACGGGATGCTCTACCCGGAGCACTACGGCGAAGGCCGTGACGCGGGGTTGGTCGACCTGACCGAGGAGACGGTGCGTGGCATCGCCCACCTCGGGGGGACGATCCTCGGTTCGACGAACCGGGGAAACCCGACCGCGTTCCCTGTGCTGCGCCCCGACGGGAGCTGGGTCGAGATCGACCGTACCGCTGAACTGCTGAGCAGGTTCGCCGAGGCCGGGAT
>CAZQEJ010000045.1:0-20093 GCA_964592165.1 uncultured Ilumatobacteraceae bacterium | reverse complement strand
CCCGCCGGGACTGCTCGCCGATCCTCCACCGCGTCCCGGTGACGAAGTCGACCTTCTTGACCAGTGTGCGCGGATTGTGGTCGCCGAAGTAGGCGATCATCTTGCGGTACATCTTGATCACCTCGGCCGCGCCGGCGCCGCCGGGCAGGCGGACCTTGGGCGTGTCGAAGTCGCCGATCACCGACAGGTTGATCGCCCCGTCTCCGTCGAACTGGGCGGAGGAGACAGCCTCGACGCCCCCGTGGTTGGAGAGGTGGATCGAGTTGACCTCCGGGAGCATCCCCATCCGGCACACGGCGCCCTTGTAGGCCGCTGCTTCCGCTCCCGTGAAGCTGAGCTGCACGGGAGCCATGCCGACGGCGTCGAAGCCGACGAGGTACGTATCCGGCGCGTGGGTCAGCTTGGCGAGCATGTACGCCGCGTAGGCGAGCGGGGTGAACGACCCCATCACCGCGACGCCTTGCCCGTCGACCTCGGCCGCGACGCGGGCGACCATCAGTTCGTGGATCTCGTAGTTGCTCACGCGCTGACCTCCAACGTGCGGGCCTGACGGACCAGGGCGCCCAGCACCTCGCGGCGGCGATCACCGAGGACCCGGGCGCGGTACTCGGCCTCCGTCTCGTTGCGCAACCGGTCGAGGTAGGCACCGAAGTCCTTGCCCCCGGCCGCGCCGGCGTACTCCATCAACTGCCACGCATCGATCGCGTAGGCCGGGATGTGCGAGGTCGGGTGAGCGCCGAACGGTGCTTCGATGACTGCGTCGACGTAGTAGCCGGGGACCTTGGTCATGTGCGAGGTGGCGACGATCTCGTCGCGGGGGACGATCTGCTCGCAGGTGACGATCAGCGTCTTGGCCGCCTTGGCCATCTCCACGTCCGGTCCTGACGTTCCGTCCCACTGCGCGTTGCCCTCCGCATCGGCGCGCAGCGCGTGGACGATCGCCACATCGGGTTCGATCGCCCGGATGGCGGTCAACTCCTCCCCGGTGAACGGGCAGTTGACCGTCGCGTAGAGGTCCGGATAGCGGGCGGGGATGTCCGACCCGAACGGCCCGCGATACGGGAGGTACGGCACTCCCCGGCCCGTTGCCTCCAGCCCGACGAGGATGCCCAGCCCGGTGAACTCGGTGAAACCGACCGTCCCGCCCTCGATCGCCCGGCGCATGTGCGGGGAGAGCCCGAACGCCTCGAGGGTGACCATCGAGAACGAGAGGTGATCGATCACGCCGGCGGCGAGCATCAGATCGATGTCGACGGAACCGACGACGGTGTAGGCGTGCAGCCCGGTGCGACCGGCGCGCACCAGTTCGCGGACCGCGGCCATCGGGTGGTTGGCGAACCACCCGCCCCCGAACGCGACCGACGCCCTGTCGGGGATCAGTTCGGGGAGCTTCTCTAGGGGGACGACCTTGTTCGCCATGCGCAGTCCTCGTGGTGGGTCGGTGTGGGTCACGATCCGGAAGACGCGCGGCGCGTCGCTCCAGCAGGAATATACCGTTGAACGTCAAACCTAAGTAATTCGGCGCTCTGCGTCAACCTCGACGGCCCGTCCGGTTCATGTGGCACGGAGACCGCCGTCGACGGTGACCAGGGTCCCGTTCACGTAGCCGGCATCGGCGCTGAGCAAGAAGGCGACGACCCGAGCGATGTCCGCCGGCTCGCCGAGGCGGCGGAGCGGTATCTGGCGGGCGAAGCGCTCCTCGTTGCGCCCGCCCTGGAGGAGCATCCCGGCCATCGGGGCACGGATGATCCCCGGGGCGAGGGCGTTGACCCGGATCCCCCGCGGCCCGAGCTCACAGGCGAGCGCCCGCGTGTACCCCTCCAGCCCCGCCTTCGACGAGGCGTACCCGGACACGCCGTACGCGCCGCCGCTCGCCGCGGCGATGCTGGAGATGTTGACGATCGCCGACCCCGGGCCCATCTGCGCCGCGGCGAAGCGCACGACGCGCATCGCGCCGAGGAGGTTGACCGCGATGATCTTCTCCGGGTCCTCGCCGCCGGGCGCGGTCACCGGTGTCTCGATCAACAGCCCCGCACAGTTGACCACCCCGCGCAGCGCGCCCAGGCCGATGGCCCGTTCGACGGCGGCGGCCACCGAGGCATCGTCGGTGACATCGGTCGGGTGGGGGTGGATGCGCGGGTGAGCGGGCGGCGCCGGGGTGAGGTCGGCGGCGACGACCGTGTCCCCCCGTTCGGCGAGCAGTCCGGCGATCGCCGCGCCGATCCCGCCCCCGGCACCGGTGACGAGGACGACGCCCGCCTCGCTGCGCTCACTCATGATGGCTTGGGGGCTGCGCCCCCGCACGGCTTTGCCGTGCGCCCCGTCGACGCCCGGCTCCCTGGCGGTCGCTCGGTCGTCGTTCGTTCGCTGCGCTCACTCACGCGCGGTATCCCTTGAGGCCCTTGCTGGCGCGGAACGCGTCGATCCGGTCCCACACGTCGTCGGTGCGCAGCATCACCTGGTCGACGATCCCCTCCAGGTCGGCCGCACGGCGCGAGTCGAGGTGCTGGCCGGTGTCGATCGCGACCATCGCGAAGTACGCCGAGGGCCACGGCAGGCCGGCGATCAGCGCGGCCATCTCGTCGAGCTCGGCGGCGAGGTCGTCGTGGGGGACGACGCGGCTGACGATCCCCCGGGCGAGCGCTTCTTCGGCGCCGATCGGGCGACCGGTGAGGATCAGGTCCTTGGCGAAGGCGGTGCCCGCGGTGCGCGCCAGGCGGCTCGTGCCCCCGACGTCGGGGATGATCCCCATCTTCATCTGGGGCATGGCGAAGATCGCCTGATCGCTGGCGATGCGCAGGTCGCAGGCCAGAGCGATCTCGAACCCGGCGCCGACCGCCGCGCCGTTGACCGCCGCGATCGTCGGCTGGGCGATGCGCTCCAGGCGATCGGCGATGTCCGCCCACTTGCGGATGAAGCTCGGGTACTGCGCCTTCTCCACACCGAGGGAGGTGTTGATCGTGTCGAACTCGACGCCCGCGCAGAACGCCGGCCCCGACCCGGTGAGGGTGACGACGCGGAAGCGGTCGTCGGCGGCGACGACGTCGAGCGCCCCGGCGAGCTCTCCCCAGGCCTGGTAGTCGAGCGCGTTGCGCCGCTCGGGCCAGTTGAAGGCGATGTCCATCCGGTCCCCGTGGTTGCGGGTGACGAGCCGGTCGGTGGTGGTCTCGTTCATCTGCTCTCCATCGCTCGTTCGCGGACCCGCCTCCCCCGTCGCCCGCTGGTCGGGCGGCGCGCTAGGGTCGTAGGTTGCGGTTCAACGTAATACGTCAGCGCAAGCACGACAACACGTCGACTCGGCTCACAGGGAGGCCCACGTTGCTGGTCAGCGACATCGTCCGCCGGAATGCTGCCTACTTCGGTGATCGGGAAGCGGTCGTCGTCCCCGGGACCCGGTCGACGACCTGGGGGCAACTCGAGGAACGAACGAACCGGCTCGGTCACGCACTGCTCGACCTCGGCCTGCGCAAGGGCGACCGGATCGCGACGTTCATGCCCAACGGCGGCGAGTACATCGACTTCTTCTTCGCCTGTGCGAAGACGGGGATCATCGGGTCGACCTCGAACGTCCGCCTGACCGGCGACGATCTGGCCAAGTACCTTTCCTACGTCGAGCCAGCGGCGATCCTCGTCGATGCCAGCCTTGCGCCTCAGTCCGCCTGGATCCGGGAGGTCTCCTCGATCCGCCACGTGATCGGGGTCGGGCACGATCACGGGTTCGGCCTCGACCTGGAGGAGATCATCGCTGCCGCCGATCCCTCCGACCCGGCCTGCGATATCCGCGACGATGACACCTACCAACTCGGGGCGACGAGCGGGACGACCGGCACCCCCAAGGGGGCGATCCTCAACCATCGCAACGCGATCGCGGCGATGGTCAACTGGATGGCGGAGATGCCCGTGCCGACCGGGGGGACGAACCTGCAGAACATCCCCCTGTTCTTCAACCCCGGGGGCCCCGCCGGGCTGCACCCCGTGTTGATGAAGGGCGGGCGGACGGTGATCCCGGCCGCCTTCCACCCCGCTGGCTTCCTGCGCAACGTCGCCGAGTATTCGGTGACCCACTCGATCCTCGTGCCGACGATGATCGGCATGGTCCTCGACGACCCGGAGTGCGGCGCGCACGACCTGAGCTCGCTGCTCGGGGTCTGCGTCGGCGGTTCGCCGTTGCCCCGCGACACCCTGGCCCGGGCCAAGGAGGTCTTCGGCAACGTGTTCGTCCCCCTCTACGGGATGGCCGAGACCTACTCCTGCGGGACGATCCTGCGCCGGGAGGATCAGTACACCGAGGGCACGCCGGAGCAGGTCCGCCGCCTCGCCTCGATCGGCAAGCCGAACGTGCTGATGCAGGTGCGCGTCGTCGGCGAGGACGGTGACGACGTCCCCCGTGACGAGCAGACGCCGGGCGAGATCTGGATGCGCGGCGACAGCGTGTCGAGCGGCTACTTCCGCTTGCCGGACGAGACCGCCGCATCGCGTGAGGGCGACTGGATGAAATCCGGCGACGTCGGGGTGATGGATGCCGAGGGGTTCATCACGATCGTCGACCGGACCAAGGACATCATCATCTCCGGGGGGATCAACGTCTACAGCCGGGAGATCGAAGAGGTCCTCTACGACCACCCGGCGGTGTCCCAGGCCGCGGCGATCGGCATCCCCCACGAGCGTTGGGGGGAGGCGATCCACGCCGTGGTCGTGCTCGCCCCCGGGGCGAGCACGACGACCGAGGAGCTCCTCGCCTACGCAACGTCGCGCCTCGCTGACTACAAGAAGCCACGTAGCGTGGAGATCGTCGACTCGCTCCCGATCGGGGCAACGGGGAAGATCCTCAAACGGGAGCTGCGCAAGCCGTACTGGGAGGGACGTGACCGGGCGGTCTGATTGCATCAGTTGACGTTGAACGTTAGCGTAACCGTTGGGGATCGGTAGGAGCCTCCGAGCTGTGCAGGAAGGACGTCACGTGGACAGCGCCGAGCGGGCCCAAGCGGTGCGGGGTGGCAACGTGCGGGTCGCGGCGCGGCTGATCTCCGACATCGAGAACGGCGCCGGGGCCGAGCGCGCCGTCCTCGCCGAACTGCACCGCAGCTGTGGCCGTGCCCACCTCGTCGGGGTCACCGGTCCACCGGGAGCGGGCAAGAGCACGCTCGTCGCCGCGCTGATCCAGGCGTACCGGACGCGCGGCGCGACGGTCGGTGTGCTCGCCGTCGACCCGTCGAGTCCGTTCACCGGCGGTGCGCTCCTCGGCGACCGGGACCGGATGGTCGCCAGCGCGTTGGATTCCGGCGTGTTCATCCGCTCGGTCGCCTCCCGCGGCGTGTCCGGCGGGCTCGCCGCGGCGGTCAACGACGCGGTCGACGTGATGGACGCGATGGGCAAGGACGTGGTGATCATCGAGACGGTCGGGGTCGGGCAGGGCGAACTGGCGATCGCCGAGATCGCCCACACCGTCGTGTTGGTCCTCGTTCCCGGCTACGGCGACACGTTGCAGGCGATGAAGGCCGGGATCCTCGAGGTCGCCGATGTGATCGCGGTGAACAAGAGCGACCTTCCCAACGCCGACCAGGTCGTGCGCGAGCTCGATGGGCAAGGTCTGGAGCGGACCTGCGCCGGTTCCGCTCGGCGGTGGGCCGTGCCGATCGTGCCCGTGTCGGCCCGTCGCGGCGACGGGATCGAGAAGCTGATCGACGAGATCGGCGCCCACCGGGCGTTCGCCGAGGCGAACGGGTGGACCGGGGTCCGCGAGCGGTCCCGGCGCCGGCAGCGCTTGTACGACCTGGTCCGGCGGCGGATCGAAGACGAGATCATGGCCGGCGTGGTCGGCACCGCCGCGTTCGCTCGCTGGAGCGGCCGCCTCGACGCCGGTGAGGTCGACCCGGCCACCGCGGCAAACGCCGTGGTCGGCGAGCTCCGTGACCGGCTGCTCGCCGCCGCCGATGACGATCTCCCCGGTACCCCAGGGGCCGGGACGTCCGCGGCGCGCCGCGGCGCCGACCCGCCACCAGAAGCCGACGACCCGCACACGACCCCGAGATGAGGTGTTTCGCCGATGAAGCATGAGAGCGCTGCGTTCAACGAGGCCAAGCTGGAGTGGGCCGACCGGCGGGCGCGTTACAAGGACAAGCTCGCCGAGCAGCACACGCTGTCCGGCCTGCCGGTCAAGACCGTGTACACCGCGGAGGACCTCGACGAACGGCACCTCGACGAGATGCCCGGTGTCTACCCGTTCACCCGCGGCCTGTACCCCGACGGGTACGGGCTGACGCCGTGGATGCAACAGATGGTCTTCGGCTACGGGACGGTCGAGGAGACCCGGCAGAAGATGGAGAAGATGGTTGCCGAGGGGATGGAGGGGTACTTCGGCCACAAGGTGTTCAACGTCGTCTACGACGTCCCGTGCATGTACGGCATCGACGCCGATCATCCGGAGGCGAAGGGCAACCTCGGGCAATGCGGTGTGCACATGAGCACCGGCGACGACTACGACGAGCTGATCCGGGACTGGGACCTGGACAGCACGAACTTCTCGATCATCACCGGGGACAACTGCCTTCCCGCGCTGGCCTTGATCGCCGCTGCCGTCGAGCGGCGCGGCGGCAGCTTCGCTCAGATGCACGGCAACTCGATGAACTGGTACCCGCGCATCGCCGTCCAGGACGTCCCCTCCTGGGAGCCGAAGTGGGGCTACGCGCTGATGATCGACCTGATCAAGTGGGCGCGGGCCAACGCCCCGGCATGGAACCCGGCGAACATCTTCATGTACGGGTTGTCCGAAGCAGGAGCGACTCCTGTCCAGGAGCTCGCCTACGGGCTCGCCTGGGGCAAGTCGATCATCGACGCCGGCCTCGCCGCGGGGATGAAGCCGGACGAGTTCATCGGGCGGCTCTCGTTCCAGATCGGGTGCACCCAGAATCTGTTCGAGGAGGTCGCCAAGTTCCGCGCCCACCGGCGGATGTGGGCCCGGATCTGCCGCGACGCGGGCGTGACCAAGGCTGCGAACATGCACGCCCGGGTGCACGTGCACACCAGTGGCTACGTGCTCACCGCGCAGCAGTTGATGAACAACAACGCGCGGATCACCTTGCAGGCGTTGGCCGCGGTGCTCGGCGGGGTGCAGTCGATCCACACCTGCTCCTACGACGAGGCGATCGCCGTGCCGACCGAGGAGTCGCACCGCACCGCGCTGCGCACCCAGCAGATCCTGATGCTGGAGAGCGGCGTGCGCGACGTGGCCGACCCGCTCGCCGGTTCCTACTTCGTCGAGGCCTTGACCGACGAGATCGAGGCCGCGGCGTGGAAGATCTACGACGAGATCGAGGCCAACGGCGGGTACCAGACCGGCATCGAGACGGGCGACATCAAGCGGTCGATCGATGCCTCCTCCTACGAGATGAAGAAGCGGATCAACAGCGGTGAGTTGCCCGTCGTCGGCGTCAACCGCTTCGTCTCCGACGAAGCGGAGAACTACCAACCATTCCGCGTCGACATGGTCATCGAGGAGAAGGCCAAGGCTCGGTTGGAGGCGTACAAGGCACGCCGCGACCAGGCCGCGGTCGATGCCGCCCTGGCCGGCGTCGCCGCCGCCTGTGAGGCATTGAAGGCCGGCACCGGGTCGCTCATGCCGGCGCTCGTCGAGGCGGCGCGTCAGGGCGCGACGAACGGGGAGATGATGGTCCCGATGCGCGCCGCCTTCGGCTGGTTCGTCAGTGAGTAGCGGCTGCGCGCCCGCCGCCGTCCCCCGTCCTGCCCGAGTCACGGGCAACGCAGCGCTACAGGAAAGAGGATGACCATGTCCGAGCGGCCGATCAAGGTCCTGCTGGCGAAGAAGAAGATCGACGTCCACGGGCGGGGGTCGAAGTTGATCGCCCGTGAACTGCGTGACGCGGGGATGGAGGTCGTCTACTTCCGCTTCGGGGTCGTCGAGGAGATCGTCGAAGCGGCGATGCAGGAAGACGTCGACGTCATCGCCTTGTCGATCATGACCAGCGGTCACATCGCGATCGCCACCGACTTGATCCCCCAGTTGCGCGCCGCGGGTCTCGACGATGTGCTGGTGATCATGGGGGGCACGATCCCGGAGGTCGACTTCCCCACGCTGGAGGCGCTCGGCGTGCACCGCGTCTTCCCCCCCGGCCAACCCGGCGCGGTCGCCGCCGAGTTCATCCGGGAGAACGTCGGCCGGCTCAACCTGCGCTGACGGAGGGCACGGCGATCATGCTGATCGGCGACATCGTCCGGCGGAACGCGCACTTCTACGGTGATCGGGACGCGGTCGTCGTCCCCGGCGGGGTCACCCTCACGTGGGGTCAGCTGGACGAGGCGAGCAACCAGATGGCCCGGGTGTTCGCCAGGCTGGGCCTGACCAAGGGTGACCGGGTGGCGACGTTCTCGGGGAACTGCGCCGAGTTCATCGTCTTCTTCTTCGCCTGCGCCAAGTCGGGGATCGTCGGGGCGAGCACGAACGTGCGCCTGTCTCCCACCGAGCTCGTCGCCTACCTCGGCTACGTGGAACCGGCAGCGATCCTCGTCCACGCCGACCTCGCCGGGCACGCTTCGTGGGTCTCCCAGGTCGCGTCGATCGACCATGTGATCGGGATCGGTGATGGGCACGGGTTGGGGCTCGACCTGGCCGCGGCGATGGCCGCCGAGGAACGCGCTGAGCCCGCCGGCCGGATTGCCGACACGGACACCTACCAGCTCGCGGCAACGAGCGGGACGACGGGCATCCCCAAAGCAGCGGTGCTCTCCCACCGCAACGCGATCGCCTCGGTGATGTGCTGGGCGGCGGAGATGCCCGACCCGGGCGAGGGAACGAACCTGCAGAACATCCCCCTGTTCTTCAATCCCGGCGGGGTCTCGGGGATCCATCCCGTGCTGCTCAAGGGTGGGCGCACGGTGATCTTCCCCTCGTTCGACCCGGCGACGTTCCTGCGTGCCGTCCCCGAGTACCGGGTGACCCACTCGATCATGGTCCCGACGATGATCGGGATGGTCCTCGACCATCCGGGTTGCGCGGATCACGACCTGTCCTCGATCATCGCCATCGGCTGTGGTGGCTCCCCGATCCCTCGCCAGATCCTGGAGCGGGGCCGGGCCGTGTTCGGCAACGTGTTCCACCCGATGTACGGGATGGCGGAGAGCTACTCCTGCGGTCTCGCCTTGCGCCAGCACGATCAGTTCACCGAAGGGACCGACGAGCAGCTCCGCCGCCTCGGCTCGGCAGGGGCGCCGCATCTCCTCGTCGACGTGCGCGTCGTCGACGACGAAGGGCGTGACGTTCCCCATGACAACACCGTCGCCGGGGAGATCTGGCTGCGCGGCGATCCGATCTCCGGCGAGTACTTCCGCATGGCGGAGGAGACGGCGGCGTCGCGTTCGGGGGAGTGGTTCCGCACCGGTGATCTGGCGACCGTCGACGAGGGCGGATTCGTGACGATCGTCGACCGCCTCAAGGACATGATCATCACCGGCGGGATCAACGTGTTCAGCGTCGAGGTGGAGCGGGCCCTGCACGCCCACCCGGCCGTCGCCCAGGCGGCAGTGATCGGGATCCCCCACCCGAAGTGGGGTGAGGCGATCCATGCGCTGGTCGTCCTCGCCCCCGGGGCGGCGGCGAGCCCCGAGGAGCTGATCGCCTTCGCCGCCGAGCGGCTGGCCCCGTTCAAGAAGCCCCGTTCGCTGGAGATCGTCGCCGCTCTGCCCGTCGGAGGCACGGGCAAGGTGCTGAAGAAGGAACTCCGCGCGCGCTACCAGAAGGAGGGGCAAGGCAATGAGTGAGCGAAGCGAGCGAGTGGCGACCGGGCGAGCGCTAGCGAGCCGGGCGTCGATGGGGCGCACGGCGCAGCCGTGTGGGGGCGCAGCCCCCGGTGAGCGATGAGTGAGCGGCTCGGTGGTCGGGTTGCGGTCGTCACGGGGGCGGCTCGCGGCCTCGGGCGGGAGGTCGCCCGCGGCGTCGTCGCCGAAGGCGCGGTGGTCGTCGCCGCCGACGTGTCCGACGACGTCGTCGGTGTCGCCGCGGAGATCTCCGGCACGGGCCAGGCGATCGGTGTGGTCGCCGATTGCGCCACGGCCGACGGGATCAGCCGCGCTCTCGACGCTGCCGAGCACCGCTGGGGTCGCCCTGCGGACGCACTGGTGAACAACGCCGGCGTCCTGTCCTTCACCCCCTTGCTCGACCTCACCGACGCGGAGATCGAGCGGGTGTTGCGGATCAACGCGATGGGCCCGATGATCGCGACCCGGGAGTTCGCCCGGCGGCTCGTCGCTGACGACCGCCCCGGGGCGATCGTCAACATCACCTCGACGACGGCCCACGTCGCTTGCCTTCCCCGGCAGTCCGCGTACGGTGCGTCGAAGGGTGCGCTGCTCGCCTTCACCCGCGGCGCGGCGACGGACCTCGCTCGCCATCGGATCCGGGTCAACGCCGTCGCCCCGGGGTGGATGGAGACGGAGATGTCGGCGTCGGTGCGGGACCGCAAAGGTCCCGGGTTGGAGGCGCGCATCCCGATGCGACGACCCGCGCACCCCGCCGAGCTCGTCGCCGGGATCTGCTTCTTGCTCTCCGACGACGCCGGCTACGTCGACGGGACGACGCTGGCGATCGACGGGGGATGGCTGGGGTACTGATGGACACGAGCCGCCCCGTCGGGTCCGCAGCGAGGTTCTTCGAGGACTTCGCCGTCGGTGAACGCCTGGTGACCCAGGGTCGGACCGTGACCGAGACCGACCGGGTGATGTGGGCGATGTTCACCGGGGACATGAACCCGATGCACGTCGACGCGGTGTATGCCGCCGAGCACGGGTTGTTCGGCGGCGCGTTCCCTCCGGGGCTGATGGCGGTGGCGATCGCTTCCGGGCTCAAGGAGCGCCTCGGGTTGTTCACCGGGACGGGTCTGGCGATGCGCGAGCAGACGATCCGCTACCACCACCCTGCTCTCGTCGGGGACACCCTCCATGTCGAGTTGACCGTCGCCGCAACCGAGGCACGACCGGCGAAGGCGCATGGCACGGTGCGGTTCGACTACGCGGTCCTCGACCAGCACGGGCGCGCCATCGCGTCGGGCGAGTGGGTGATGGTCGTCGCCACGAGAGACGTGAGGAAGGACGACTGATGTTCAAGCGGTACATCGACATCGTCAGCGCCAACGCGCGGCGCACCCCGGATGCCGACGCGGTGATCGCCGAGGACGCCCGCCTGTCGTTCCGTGATCTCGACGAGCGCACCGGTCGGCTCGGCGGTGCTCTGCGCGCGGCCGGGTTGCAGCCCGGCGACCGCGTCGCCCTGCTCGCGGCGAACGAGTTGGAGTACGTCGAGATCCAAGCCGCGTGCGCGCGTTCGGGTTTCACCCTCGTCCCGTTGAACACCCGTCTGGCGATCCCCGAGCTCGCCTACATCGTCGGTGACAGCGCGCCGCGGGTGCTCATCGGAGGTCGCGGGGAGGATTCGCGGATCTCGGCGTTGGGCAAGGAGCACGGCCTACGGCTGCTCGGGCTGGGAAGCGGGCGCGAGGCCGGCGCGGTCGAGGCGTACGACGACTTCCTCTCCGCCGGCGTCGCCGATCCGGAGGCCGACCCGCTCGACGCCGATCTGACCACGACGTTCCTGTACACGAGCGGGACGACCGGGCGGCCGAAGGGCGCGATGATCGACCGCTCGGGGATGATGGCCCGGGTCTTCGTCAACGCCCTGGAGATGGAGGCGCGTCCCGACGACCGGTTCTTGCACAGCTTGCCGATGTTCCACATCGGGGCGTTCCTGACCTACGCGATCCTGTTCCGCGGCGGAGCGACGGTGATGCTGCGCACGTTCACTGCCGAGGAGTGGTTCGCCACCCTCGAACGGGAGCGGTGCACGACGACCGTTCTCGTCCCGACGCTGATCCAGATGCTCCTCGAGTCGCCGGCAAGCGCGACGCACGATGCGTCGAGCTTGCGCCTGATCGTCTACGGCGGGGCCTCGATCGAGCCGCCGCTGCTACGCCGGGCGATCGAGCGCTTCGGCTGCGGGTTCCACCAGCAGTACGGGATGACCGAGACCGGGGCGCAGACGATCCTCCGCCCCGACGACCACGACCCGGCCGATGACGAGGCGCTCGCCTCCGGGGGGACCGCCGCGGTCAGCTTCGACGTGCGCGTCGTGGACGGTGCCGACGTCCCCGTGCCCGACGGGAAGATCGGTGAGATCGTCTGCCGCGGCCCGGCAGTGATGTCCGGCTACTGGAACCTTCCCCAGGTCACTGCGGAGACGTTGCGCAACGGCTGGATGCACACCGGGGATCTCGGTCGCTTCGACGAGCGCGGCTATCTCCACGTCGTCGACCGGCGCAACGACATGATCATCAGCGGCGGGGAGAACGTGTACCCCCGTGAGGTGGAGGCGGTCCTCGCCGAGCACCCAGGCGTCACCGATTGTGCGGTGATCGGGCTCCCCGATCCGAAGTGGGGGGAGGTGGTCACCGGCGTCCTCGCCGGGGATGCGCCGCCCGACGAGGCGCTCGACACCTACCTGCGCGCCCGCCTTGCCGCGTACAAGATCCCCAAGCGCTGGATCCGGATCGGCGAACTGCCGCGCAACATCACCGGCAAGGTGCTCAAGGTCGACCTGCGCAAGCGTTTCGCCGACCGGGCTTGAGGTCTTGTCGCGCAAGCGTATACTTTACGTTAGACGTACAAGATGTCCGAACGGGGATGGTGGGCCGTAGGCCGCAGTCGGTCCGGACCACGGTGCAGGAGGAACCGCGATGGATTTCACGGTGTCGGAGGAGCACCAGGCGCTCCGCTCCACGTTGAGGACGTTCTTCGAGAAGGAAGCGCCGACCGAGGTCATCGCCGAGCTCGACCGCGAGGAGCGCTTCCCGACGGAGATCTACGCCAAGATGGCCGAGCTCGGCCTGTGCGGGATCGCCATCGACGAGGCCTACGGGGGGAGCAAGGCGGACGAGATCTCGATCTGCGTCGTCGTCGAGGAGGTCGCCCGCGCCGGTGCCTGCCTGGCCTACGCCTTCATCCCGACAGCGACGTTCTGCGCCAAGGGGGTCGACCGCTACGGGACCGAGGAGCAGAAGCAGGCGTATCTCCCGGAGATCGCCGCCGGGCGGATGCGGATGGCGATGGGCTTGTCCGAACCCGACGCCGGTTCGGACCTCGCCCACCTGGCGACGCGGGCGACGCGTGACGGTGACGACTGGATCGTGCGCGGCCAGAAGATCTTCACCACCGGTGCGGACACCGCCGAGTTCATCTTCGGCTTCGTCCGCACCGACCCCGATGCGGTCGGCAGCCGGGGGCTGTCGGTGTTGCTCATCCCCCGCGAAGCCGAGGGGGTCACGATTCACCCTCTGCGCAAGTTGGCGGGCCAAGGAACCCACACCTGCGAGGTGTTCCTCGACGACGTGCGCGTCCCTGGGTCGAACATGATCGGCGAGCTCAACCACGGCGCCGAGATCATCTTCAGCCTGCTCGACGCGGAGCGGATCTCCGTCGGCGCCGAGGGCTGCGGGGTCGGCCAGCGGGCCCTCGACATCGCCCTCGCCTACGCTCAGGAGCGCGTCCAGTTCAAACAGCCGATCATCGAGTTCCAGTCCATCGGGCACATGCTCGCCGACTCGGCGATGGACATCGAGATGGCCCGCCTGCTGACCTGGAAGGCGGCCTGGAAGCTGGAGAACGGCCTGCCCTGCTCGATGGAGGCATCGATGGCCAAGGTCGCCGGGTCGGAGGCCGGGACGCGGGCGATCAACCGGGGGATGCAGATCCTCGGCGGCTACTCGTACATGGTCGAGTACGGGATGGAGCGCTTGTGGCGGGAGACCAAGCTGCACGAGATCGCCGGGGGGACGAACCAGATCCAGCGCAACATCATCGTCAATCACCTGCGCCGCGGGAACCTTCCCCCGTACTGATCGATGAGGGCCGCGACCGTCACGGGCGCCGGGCGGATCGAGCTCGTCGAGTTCGCCGAGCCTCGGCCCGCGTCGGACGGGATCGTCGTCGCGGTCGACTACTGCGGCGTGTGCGGGACCGACGTCGCCGCGTTCCGTTCCGGGTCGACGGCGAGCCCCTCGTTGTTCGGCCACGAGTGGACCGGGCGGGTCGAGCGCGTCGGCGCCGGGGTCAGCGGGTTCGCCGAGGGTGATCGGGTCGTCGTCGCGGTCCCACCTCCGTGCGGGCGATGCCGGGAGTGCCTCGCCGGCCGACCACACACGTGCCGGGTCGTGCGCGCCGTGACCCACGGTGAGGACCGCGATGCGCCGCCGCACGGCGCGTTCGCCGCGGCGATCGCCGTCGACGCCGGGCGGGTGATCCTCGCCGACCGGCGCGCCACGGCGGAAGACAGCGCGCTGGTCGAGCCGACCGCGGTCGCCCACCGTGCTGTCGTGCGCTCCGCGGTCGGGCTCGGCGACGTCGCCGTCGTCCAGGGAGCCGGGGCGATCGGGCTCCTCGTCGTCCAGCTGGCGCGCCTCGCCGGGGCCCGGACGACGATCGTCATCGAACCGTCGCCGTGGCGCCGCCAGATGGCGACCGACCTCGGGGTGGACTTCACCGTGCCTCCGGGCGACGCCGCGCGGCAGCTCGTGCGGTCGGCGACCGACGGCGCCGGAGCGGACGTCACCTTCGAGTGCGCGGGGGTCCCCACGGCGCTACAGAGTGCGGTCGAGCTCACCCGCCGGGACGGGACCGTGGCGATGATCGGGCACACCGACGAGCCGGCGACGATCCAGCCGGCGATCTGGCTCGGTCGCGACATCCACCTCGTCGCCTCGGTCGGGTATGCCCGCTGGGACTTCGTCCAGGCGATGGAGCTGATCGCCTTGGGCCGCGTCGAGGTCGCCGCGCTGCGGACGCGCACCATCGGGCTCGGCGACCTCGGGGCGACGTTGAGCGCGCTCGCCCGCGGCGGGACCGACGACGTCAAGGTGCTCGTCGATCCCCGGGATCTCACCGGCGGCGATGGGCGACCTGCGACCACGGGCCGTCGGTGAGCGCGCAGAGTGATCCCGGCGCCGTCGCCCGGGCTCGCGCCGCGTTCGACGAACACCTCGATGCCGTCGCCGCCGGCGATGCAACCCGGATCGCTGCCGGCTACGGCACGGATGCTCGTCTGCTCCCGGCGCGTGGCGAGCCCGTCGAGGGCTCCGCGGCGATCGGGGCGTGGTTCGCCTCGCGGCGCGACTTCTTCGCCGAGATGGCACTCCGCCCGGAACGGATCGAGATCCGCCCCGGTTGCGCGTCGATCGATTGGTGGGGCACGAACGGCACCGAGCACTTCGAAGGCCGCGACGAGTTCGACATCGACGCGCACGGACGGATCGTGGAGCAGCGGATCCCCCGCGTGGGGCGTACCTCGCGGGGCTCTGCCGGGGTGCGGGTGGAGATCGAACCGCCGCTGGCTCGCCTCGTTCTGGACCGTGACGACAAGCACAACGCGGTCAGCCAAGCGATGCTCGTCGCGATGACGGCCTTCGTCGGCGAGATTGGCGCCGATCCGAGCGTGCGGGCCCTCGTCGTGTCGGGGGAGGGCCGGAGCTTCTGCGCCGGAGAGGATGTCGGGGGCTTCGACTTCCCCGACCCGCAGACCGCGACGCGGTTCCTCGCCGGACCTCTCGACTTCTTCACCGCGTTGGAGGAGCTGCCCAAGCCCGTCGTGATCGCCGTTCACGGCCACGCCCTCGGCTTCGGCAGCGAGATCCTCCTCGCCGCCGACGCGGTGTACGCGACTCGTGATGCGACGTTCGGGTTCGCCGAGATCGACCACGGCGCGGTCCCCTCGGTGCTCGTCACCCGCGGGCTCGGCGTCGTCTTCCGCCGCCGAGCCCTCGACCTGGCCCTCACAGGTAGGCGTTTCGAGGCGGCGGAGGCCTACGAGATGCGCCTCGTCCACCAGGTCGTCGACGATCCGCTCGCCGCGGCGCACGCCGCGGCCCGCCAGATGGCCGCGTGGGCCCCCGCCGCGGTCGCCGTGATCAAGACGGTCACCGGGCGGGAGGCGGCCGACGACCACGACCGTGCCCGGGAGTTCATGCCCGCCGTGCTGATCGGCGTGGAGCCGGCGCTGTGAGCCCGCCCCTGCGCGTCGAGGACCGCGGTGGTGTCCTCGTCTCGGCGATCGATCGTCCGGCGAAGCGCAACGCGGCGGACCTCGCCACGTATCACGCGCTGGAGGGCGTGCTCGCCCGGGGCGCGCATCTCGGCCACGTGTTCAGCGGTGTCGGAGGCGACTTCTCCGCCGGTGACGACGTGACGATGTTCGACTTCGCCTCGACGGCCGCCGCGGCGGCGTTCATCGACGAGGTCCAACGCCTGTTCGCGGCGATCGAGGCCGACCCCCGCCCGGTCGTCGCCGCGGTCGACGGCTACGCGCTCGGTTTCGGCTTCGAGCTCGCCCTGGCCTGCGATCTCGTCGTCGCCACGCCCCGGGCCGTGTTCGGCCTGCCGGAGATCACCCATGGGGCGGCTCCCCCGAACGCGATGGGCCGCGGGCTGGACGTGCTCGGGCGGGGCTGGGTCCGCCACCTCGCGCTGACCGGCCGGCACTGGCTGAGCGGGACCGAAGCGCACGAACTGGGGCTCGTCGCCGAGCTCCACGACGCACACGACCTCCTCGACGCGGCGGTCGCGATGGTGCAGGAGATGGCTGCGATACCCGCGTTCGGCGCGGCGAAGCGCCGGCTGTCGATCGGTGCCGGTCCCGGCTACGGGTTGGCCGCGGAGATCATGCCGCCGCTGATGGCGTCCGGCGCCGTCGCCGCGGCCCGAGGCAGGTTCGTCCGATGAGCGGCGCGCTCGTCACCGGACCGCCGTGGCCGTCCGACCCGTTCCTGGTCGATCTCGACCGTCTCGGCGCGCTGACGCTCGTTGATCTCGCGTCCCTCGAACGCGGACAGGCACCGTGTGTCGGGGTGATCCGTGGGCCGTGCGAGGGATCCGCGCTCGCCGCTGCGTTGGCCGTCGACCTGCTCGTCGCCGGGCCGCTCTCCTCATTCGGCAAGCCCGGTCGATGGGCCGACGTCGTCGTCCGCCGGGGGAGCGGGGTCATCGGCCGCAAGGCAGCCGCCTACCTGACGATGACCCAACGATCGATCGACGCTTGGTTGGGCGCGCGGTGGGGGCTCGTGTCGCAGGTCGCCGACGATCCCGAGCGATCCGCCCGGGAGATCCTCGAGCGGATCGCGGCACGCTCGGCCGTGGCCGTGGCGACGATCCGAGCCCAAGCTCACCGTGGTGCGGTCGCCGATTACCGGATGGCCGCGCTCGCCGACCCAGGCGAGCCAGCTGGACAAACCTCTTGACTCGCGCTTCACGTCAAAGGTAAAGTCTAGTTCATCCCGGTGCACTGAGCCAGTCCTCCCCGTCCTGGCCGCGACCGGTGCACGGCGTGACGCCGGTGGCAATGCCCCCCGTTGCCTCCGGCGTCACGCCCTTTGCGTTCCGAGCTGAGGAGATGTCTGCATGCCGGAGCAGCGGTCGCCAGAACCCCGTCGACACGTCGTCTGCAGCCACCCGCTGCCGGCCGCTGCTGAGCAGCGACGCCTGGAGCAGCTGTTCGACGTCGAGCTCGTCGCCGCCGACCGCTTCGCCGAGGCTCTCGCCACCGCGGACGGCGCGGTCGTCCTCCCCCCGACGCCGGTGACCCGGGCGATCGTCGCGTCGGCACCCCGGCTACGGATCGTCACCACGGTGTCCTCCGGGTTCGACCACGTCGACGTCGATGCGCTGCGCGAGCGGGGTATCGAGTTGGTCAGCGGCACGGGAGCGGGACCATGGCCGGTCGCCGAGTGGGTCGTGTGGGCCGCGCTCTCGTTGCGCCGCCGCCTGTTCACCTGCGCGATGTCGTTCATGGCGGACGGAGTCTGGAACCCTCGGCCGGCGCCCGCCGACGGCCACGAGTTGTCTTCGGCGGTGGTCGGCATCGTCGGCTTCGGTCACGTCGGCAGCGCTGTCGTCCGCACGCTTGGAGCGCTCGCCGACTCGTTCCTCGTCTACGACCCGTTCGTCACCGAGTTGCCCGAGCGCTGCACGCGTGTCGCGAGCATCACCGAGCTGTGCGAGCGCAGCGACATCGTGACCGTGCACACTCCGCTGAACGACTCGACCCGCTTGATCGTCGGTGCTGCCGAGTTGCGCCGGATCGGCCCGCACGGGATCCTGATCAACGCTGCCCGGGGCGCGGTCGTCGATCAGGACGCCCTCGTGGAGGTGCTGCGTAGCGGCGAACTCGGCGGAGCGGCGATCGACTGCTTCGATCCCGAGCCGGCGCCCGAGCAGCTCGTCGCCGATCTCCTCGCCACCGGGCGCGTCCTGCTCACGCCGCACGCAGCCGGGTACAGCATCGAGGCCACGGAGAACCTCAGCCGGTGGGCGGTCGACGCGCTCGCCTCGGTCCTGCTCGGCGGAGATTGAGTCTCAGCCGACGGCCCGGTCATGCTCCGACCAGTGCTCGTCGCGAAGCACCCGCTTGAGGATCTTCCCCGTCGGGTTCTTCGGCAGTTCCTCGACGAAGGCGACCGACTTGGGCACCTTGTAGCCGGCGAGGCGCTGCCGGCAATGGGCGATGATCGACTCCGCGGACGGCTCGGACCCAGGCATCGGACAGACGATCGCGTGCACTCGTTCGCCCCACCGCGCGTCGGGAACGCCGATCACGGCGACCTCGAACACCTCCGGGTGGGCGTAGATCGCGTCCTCGACCTCGCGCGCGTACACGTTCTCACCGCCGCTGACGATCATGTCCTTCATCCGGTCGACGATGAACAGATGGCCGTCCTCGTCGAAGTAGCCGAGATCTCCGGTGTGCATCCACCCGTCGCGCAGCGCGAGCGCGGTCGCTTCGGGATTGTTCCAGTAGCCGATCGTGTTGCCTGGGGAACGGCTGATCACCTCGCCAACGACGCGCGGCGCTACGTCGTTACCTGCCTCGTCGACGACACGGGTGCTGTAGGAGATCGAGTCGCTACCCGCCGAAGAGAGCCACTCGGGATGATTCACGGGATCGTGTTCCTCAGGACGGAGCAGCGTCGTCCCCGCCGTCTCGGTCATCCCGTAGAACTGCAGGAGTCCGCATCCGAACGCGTCGAGGACCCGCGTGACGACGTCGGGGGAGATCGGTGACGCGCCGTAGAGGAGCACCTCCAGCGAGGATAGATCGGCCGCGGCGATCGCCGGGTGGGTGGCGAGGAGGTTCATCATCGTCGGGACGAGGAGCAGGTGGGTGGCTCGCTGGCTGCTCACGGCATCGAGCACTGCATGCGGTTCGAAGGCGCGGATGACGACCTGTCGCGCGCCGACGTAGGTGAACGCGGCGCCCGTGTGGGACGCGATGTGAAACATCGGCAGACCTTGGACGAAGACGTGTTCGGGCCGAAGGCTCATCTCGATCGCGTACGTGTTGGCCCGCGCCCACAGGTTCATGTGGGTCATCAGCGCTCCCTTCGGCCGACCGGTCGTCCCGCTGGTGTACATCACCTGGGCGAGATCACCCGCCGGATAGAAGGGCATGGTGGGATCGGCTTCCGCGGTGGCGAGGCGTTCCTCGTAAGGATCTCCGAAGCCGGCCGCACCGAGGTGCCACGTGGGGACGCCCAACGCTGCCGCGTGTTCCTCGTATCCGGGTCCGTGGATCAGCAACGAGGGCGAAGCGTCGGCGACGATCCAGGCCATTTCCGGCACCGCGAGGCGATAGTTCAACGGGAGCAAGACTGCCCCGGCACGGTTGACGCCGACGCTGATCTCCAGGTACTCGAGTTCGTTGAGGGCGAGAAGGGCAACCCGATCGCCGGGCTGGATGCCGAACCGGTGGAGTGCGCCGGCGAGCAGCGCGGCGCGTCGGTGAACGTCGGCGAAGGTGAGCGAGCGATCACCTTCGACCACACACGCCTGGCCCGGGTTGCGTCGGACGCCGGCCGAGAGGAGGTCAGGGACGATCGGACCGTGCGCTCGCGGCGTCGCCGACTGTGCGTCCTGGTTCACTGCGGGTGATGGCCGATCTTCATCGCTCGACATGATGTCCTCCCCGGATGGTGTCCGCCGGAGGGACACTACTAGCACCATTTTCCGTTGTACGTTAGACTGGTGGGTCTGTAGATGGTCGTCGGAAAGGC
>CAZQEJ010000044.1:12094-20178 GCA_964592165.1 uncultured Ilumatobacteraceae bacterium | reverse complement strand
GATGACGAGCTTGCTCTTCAACGCGGTCCTCTCCAGCGATTCTGCCGGCACGATGGCGACGTGAGCCCGGAAGCCCAAGCGTGCCCGGAGCGCCTCCTCAAGCCGACGGGCGAGGGACGCTGACGCCGACTCGTCCCCGGCCACAGCAGCCTCGACGACGATCTCGACCGGAGGATGGACGAGAGGCCCGGGCTGATCGAGCATCACCCGCAGGTGTCCGGTCGTCTCCGGCACGAAGGAGGCCACGACGTCCTGGATCGCCGATGGGAACACGTTCATCCCTCGGACGAGGAGCATGTCGTCGGATCGTCCGATGGGCCGAATACGAGGGGTGAGCCGACCGGAGGGAACGGGAGTCATTTTGACCTCGACCCTGTCGAAGCTGCGGAATCTCACGAGCGGTGTCGCCTGCCGGGTGATCGTCGTGTAGACCAACTCGCCCGTGACGCCGTGCTCCCACGGCAGGGTCTCCAAGGTGTCAGGGTCGATCAACTCCGGGTAGACGTCGTCGACGGGAACGAAGTGCATGCCGTCTTGGTCACTCGACTCCGCCCAGATCGTCCCGGCGACCTCGCCCATTCCCATCGCGTCGCGTACCTGGCAGTTCCACAACGACTCGATCTGGCTGCGAATGGCAGGGATCTGCGCTCCCGGCTCACCGCCGATCATGATGATCCGCATGCCCAGCTCGGCGGGAGCAACCCCCAGGTGGCGCTCTACTTGTTCGCCAAGGTGGATAGCGAAGCTGGGAGTCGCTCCGATCACGTTGACGGAGAGATCGCGGATCAACTGGAGGGTCCGCTCGGTGCCCCCGCTTGCGCCGATCGGGATCACGCGCGCGCCGGCACGTTGTGCTGAGTCGACCGCCGGGAGACCACCGACGAACATCGAGAAGTTGCCAAGCGCCCCCCACACGTCGCCGGGCCCGACTCCCATCGTGTGAAACGCGTCCGCGCCGACGCGGGCCCACATCTCCAGATCCGCGCTCGTCAGGGCGAAGTACGTCGGCGTGCCCGTCGTTCCGGACGAGGCATGGACGCGCACGACCTCGCTCGGGTCGACGCTGAGATGACTGCCGAAGGGCGGCGTCTCCTCCTGACACCTCCGCTCGATGTGCTTGTCCATGAACGGCACACGGGCCAGATTCGCGGGTGTCTCGATGTCACCTGGCGCCACGCCAGCTGCGTCGAAAGCGGCCCGGTAGTACGACGAGGCCTCGTAGACACGCGCGAGTTGGGCACGCAGCCTCGGGAACACTGCACGTTGCGTCTGCTCGAAGGGTACGAGTTCTTCGGGGCGAACGGGCAAGTAGTCGATCACACGACCTCCATCAGGTCTCGGACGGGATCGGAGCAGCCTCGAGTCCGAGGGCTTCGGCATAGCGCGCCTCGAGGGCGGCGCGATCGGGCGCGTAGGCCCCCACGAGCTCTCCGCGGCGCAGAACGTACCCACCGAAGGAGATCCCGCCGAGCGTCGACAGATTCGGCTCGGCGAGGAGAACGACGATCCCCGTGGCGGCGAGGGATGCCGCCGTGTCAAGGAGTTGCTCGACGATTCGAGGGGCAAGACCCGTGGCCAATTCGTCGAGCAGCAGTACATCGGGGGAGCGCATCAGAGCACGACTGACCGCGAGCATCTGTTGCTCGCCACCGGACAAGACACCGGCGAGCGCCCGCGCCCGAGCACGCAAGATCGGGAAGCGATCCAGAGCCTCGTCAACCGCGGACTCCGGGCATCCGGAGGCACGAACCATGATCTGAAGGTTCTCGGCGACGGTCAAACGCGGGAAGATCTGGCGGCCCTGGGGTACGAAACCGACACCGGCGCGCAACCGTGTTCGCGGTCCCCCCCGCAATGCATGACCATCGATCGTGATCGTTCCGCCCGAGATGATCGACCCATTGACCGCACCGAGCAAGGACGACTTGCCGGCACCATTCGGACCGGTGATCACGGTGATCTCGCCCCGCCGCGCCGTCAGGGACACCCCATCGAGGGCGATCGAGTGGCCATAGCGAACACTGAGACCCTGGACCTCGAGCATCCGCTCAGCCCTCCCCGTGCCGACCCGGAGCCGAGAAGTACACGTCACGCATCGCCTGGCTGACGAGCGCCTCACCGGCAGGACCTTCATACGCCCTGGCGCCCTCAGCCATCAACACGATCCTGTCGGCAACCCGTGTCACGATGTCTACGTTGTGGTCGACGAGCACCACGGACCGCTCCCCTGTCGCGGCCCCACGGATCATGGAGATGATCGCTTCCCGGCTGCGCGGATCCGAACCGGCGAACGGTTCATCGAGCAGCAACACCGTCGGTTCCGTCGCCACGGCTCGGGCAACTTCTACCTGCCGCTGTTCGCCGAGGCTCAGATCCCCGACGGGACGCAGTGGGTCCGTGAGTTCGAGGGAATCGACGAGTTGCCGACACCATTCCAACTCGCGCCGACGCGTGCTGGGCGCGAAGGTCTCCGCGACGAACCGTGCCACCACTCCGACGACCGTGTGCATCCGCCGTGCGTACCGCCCGATCATCACGTTCTCGAGGGTCGTCATCTCTGCGATCAGTTGCGGGTGCTGGAAGGTGCGACCCAATCCCTGCCGAGCCCGGGCGGCAGCGGACCCGCGCAACGGGTGCCCGCCAAGCGAGATCTCTCCTCCGTCGGGACGCTGGAGTCCCGTGATCAGGTCGACCAAGGTCGTCTTCCCGGCGCCGTTCGGTCCGAGAAGGCCCAGCACCTGCCCGTGGGGGAGATCGAACGAGACATCACGCACCGCCACGACACCGCCGTAGGCCTTGCGCGCACCGCGCACGGACAGAACCGGTTCGTTCCGACTCATCGACGAACGGCTCCAACGATTGCGCGCCCGACCGCCTGCACGACCTTGTTCAGCGCGCCGGCAACGCCCTGAGGGGCCACGAGCAGGACGATCACCACCAGACCGGCGAAGATGAGCGGTCCGTACTGGGCGAACTCCGGGTGATTGACCGTCAGGTCGGTGACGATCACGGCTCCCAGTGCCGCTCCGAGTGCGGTGCTCGCTCCACCCAAAAGGGGCATGAAGATCGCGATCAAGGTGAACTGCATCGGGAAGGTCTCCGGACGGATGACCCGGTTGAAGCTGGAGAACAACGACCCACCGAGTGCAGCAATCCCCGCTCCAGCACCCAGGCAGACCAACCGCAGCACCGCTGTCGAGATACCCAGCGAGTCGACCATTCGAGGGGCATGCTTCGATGCGATGACAGTCGATCCCACCGGTGACCGGCGAAGACGATCGAGGAGAAATGCCACCGCCAAGACGACGATGATGCTGATCGTTACGAACATCGACCGGCTCACCCGCATCGACCCTAGGAATAGGTAGCGAATCCCCTGGATACCTTCGGCACCCTTCGTCAAGCGCTTCTGGTCGATGATCAAAGCCGTGAACACGCTCCCTGCAAGAAGGGTTACACCGGCAAGGTAGAAACCCGATAGCCGCATCGTGACCACGCCGAGCAGTACAGCGATCACTGCAGCGACGACTGCCCCAAAGACCCAGCCCCACAGCAGAGGCCACCGGGTGTGCAACGAAACAACCCCCACGGCATATGCCCCGATGGTGACGTAGCCCGCGTATGCCATCGACAGGGAGCCGGCGAGATTGAACGGCAGATACATGCCGAGAGACGTCAGCGCATACACGCCCGCCAGCACGACAACATCTTGTCGATAGGAAGCACCCTTCGACCACGAGTAGATGAGCGCAGCAACGATGACGCCGAGAATCAACGGCCCCCAGGCCTCGCGCGCTCGGGTCAAGCGGGTCTCCCGTACTGCCACTTACAACCTGACCCTTCTAGCGAACACTCCTTCAGGTCGGAAGGCGAAGAACGCGAGAGCCAACGCGAAGATCGCGTAGTCGAAGGACTGACTACCGAAGTAGCGAGGTATGAAGACCTGCAAACACCCGAGGAGGACTCCTCCTGCAAGCGGACTCCATACCGAGCCGGTCCCACCGATCACGATCGCGAGAAACGAGTAGATCGTCCACGGGAATGCGCTCTGGAAGCTGACACCCGACCGCGCCGCAAAGAGGATCCCTGCAGCCGACGCCACCAGACCAGCGATGGCGAAGGAGGCAAGGCGGATCGTTCGGACCGGAAGACCGATCATCGCCGCCGCATGCTCGTTGTCGCCCACAGCGCGCAACGATCGGCCGCTATTGGTCCGGGATAGGTAGAGCGCGACGAGAACGAAAGCCAGGAGTGTGAGGGCGAATTGGAGGATCGTGGTTCGCTCCAGACGGCCACTTCCGAGCTTCAATGTGGCTCCCTTGATCAGGGGATGGCCAGGGAGGAGTCGGCGACCCATCAACGCGGCGGCAGCCTGCTGGACCAGGAGGAGGCCGGCCGTGACGGCCACGAGAGCCGAGAGCTCCTCGCCTGGTGAGCGTCGCTGGATGGGGCGGATCAAGCCCGATTCGGTCAAGGCACCGAGCGCGGTGCCGGCGAGCAGCGCGCAGGCGACGGCAAGCGCCAGGTTCCACCCCTTCGCGACCAGCCACGACGTCAGCATCGCCGCCGACATCGCGTATGCGCCGACCAAGAAGTTGAAGAACCTGGCGCCCTCGATGACGAGCAGATAGGCGAGAGCGAGCAAGCCGTAGAACGTGCCCAGCTCAGCGGCGGCTATCCACAGGTTCATCGTCGACCGTCAGCGTTCAGCGCCGGTTGATCAGCACGACGGCTGATACTCGGTCCACGGCGGACCCGGAACGTTGTCCGACGTGAACGTGCCCAAGAGCATTCCGCAGAGCCCATCGGCCCCCAGGTGCTTCTCGGGCGAGAAGCTCAGCGTGAAGCCGTCCTGACCGAAAGCGCTCTTGTAGCCCTTCACCGAGTTGAGGGCGTCACGCAACGCCTCCGGGTCATCGACCCCACCGGCTGTCTTGATCGCCTCGACGAGAAGGTTGATCGCGTCATACGCCTGAACGTCATACGCCGACAGCTGGAAGCTGTCCCCCCGGACCGACTTCAGCCACGCGGCGACCTCAGCCGTGCGCGGGTTCGTCGTGGTCACCGAGGAGATGTAACGAAGGTCATCCAAAGCGCCCGGCTTCGCCAGCTTCCACGATGCGGGCTGATTGCCGATCGATGCGAGCGAGAAGCGGGGCAGCCCCGGCATCTCGGTCGCGGCCGTATTGTGGAACATCATCTCCAACTGACCACCGAGGGAGCTCACGAAGATCGCGTCCGGCTTCGCGTCCTTGATCCTGGCGACCTGGGCAGTGACATCCGATGCATCGGGTGCAGCTTCTTCCTCGGCGACGAGCTCGATCCCGGCGTCCTTGAACGGGGCCTTGAAGGTGTCGGTGAGAGTGACCATTCCGGCGACCGCGTCATGGAAGATCGCTAGGCGCTTGACCCCGAGCTTCTGGAAGGCGCCGATGAACACCTTCGCCTGGTCGAGCGTCGGGTTGGCGAGCATGTAGGAGTACGAGTTGTCCGGCGGGTCGGCGATCGCCGGGAGCAGTGCGACCGGGGAGATCGCGACGGTCTTCGTCTCTTCGAACACGGGCTTCGCCTGGACGACGCCGGTGTTCGTCGTGATCATGATCAACGCCTTGGCGCCCCGATCCACCAGACGACGGGCGACCGTTGCGGTCTGCGTCGAGTCGCTCCCGTCGCTCTCGACGATCAACTCGAGCGGCCGCCCGAGCACCCCTCCCTCGGCGTTGACCTTGGCGACCACGTCGCGAACGGTCTTGCCGGCGACCACGGCATAGGACGCTCCCGAGCCGGTGGAGTCCTCGTCCATCCCGATGACGATCGGATCACCGCTGGGAGCGGCACCACCGGTCGTCTCCGGAGCCCCGCTCGTTCCCGCGCCGCCACCGGACTCGGCCGCCGTTGTTGTCGGCCCACCAGGGGCAGCAGTCGTGGTCGCTGCCTTGTCCTTGTCACTGCCGCATGCAGCGACACCGAGGATCGCCACCGCCACCAATGCGGCGGTTCTCTTGAACCTCATCGCTTCCTCCTCCTTGATGGTTCACGTCTGCCGTGCACAGATCCGGGAAATGCCGGCTGACCAGCGGCACCCCGGAGCTGCCGGAGAGCAGGCGACCGTACCAACGGTCATTCGGACGTTCAAAACATCCTGAGGTGCCAGACGATCAGCGCTCGCGCCACTCCTGAGCGTGGCCGCGTTCAGTACAAGTCACCGGCGCGGCCGCGTTCGGTGAAGCGCTGCACGAGCAGCTCTCTGTCGGCGTCGGTGAACGGGACGAACGCGGCGTCCCTGCGCGTCGGGCGCCACCACAGCTGCTCATCGCCGACCGGGTCCCAGCGCGCCGCGCGCAACGGGTTCTTGGAGATCTTCCCCGTCGCCGTCTGAGGGATCGCCTTCACGACGCGCACGAACTGGGGGACCCACTTCGACGCGAGATCCGCTTGGGCGGCGAGGAATTCCTCGAAGACCCGCGGATCGAAGGTCGACTCGCCGAGCTCCAGCGCGGCCATCACCGCGTCGCTCCCGTCGGGATCGGGGACGGCGTAGACGGCGACCGCGGCGACCGGCTCCCAGCGGGCGATGATCGCTTCGATCGGGCTGGAGGAGAAGTTCTCGCTGTCGACGCGCAGCTTGTCCCCGGTCCGGCCGGCGAACCAGAAGAAGCCGGCTTCGTCGCGGTAGGCGAGATCGCCGGTCCAGAACCAGCCGAAGCGAGTCCGTTCGGCGTCCGCCTCGGGGTTGTTGTAGTACCCCTCGAACTGGGGGACGCCCGCGGTGTTGACGATCTCCCCGATCGCCTCACCGCTGTTCAACATCTGCCCATCGGCGTCGAACCGTGCCGGAGGGCAGACCGCGCGCGTCTGCGGATCGACGATGATGATCGTCTCCGTGATCGGCGTACCGAGCGCACCTTTCGGAGTGTCCGGGGTACGCACGACGTTCACGCCGCCGCCCTCGCTCATCCCGTACCCCCCGGTCAGCGTGCACCCGAACCGCTCCTGGAAGCGCTCGATGTCCCGCCAGGACGCTTCCGTCCCGTAGCCGCGGCGTAGCGTGTTGTCCGCGTCGTCAGGCCGTTCCGGCGTGGCTAGGAGGTAGCTGATCGTCCGGCCGACGTAGTTGAAGTACGTCGCCCGGTAGCGGCGGACGTCACGCAGGAAGCCTGATGCGGTGAACCGCGGGGCGAGGGCAACGGTCGCCCCGGCGTACAGGGCGGGCGCCCACAGGCCCATCATCGCGTTGCCGTGGAACAGGGGCATCGCGTTGTAGCAGACGTCGTCGCGGGTGAAGCCGTAGCGTGCCGCGGCGACCGTGCCCCGGTCGGCGAGACGTCCGGTCGAGCAGCGCACCGCCTTCGGGGAGCCCGTCGACCCGGACGTGAACAGCAGCAACAGCAGCGTGGCGGGATCGACCTCGACGTCGGGGATCGCGACGGAGTACTGCCCGAGGCGCGCCGCGTAGGACGGGTCGTCGACGACGAGGATCCGCCGCGGATCGATCGCCAGCGTGGTCCCGGCGAGCATCTCGGCGTGCGCCGCGTCGGTGACCAGCACCTGGCAGTCGGTGTACGTCAGGTCGGCGGCGATGTGCTCCGGCGGGCGGGTGGTGTTCGCCCCGACGACCGCCGCCCCGCTCAACGCCGCCGCCCCCACCCAGAACAGGTACTCGGCGCTGTTCGGCAGGCACACGGCGATGTGCGGTGGGCCCTCGGTGCGCAGTTCGGCGAACCACCGGGCGCGCTGCGCGCCAGCATCGACGACCTCACCCCATGTCCAGGAGCCGTCGTCGGTCAGCAAACCCGGGTGGTCGTCCCCGGCGCGTGCCTCGAGCAAGTCACGGATCGTGGACGTCACGCTGTCTCCTGTTCGGTTGCCACAACCGGCCCGTGGGTCGGCCCGGGGCTCGGCAACGTCGGCGTCATCGGTGCGTTCAGTGCCGCGCGCTCAGCCGCGCCGCGAGGTGAGCGCGCAACACCTCGGCACCGGAATGGTCGACGTCGCGGGTCGCGGTGACGAGCACGAGCGGCCGGTCGGCGGCGACCTCGATCAGATGACCGACCGCAGTCGCCGCCGGTTCACCGCCCAGCTCG
>CAZQEJ010000044.1:937-11994 GCA_964592165.1 uncultured Ilumatobacteraceae bacterium | reverse complement strand
ACGAACTCCTCGGGGAACGAGCGCAGCACGCTGGAGACCATCAACCGCTCCTCGCTGGCGAGGAAGCAGCGGCTGCCGTCGGTGACCCGCTCCAGCCATCCTTCGATCGCCTCGATGTCCGACTCGCTGCCGGCCCCGGTCTCGATCCGCTCCAAGTGGGCGGTGATCTCCCCCGATCCGATCTTGCACGGGGGGCACTGCCCGCACGACTCCACGGACAAGAAGCGGGACAAGCGGTAGGCGGCATCGACCATGCAGGCCGAGTCGTCGTAGACGATGAAGCCGGCGGCACCCATCCCGCTGCCGATCGCCTTGAAACCCTCGTAGCTCAACGGGGTGTCGAGCTGGTCGGCGGTGATCACCGCGTTGGCCACCCCGGAGAACACCGCCTTCACGCTGCGCCCGGGGAGCGTGCCGCTGCCGACCGCGTCGATCACGGCCCGCAGCGGCGTGCCCAGCTCGACCTCGCCGACGTCCGGGGCGACGACGTCGCCGACGACGGTGGCGACGATCGTCCCCGGCGACTCGGCGGTGCCGATCCCCCGGAACCACTCGGCACCGTGAGCGAGGATGTGCGGCACGTTGGACAGTGTCTCCACGTTGTTGACGAGCGTCGGGTTCGGCCCGTCGGTGCGCGGCCGCCCGACGCGCGTCCCGGCCTCCCAGCCCTCCTGTGGGCCGGCGGCGAACAAGCCGTGCTCGTAGGGCGGGAACCAGCGCGGCAGCGGCGGCTTGCCCTCGATCACCTCGAGCATCGCCTTCTCCTCGCCGAACAGGTACTCGTCCGGTCCGGCGACGACGGTGACCGTGCAATCGGTGCAGATCCCGGCGACCTGGAACTCCTGCACGGCCCGGGTGACCGCCTCGATCTCCCGCTCGAAGCTCGCCTTGAGGCAGACGAAGGCTTCCTCCGCTCCGATGGCGAAGGCGGCGATGATCAAGCCTTCGACGAGCTGGTAGGGGTTGGCCCGGAGCAGGGCGCGGTCCTTGAACGTGCCCGGCTCGCCTTCGGCACCGTTGACCACGAGGTAGTGACGCGTCCCGGCCTGGGAGGCGATCCCCGACCACTTCCGGCCGGTGAGGAAGCCGCCTCCGCCACGGCCGCGCAGGCCGGAGGAGGTGATCGCCTTGATCGTCGCCGCAGGACCGATCCGCTGCGCGGTCTCCAGCCCGACACCGCCGACTCCGGTGGCCAACCAGGCGTCGATCGTCGTGATCGGCTCGCTCGGCAAGAGGAACGTGGTCACGTCGTGTCTCCCTTCGCCGCCGGGGTGTAGCGGGCACCGAGACGGACCCGTGCGGCTCGTACGGCTGTGTCTAGCACCCACACCCCGACCGCGACGGTGGCCACCGTGGAGGCTTCGAGGGCGAGCGCCAGGGCGGCGATGTTCGCCGCGCCGAGCGCGAGCCAAGAGCGCGTTGCGGCAAAGCCGATGCTCAACTGTTCGCCACCACCTCCGCGCAGCACCGGCAGCAGGTAGGCGACCGAGCCCCACAGGATCTGGGCGAAACCGCCGACGACGATGACCAGCATCCACCGGCCGACGAGGACCGACGGCTCGTCGCGGGCGACGTCGATCGCGGTCGCGAGGACGGCGACGATCCACCACGAGCTCCCCGCCCACAAGCCAAGCTGGCGTGGGCCCGCCCAGCGCACCTGGCGAATGGTCGGCCGGGGCAGGAGCCACAGCGCGGCGGCGATCCCCAGGGCGTAGGCGGACAAGCCGGCGACGGCGAGTGCCGTCGTGCCCGTACCGAGGCCGACCGCGGCGAGTCCGACGGCGGCGATCTGCCACACGTCGGCCGCGATCAGCCGTCGTCGCGTGGCGTGTGGGCCCATGCGCGATCGAACGACGGTCGAGGCGAAGAACGGCAACGTCCCACCGATGACGAGCCCGACGAGGCCGAGCAGGTTGAGAGCGGCGTGGGCGGCGCGCAAGCGCACGTCGATCGACCCCACCGCCATCGCGATCCCGAACGAGACACCGACGATCCCGGCGACGAGAGCCCCCAGGTAGGCGATCACCGCCGGGTCGTAGCGACGTTCGACACCGTGCCGCGCGGTCGTCGCGAAGATCGCCGCGAGGAGGACGAGCGCAGCGAGGTACGCGGCGCCGGACGGTGCGACGACCCAGGAACCGAGATCGAAGCGCCGGCCGGCGCCGATCCCTGCCGCGCCGAGCGCGAGGCAGATCCGCTGGGCCCACACCGCGGCCTCGGGCGGCGCGGGGGCACTCGCCCAGGTGACGGTGAGCATCACCGAGACGCCGCTGATCGCCCCGAGCACACCACCGGCGAGGAACAGGTGGAGGGCGAACCAGCGATCGTCGTCGACGGCGGCGACGACCGCGGCGACGGCGATGAAGGCGAGGGCGATACGCAGCGTGATCCGCGCCTGGTTCTGGGAGCGGCGGACGCGGTCGGCTGCGCCGCGCGCCGGTTGCGCGGTGGGTGTCGTGCGCCACCGGCTGCCGGGCAGGCGGACCGGCGCGCCGCCCTCCGACGTCGGCACGTTCATCGCCGGTTCACGACGCAGCGGGTCACGAGCCGTCACCTTCGGCTGCCCCACGGGGCGCGACGTGCAGGCGGAGGCGGCAGGCGTGCTGGCGAGGGTCGTTGACGACGAGTTCTTCGATCGTGATCTCACCGCCGGTCAGGTCGACGACGCCTTCGGCCATCCCCCGGTGCACGGCGCAGATGATCTCCGGGTCGGCCACCGCGGCCGCCTCGAACGGACAGGAGTGAAGGACCATCTCCACCCGATCACCCGAACGCTGGACGTCCGGCTCGAAGCCGTTGAGGGCCATTGCCCCGGTGACCACGTCGAGCGGATCGGCACCGTGGGGAAGCGCCGGGATGGTCTCGGCGACCGCCCGGCGCCCGACCTCGAGTGGGGTCTCGCCGGTGCGCAACGCCTCGGCGAGAAGCACCGCGAGTCGTTCGTACGGCCCGAGCGGACCCCAGTTGCTGCCGACCGCCGGCGCGATCCGGTAGGTGTGGCGTGGTCGGCCGCGGCCGCTGCTCGGAGCCGTCGACTCCTCGACCAGACCGGCTTCGACGAGCCGCGCCAGGTGCTGACGGATCGCGTTGTGGTTGAGCCGGAAGTGCTCGGTCAGCTCGGCGACGCCGAGTGGCTCGGCGGCCGCGGCGAGGTGGGAGAACACGGCGTAGCGGGTGGGGTCACCGAGCGCCCGCGCCTGGACCTGGACCGTGTCGCTCATCATGCCCCCTCTGCGTGAGTCGTGCTCCCCATCGTTCATCCCCGTTGGAACGTGACCCGCCAATCGCCGGACTCGAGCTGCTCGGAGTCGTAGCTGAACCCCTGCGCGCCGAGCACCCCCTGCAACGGAACCGGATCGAACGTCGCGTAGACGACGAGCGCGCCCCCCGGATCGACCTTCGCCGCTCCGGCCATGATCTCCCCGAACGGCTCCCCACCGGCACGCAAGGTGGGCCGCGCATCGACGATCTGAGCCGTGCTGGTGATCTCGATCGCCCACTGCTCAGGGCCGGTCTCGACGTACTCCCAGCGGAACTGGTTGGGGCGGATCGTGTCCAGCTGGTAGCGCACCGGGGCCGGATCGTGGTCGTTGACCAGGCGGAGCGTCTCACCGGTGGAGAGCTCGTCGAGCCGCTCGAAGATCGTCCGGTGACGCAGTCCGTGGGGCAGCGGCCGTACGTCGAGTGTCTCCATGTCTTGTCCTCCTTGTCGAGGGTGCTTCGGTGAGCCTACAGTTATTGTTCTAGTCGAGAATAGATAAAAGACAGGGAGTCGTCCAGTGACGATCCGCACCAACCCACCGCCCGCGAACGCGCCGGCGATGCCACCGATGGCCGCAGCGTTCATGCCCGGCGCGACCGGCTCGGTCCCTCCCCCGTCGGTCCCTCTTGGGTTCCTCACCGCGGCCGGGGTCGGGATGGTCGGCTTCGGCTTCGCACTGTGGTTCGCCGCCGACCACATCGTCGGGATGCCGACCTACAAGGGTGCGATCAGCGCCGTGCACGTCGGGATGCTCGCCTTCTTGACCACCGCCGTGCTCGGGGCGATCCACCAGTTCAGCACCGTCGTCGGTCGGGCCCCGCTGCGCTCGATCCCCGTGGCGAGGGTGACGATGGTCGGCATGATCATCACCGGATGGCTGCTCCCCAGCGGCTTCGCCCACGGGCCGACCGGCCTGATCGTCGCCGGAGGTCTGGTCGGGGCGACCACGGTGCTCCTCGCCGCGTGGAACACATCCCGGCCACTGCTGAACAGCGGCGGTGGCGTCCCCGTCGCCGGGCTGCGCCTGTCGATGACGTACCTCCTCGTCACCGTCGGCTTCGGTGTCGTCTACGCGTTCAACCTGGAGGAGGGGTGGTTCCCGGCGACGCTCCCCAGCCGGCTGCTCGCCCACGCCCACTTCGGCCTGATCGGCTGGCTCGGCCTGACCTACGTGGCGGTCGCGGAGAAGCTGTGGCCGATGTTCCTCCTCGCTCACCGTCCGAGCGCTCGCTCCGGGGCGTGGGCGGTCGGGCTGATCGGCGGTGGCGTGCCGATCCTCGCCCTCGGGCTGCTGTTCGGCTCCAAAGCTCTCGCGTGGCCCGGAGGGGTGCTCGTCGTCGCCGGCTTCGCCTGCCACCTGACCTCGCTCGCCGGTGTCGTCAAGCACCGCCGCCGCCCACTCGAGCTGCTCCACGCGTTCTTGTTCAGCTCCGCCGCGTTCCTCGTCGCCGCGATCGTGCTCGGCACGATCGCCGGTCTCGCCCCGGTCGGCACCGTGACCCGCTCACACCTGATCGTCGCCGAGGTCGCGTCGCTCGTCGCCTGGCTCGGCCTGGCGATCGTCGGCCACGCGCACAAGATCGTGCCCTTCATCTCCTACAACGCGCTGCGCGGGCGGGGGATCACCAAGGGCCCGACCGGGCGGCCGTTGATGTTCGGCGACCTGTTCGACCGCACCTTGGCCCGGATCACGTTCGGTGCCACGGCCGGCGGATTCCTCCTCCTCGTGGTCGGCATCCTCAGCGAATCGCGGGTCGCCGTCGCCGTTGCCGGCGTGGCAATCGCCGCGGCCGGGTTGACCGTGACGGTCAACCTGATCCGCGGCCCGCGGCGGGCGTTGCGCTTCCCCCAGGACGTCACCCCGGCGCCGAAGGCGCCGCGGGCCCCCGCGGGGGCGACGCCATGAGCCCGAACATCGGCGGAGGGCCGCCCCGTATCCTGGGATGCAGATCCCACCGGGGACCGAGCGCACACGTCAACGAACGTGCCGACGAGGAGGCGCAGCCGTGATCGACCTGCCCGATACCGACCTGGAATCCGAGTCCCGGCACCAAGCGGTGCTCGAGGCCCTGGGCAACGTCTACGACCCCGAGCTCGGGCTGGACATCGTTTCTCTCGGCCTCGTCTACGACGTGCGCGTCACGGGCGACGCGGTCGAGGTCGACATGACGTTGACCACGCCGGGATGCCCGGTGTCCGAGCAGCTCCCGCGCGAAGCGGAAGCGGCGGTCGTCGCTGCCGTGCCCGATCTCGACGTGACACTCAACGTCGTGTGGGATCCGCCGTGGACGCCGGACAAGCTGACCCCGATGGGCATGGAGCAACTCGGCTTCTCCCCTCGCCGCCGCCGGCGCTGAGCGGCGCCCGGGCGACCTTCCTCGCCGGGCATGCGACAATGAGCGGCCATGTACGCCGCCGCTCATGCCCGACTGCATCCCGACCAGCCGATGGTGATCATGGAACCGTCCGGGGAGGTCATCACCTTCAGTGAACACGAAGCCCGAGCCAACCGCCTCGCCCACCTGTTCCGCGACCGAGGCCTGGTGCGCGGCGATCACGTCGCCTTCCTGGTCGAGAACAACGCCCGCTACTTCGAGTTGATCGCCGCTGCGGAACGCAGCGGCCTGTACTTCACCTGCATCAACTCGCACCTCACCGCCGACGAGGTGGCCTACATCGTCGACGACTGCGACGCGAAGGTGCTCATCGCCTCGGCGGCGACGCGCGACGCGGCGCTCGGTGCGGCGCGAGTCGCCCCCAAGGTGGAGACGTTCTTGATGATCGACGCCGAGGGCGACGACGGCCCGTTCGTCCCTTACGCGCGCGCCGTGGCCGAGCTCCCCAGCGGACCGATCGCCGACGAATCGCTCGGCGTGGCGATGCTCTACTCCTCGGGGACCACGGGCAAGCCGAAGGGCATCTGGCGTGAGCTCCCCGACAACAAGCCCTCCGATCCGATGGCCGTGATCGAGTTCGTCAAGTTCCTCCTCGGGCTGCACCCCGGAGCGAGGTACCTCTCCCCCGCGCCGATGTACCACTCGGCGCCGCTCGCCGCGCTGATGAGCTCGATCCGCCTCGGCGCGACCGCCGTGGTGATGGAGCGCTTCGACCCCGAGCTGTTCCTCGCCTCGATCGAGCGGCACGAGGTGACCCACACCCAGGTCGTGCCGACGATGTTCAGCCGTTTGCTCAAGCTCCCGGAGGAGATCCGCACCCGCTACGACCTGTCCTCCCTCGAACGCTGCGTCCACGCCGCGGCGCCGTGCCCGATCCCGGTCAAGGAGCAGATGATCGAGTGGTGGGGACCGATCATCACCGAGTACTACGGGGCAACAGAAGGCAACGGGTTCACCTTGTGCACCTCCGAGGAGTGGTTGGCGCACAAGGGGACCGTGGGGAAGGCGGTGCTCGGGACCCCGCACATCTTCGACGAGGACGGCAAGGAATGCCCGGCCGGGGAGGTGGGCACGATCTACTTCGAGGGCGCGACCGAGTTCCACTACTACGGCGACGAAGCCAAGACGGCCGAGAGCCGTGATCCGAGCGGCGCGATGAGCACGCTCGGAGACATGGGCTACCTCGACGAGGAGGGGTTCCTGTACCTCACCGACCGGGCGAGCTACATGATCATCTCCGGCGGGGTGAACATCTACCCCCAGGAGTGCGAGAACCTGCTGATCACCCACCCCAAGGTGGCCGATGCAGCGGTGTTCGGCGTTCCCAACGCGGACCTCGGCGAGGAGGTGCGGGCCGTCGTCCAGCCCGCCGCGGGGGTCAGCGCGGGCGACGCGCTCGGCGCCGAGCTGATCGCCTTCTGCCGCGAACACCTCGCCACCTACAAGTGCCCCCGGCAGGTCGACTTCGAAGCCGAGCTCCCCCGATCCCCTGCCGGGAAGCTGTACAAGCGCCGGCTGCGCGACCGGTACTGGGCCGACCACACGACGCGCATCGTCTGATCCTGCGCCACGCCGTCCGGCGATGTTCGCCCGACCGGTGTCGACGCTCTAGCTTCTGGCACATGTCGACCGGCCCTGACGAGCCCCGCCCGGCCACGTTGCCACCCACCGAAGCACTGCACGCTGAGGTCGGGCAGTTGCGTGAGACCGTCGCCCGCCTCGAGCAGGAGTACGCCGAGTCGCTCGCCGACAGCGGCGTGATCCAAGAAGACCGCGACACGCTGCGGATCTTGCTGGAGAACACCCGCCAGCAGCTGGAGACGGCGGAGAAGGCAGAGGAGCGCAGCGCGAGCGGCACGTACGGGCTGTGCACCGTGTGCGGCAAGCCGATCAGTCCGGAGCGCCTGGAAGCCCTCCCCGACGCGACGACCTGCATCGACTGCCAATCCCGCCGCGGCTGAACGCGCCCCGGGCGCACAGCTGCACCGAGATCAGACCACCGCGATGACGTCGATCTCGACGAGCATCTCCGGGTAGGCGAGTGCGGCGACACCGACGAACGTCGCCGCCGCGCCCGACGCGGCCTCCACGCCGACGATCTCGTGCATCGCCCGGACGAAGGCCGCCAGCGCGTCGGGACTCACGTCGACGACGTAGTACGTCGCCTTGACCACGTTCGCCCACGTCGCCCCAGCCGCGGTGAGCGCGGCGCGCACGTTGCGGAACGCCTTGGTCGCCTGGGCATGGTGGTCGCCCACGCCGACGAGCTGTGAATCGGCGCCGAACGCGCTCTGACCGGCGATGTACACGGTGGCCCCCCCGGTGGCACGGACCACGTGGGTGTAACCCTGTGGCGGGATCAGCTCCGGTGGGTTGATGCGCTCGATGGTCATCGGCTCTCCTGGATCGGTCGACGGGCGATCCTCATCAGAGCAGCTCGACCGGGTCGCCGATGGCGATCCGCCCGGGGGTGACGATCTCCGCAGCGACGCCGAGGGCGAAGTCGGTCTCCCGGATCAGGTCGCGCAACACCGACCGGTCGCGAGGCAGTTCGGCCTGGGCGTGGACGATCATCGAGCAGCGGCGGATCCGCCGGGGGAGGTCGACGACGAGCGTCCCGATCCGCAGCCGGTTGCCGATCCAGCAGAGCTCGCCGTGGAGCGTGCCGACGGTCCCGGTGTCGACGAGGACGTTCGGCCGGTAGCGGCGCACGTCGATACCGGCCGCCGGGTAGCGCTCGCCCAGCGCGTCGAGCGTGCTGGTGGTCAGCAGCGTCAGTTCGTCGGCGTCGAAGTAGGTGCCGAGCGGGGACACGTAGCGGCGCAGGTCGTGGCGGCGCGGTGGGGCGGTGAGGTCCGGCCCGGGGAGCGCTTCGCCGTCCTCCAGCGCGTACTGGCGGCGCTGTTCGGCCTCGTCGAGAGGGATCCGCAGGTAGTGGTCGGCGTCCTCGGCGGCGACGCGCGGCCACAGCGAGGCGTGGAAGCCGAGCGCGTCGCTCAAGCGTTGCCCGACGGCCGGGTCGTCGCTGCGTACCGTCGTCCCGTCGGGCAACGTGATCTCCACCGGGAGTGTCGCCGTGCCCACCGGTTCGGCCACATAGCGCGCCGAGCACTGGAGCAGCGCGGGGATCTTCTTCGCGTTGCGGATCTCCCCCGCGTCGTCGTCGCGCACCGCCCAACCGCGATCGCCGCTGACCCCGTAGGTGGCGTCGACGTCGGTCGCCTCGATCCGTTCGCCGCGCATCGACTTCACCGGGTAGCGCCACAGCTCGGCGACGGTCCCGAGGAGCGTGGTCATCGACACCCGGCCTTGACCCGTCCCCGGCGCTCGCCGCGCTCCGTCGTGGTGCCCACTGCGACGAGCGTAGCCACGGCCCCGGACGCCGGCGCTCGTTCAGCGACGGACCCAGGAGAGCACGATCCCGATCGGCACGCTGACGATGAGCACGACGAGCAGCAGGCGGAACGCACGCCCCGCCCAGCTCCCCGCCCGGTCGGGACGTTGCGGTGTGAGAGCGAAGGCGACGAGGGCGACGAGCATCGCCACGCTGCCGAGGGTGACGACGAGCGGCGAGGTGGCGAGCGTCCCGCCGATCACGAGGGCGGCACCGGCGTCGTAGGCGACGGCTTGGAGCATCCGCCGCTGCTTCGTCGGTTCGAAAGCGGCGAGCAGCGACTGTCCGAGGGCGAGGCCGATCTGCCCGACGCCACTGACGAGGACGAGGAACGCCGCGGCCCACGATCCGTGCTCCCAGCCGGCGGGATGGGTGGCCGCGGCGACGATCCCCCCGGCGATAATCGCCGCCACGCCGATCCCGAGGAACGGCTCGAGCGTGGCCGCCCAGGCCCGCAGATCGGGCTCGGCGGCGGCCTGCCTGCCATGCTCGTAGATCTGTGGCGCGGAATGACGCGGCGGGTCGGGTGCGTTCATCGAGACCTCGGCAGGTTCTGGTCGAATTCCTCTAGCGTTGACTAGAGTAACTCCGCAGTCGTGAGGAGCGTTGATGAGCAGATCTGACGTGGCGCCGCAGTGGCGAGGGCGGGACCTCGACGATCCGGTGGAGATCGCCGAGATGGTCCGCCGCTTCTACGCCGACGTCGCCCAGGACGACCTCCTCGGGCCGATGTTCAACGAGGTGGCCCGCGTCGACTGGTCCGAGCACCTGCCCAAGCTGACCCGCTTCTGGTGCCGGGTACTCCTCGGCCTGCCCGGCTACGAGGGCAACCCGTTCCGCGCCCACGTGCTGGTCGACGCCCAGCGGCGCTTCACCGCGGCGCACTTCGAGCGGTGGCTCGACCTGTTCCACGACACGTTGGCCTGCGGATGGGTTGGTCCGCACGCTGAGCACGCCAAACTGACCGCCCGAAAGGTGGCAATGGTGCACTCCAAACAGCTGATCGGCGAGCCCGTCGTCTACTCCCCACTCGACACGACTGCCGACGACGGTCCGTTCGACGAACCCGTATCCGTGTCTGCCAAGCCGGAGGGTGCACGATGAGCGACACCACGACCCAGATCGAGGACATCGTCGACGGCGAGTACCGCTACGGGTTCGTCACCGACATCGACTCCGAGATCGTCCCGATCGGCCTCGACGAGTCCGTCGTGCGCCTGATCGCCTCCAAGCACGACGAACCGGACTGGCTCGTCGAGTGGCGCCTCAACGCGTTGCGCCACTTCCTCACCCTCAGCCCCCCGGACTGGGGGTACCTGCGCATCGAGCCGATCGACTACCAGGCGATCAGCTACTGGGCCGCGCCGAAGAAGAAGGGCCCCGCGCCGAAGAGCCTGGAGGAGGTCGACCCGAAGTTGCGGGAGATGTTCGACAAGCTCGGCATCTCCTCCGCGGAGCAGGAGCGCCTGTCCGGCGTCGCCGTCGACGCGGTCGTCGACTCCGTCTCGGTGGTGACCACGTTCCGTGAGCGCCTGGCAGAGGCCGGGGTGATCTTCTGCTCGTTCTCCGACGCGGTGCGCGACCACCCCGAGCTCGTGCACAAGTACCTCGGCACGGTCGTCGGGCCGCGGGACAACTTCTTCGCCGCGCTGAACTCGGCGGTGTTCTCCGACGGGTCGTTCTGCTACGTCCCTGCCGGGGTGCGCTGCCCGATGGAGCTGTCCACCTACTTCCGGATCAACTCCTCCGGGACCGGACAGTTCGAGCGGACGTTGATCATCGCCGAGGAAGGGGCCACGGTCAGCTACCTCGAGGGGTGCAGCGCCCCCAAGCGCGACGAGAACCAGCTCCACGCCGCGGTCGTCGAGCTCGTCGCCCTCGACGAGTCCTCGATCAAGTACTCGACGGTGCAGAACTGGTACCCCGGCGACGAGAACGGCAAGGGCGGGATCTACAACTTCGTCACCAAGCGCGGCCGCGCCGGGCGCAAGGCGCGCATCGCCTG
>CAZQEJ010000044.1:0-927 GCA_964592165.1 uncultured Ilumatobacteraceae bacterium | reverse complement strand
GGACGCAGGTGGAGACCGGCTCGGCGATCACCTGGAAGTACCCCTCGGTGATCCTCCAGGGCGACGAGTCCGTCGGAGAGTTCTCCTCCGTCGCGGTGAGCACCAAGTACCAGCAGGCCGACACGGGCACGAAGATGACCCACATCGGCAAGAACACGACGAGCAGCATCGTCTCCAAAGGGATCTCCGCGGGGCACGCCCAGAACACGTACCGCGGCCTGGTCAAGGTGCTCCGCTCGGCGACCGGGGCACGCAACCACACCCGTTGCGACTCGCTCCTGCTCGGTTCGGAGTGCGGGGCGCACACGTTCCCCTACATCGAGGTCACCGGGGACAGCGCCCAGGTCGAGCACGAGGCGACGACGTCGCGCATCGGCGAGGACCAACTCTTCTACTGCCGCCAGCGCGGGCTCGACGAGCAGGACGCTACGGCGATGATCGTCAACGGCTTCTGCCGCGACGTGTTCGACGACCTGCCGATGGAGTTCGCCGTCGAGGCCAACGCGTTGCTGAAGCTGAGCTTGGAAGGAGCTGTCGGTTGATGTTGGAGATCCGTGACCTGACCGTCACCGTCGGGGGCCATCAGGTGCTCAACGGGCTCGACCTCGGTATCGGTCCCGGCGAGGTCCACGCGGTGATGGGCCCGAACGGTGCGGGCAAGAGCACTCTCGCCCACGTGCTCGCCGGGCGCGACGGCTACAGCGCGACCGGGTCGGTCCTGTTCGAGGGCAAGGACCTGCTCGCCATGGCCCCTGAGGAACGGGCCACGGCCGGGTTGTTCCTCGCCTTCCAATACCCCGTCGCCCTCCCCGGGGTGGGCAACATGCACTTCCTCCACTCCGCCCTCAACGCCCAGCGGCAGGCCCGCGGCGAGGAGGAGGTCGACGCCGGGACGTTCCTCCGCCAGGCCCGGGCCCACATGGCCGA
>CAZQEJ010000043.1:0-20608 GCA_964592165.1 uncultured Ilumatobacteraceae bacterium | reverse complement strand
GCGACGGTGAAGGGGATCGAGCGGAACAGGTTCACGATCTGCATCGACCCGACAACGGCTGCCCTCGCCCGCGGAGCAGGGCTCGCCGCTCCGCTGCTGCGCTGGATGATCGACCGCAAGGTGCGCGCCGCCCGGCGGGTGCAGGGCTGAGTCCGTCGGGCGGACGGCCCGATCGGCACGTCGTCGTAGCATCGGCCGATGCCAACCATCACCGCACGAGACGGAACGGAGCTGTACTACGAGATCGACGGCGAAGGCCCGCCGCTCGTGCTCGTCCACGGGATCACCGAATCCTGCAGGACGTGGGATCCGTTGCGCCCCCGGCTGGAAGAGGACCATCTCGTCGTCGCCGTCGATCTGCGTGGCCACGGCTCCTCGGCGCGGCGGGCTCCCCATGACCTGGCCACGTTCGCCGCCGATGTCCAGGAGATCGTGAGTGCCGCCGGAATCGGAGACGACGTGGTCCTCGTCGGGCACTCGCTCGGGGGGACCGTCGTCACCGCCTATGCCGCCGCGTTCACGTGCCGGTCGGTGGTCAACGTCGACCAACCCCTCGCCCTCGCCGAGTTCCAGTCCGGCTTGCAGCAACTCGCCCCGATGCTGCGCGGCGACGGGGCAGCGTTCAGCCAGGCGATCACCGCCGTGTTCGACGCGATGCGCGGACCGTTGCCCGACGACGAGGTCGCCCGGGTCGACGCGATCCGTGACGCAGACCAGGACGTGGTGCTCGGCGTGTGGTCCCCGATCATCGACGGTTCGCCCGGCGAGCTCGACGCGCTCGTCACCCAGATCGCGTCGACGATCACCGTCCCCTACCTCAGCCTGCACGGGATCGACCCGGGCAAAGGCTACGCCGACTGGCTGCGCGGCCTGATCCCGACGGCGACCGTGGAGGTCTGGCCGGACCACGGCCACTACCCCCACCTCGTCGATCCGGAGCGGTTCCTCGCCCGCCTCGCGGGCTGGACGACCGGATACTGATCGGGCTCGGTTGTCGTAGTAGTCAGAACCATGACTACTATCTCCCCAACCGGTCGGCAGTTCACCGACCGCGAACGAGGGGGAAAGATGAGAGCTGGACGCACCAGCCGCCTGTTGACACTCGTCGCCGCATGCGGACTGATCGTCGCCGCATGCGGAAGCGACACAGACAAGCCCACCGGCAGCGCGGCCTCCACGACCGGTGCCGGCGACGCGGCGACCGCGCCGGCGACGATCAGCCTGGCCGCCGACCGCGTGTCCGCGTTCCGCAAGCCGGTCGCCGATCTCCCGATCGGCGCGCCGGTCACCCCGAAGCCGGGCACGAAGGTCTTCTACGTGCAGTGCAGCGTCCCCGTGTGCGCCGAGATCGCCGTCGGGATCGAGGCCGCGGCGAAGGCCGCCGGGTGGGACTACCAGACCGCCTCCCACACCGACACTCCCGACACCGTTGCCTCCGCGTTCGACGCGGCCATCGCGGCGAAGCCCGACGTCGTGCTCACCAGCGGCAACCCGCGGGAGTGGTTCGCGCCGCAACTGGCGACGTTGAAGCAGCAAGGGATCCCGGTCGTCGCCTGGTCGCTCCCGGAGGGTTACGAGCCCGGTGACGACATCGCGGTGAACCTGCTGACCAACGACGACTACTACTTCTACGGCGTGCTGATGGCCGACTACGCCGCGGTGACGACCACGACGAAGGACATCCTCTTCGTCGGGTTGCCGACGTTCCCGGTGCTGTCCACCGTGCAGCAAGGCTTCAAGGACGAGATCGCGTCGCAATGCCCGGACTGCACGGTCTCGGTCGCCGAGGTTGCGATCACCGATCTGGGCACGAACCTGCCCGGCACGATCGTCTCCAAGCTGCAGAGCGACCCGAAGTTGGACATGATCGCCTATGCCTTCGGCGGGATGCTCTTCGGCGTCCCCGAAGCGATCAAGGCTGCCGGACTGGACAAGCAGGCCGTGGCCATCTCACAGGCGGGAGGTCCGCTCAACTTCGGCTTCATCGCCAACCACGAGCATCAGGTCGCCGAAGTGGCGCTCGCCTCGGAGCTGATGGGGTGGCGGGCGATCGACGCCGCGGCACGCATCCTCGCCGGCCAGGGCCCCGGGCGTGCCCAGGCCCCCCCGCTCGCCGTGATCGACGGCCATCCGGACATCCTCGCCGGTGGGCTGCCGCTGCAGATCCTCGAAGCCGGTTCGATCACCGACCCGAGCGCGCTGTGGGTCGGAGTCGCCGGGTTCCAGGACCAGTTCAAGGCGATCTGGGCGGGCTGAGCACGGTCGTGTCGACGATCCTGTCCACCGAGTGGTTCCGGTGACCACCAGGCTGGCAGAACGGGTGAGGGCCAGCGAAGGGGCGCGGCCCTCACCCGTTCTCGACATCGTCGACCTGTCCAAGACGTACCCGGGGCAGGTTGCCCTGGCCCATGCCGCGCTGCGGGTGATGCCCGGCGAGGTGCACGCCGTCGTCGGCCAGAACGGGTCGGGCAAGTCGACGCTGATCAAGCTGATCGGCGGATACGTCAAACCCGACCACGGGGCGAGGGTCGACTTCGACGGCGAACCCGTCGACCTGTGGACGCTCGACCGCGAGGCACGCCGCCGGATCCGCATCGTGCACCAGGACGTCGGCCTGATCCCCACTCTGTCGACGGTGGAGAACCTCGGTCTGGGCCGCGGCTACCTGACCGGTGTCGCCGGGCGAATCCGCTGGCGCGAGGAGGTCCGCCGGGCCCAGTCGCTGCTCTTGGCGTTCGGCCTCGCCCCCGACGTGCGCCAACCCGTGGCCACGCTGTCCGCGGCCGAGCGCACCGCCGTCGCGATCATGCGTGCCGTCCAGGACTGGGACACAACCCGTCCGGGCCTGCTCGTGCTCGACGAACCGACCGCCTCGCTCAACCGCGGCGAAGTCGACGCACTGTTCGGCGAGGTGCGCCGGATCGCCAGTCAGGGCGCGGGAGTGATCTTCGTCAGCCACATGCTCGACGAGGTGCTCTCCCTCGCCGACCGGTTGACGGTGCTGCGCGACGGGCACGTCGTCGCGACGGGCGTCCCGGTGGGCGAGCTCGACGAGACCCGGCTGATCGAACTGATCGTCGGCCGCTCGATCGCGGAGATGTTCCCGGGCGCGCGGCGCCCGGTGGGCCGCCCCGTGCTCGAAGCGGAGACGGTCTTCGGCGCCAGCCTGCGCAACGTCTCCCTCAAGGTCCACGAAGGGGAGGTGCTCGGGGTCGCCGGCCTCGTCGGCTCGGGGCGCGAGGAGATCGCCGGAGCACTGTTCGGCGCCACCCCCCGCTTTGCCGGGAAGGTCCTCGTCGGCAAGCACAAGGTGTTCGCCACACCACGCGACTCGATCGTCGCCGGCATCGCCTTCGTCCCCGCCGAGCGCAAGACGCAGGGCCTGGACACCCAGGACCGCCTGCACCAGCACATCCCCCTGCCGCGCCTCGGACCGGTGCAGGGCCGTGTCCGGCTCCACCATCGTGACGCCCGGCGCGACGCGGCGCAGTGGGTGGAACGGCTCGACGTGCAGCCACCGCTGCTCGACAGGCGGATGGAGAAGTTCTCCGGCGGCAACCAGCAAAAGGCGGTGCTGGCCAGGTGGCTGCGCACCGATCCGAAGGTCCTCCTCCTCGACGAACCGACCCAGGGCGTCGACGTCGGGGCCAAGGCGGCGATCTACCGTGAGATCCGCGAAGCGTCGGCGAAGGGCATGGCGGTGCTCGTCGCGTCCTCCGACGCGGAGGAACTCGTCAACCTGTGCGACCGGGTCCTCGTGCTCCGTTCCGGCTCCGTCGCGGTCGAGTTGCGCGGGACGACCCTCACCGAGGAGCGGCTCGTCGCCGAGACGATCGGCGCGACGTCGCACCGCAAGAACATGCGCGTCGGGCGTGAGCCGATCCGTGTCAAGGTGATCCGCTCCGGGGACGAGGCCCGGGAACCGACGCGCACGCAGATGGCCGGCGCGCCCGGGACCGCTCCCCTGGTGCAGACGACCACCGGCCGCCGATGGCACCGCCTGCTGCGCGGCGCCGTCGATCGATGGAGGCGACGATGACCGCGATGCGGATCGACGAGCGAACCGGCGAGGTCACCCATCGCCCGGTGTTGAAGAAGAGCAAGCTGACCCGGCGCTACAAGGTGGTCACCAGCCGGGTGGAACGCACGAAGCGGGTGGACAGCCGCTTCGATCACCGGCGCTCACCGATCAGGTGGAAGATGTTCCACCCGCGCAACATCGGCGTCGTCTATCTCTATGCGCTGATCTGGGTGGTGTTCGTCAGTTGGGTACCCGACACCTGGCTGACCTGGCTGACCCATCGCTCGGTGCTCAACGCCAACGCAATCCTCGTCGTCGCCGCGATCGGCCTCCTCGTCCCCCTCGCCGCCGGGGTGTTCGACCTGTCGATCGCCGGGACGATCTCGACCAGTGCGGTGATGGTCTCCTGGGGCCTGGTCGAGGCACGCTGGCCCGTGCCGGTGGCGATCGCCGTGGCACTGGCGATCGGCTTCGTCGTCGGCAACGTCAACGGGTTCCTCGTCGTCAAGATCCGCATCGACTCGTTCATCGCCACTCTGGGGATGAGCTCGATCCTCACCTCCTTCGCCATCTGGCGCTCGCAGAACCGATCGATCCTCGGATTCCCCCAGTCGTTCAAGTCGTTGACGACCGAGCTCGCCTTCGGCCTGAACAAGACGGTGATCGTCGCCCTCGTCCTCGCCGTCGGCCTGTGGTTCGTCCTCGAACACACGGCTCTCGGCCGCTACCTGTTCGCCACCGGGGGGGCGCGGGAAGCGGCGCGCCTGGCCGGGGTGCAGACCGACCGCTACCTGTGGGGCGCGCTGGTCGCCTCGGCGATGTTCGCCAGCGTCGCTGGGGTCCTCCTCGCGTCGCAGTTCGGTTCGACCCAGGCGCAGTCCGGCTCGCCGTACCTGCTCCCCGCGTTCGCTGCCGCGTTCCTCGGGTCGACGCAGTTCAAGCGGCGGTTCAACGTATGGGGAACCCTTCTCAGCGTGTTCGTCCTCCAGTCCGGGGTCAAGGGGCTGCAACTCGCCGGAGTGGGGACGACGTGGATCGAGGCCCTGTTCTTCGGTGTCGCCCTGATCGTCGCCGTCGGTCTGTCGACGTACCGCAAGCGCGTCCACGGCGGCCAGCGCCGCTGGTGGCGGCGCGAGGAGAGCGGACCCGAGTACTTCCTCGGGCGCCTGCTCGGTTGGGGCAAGGTCGGCGGCGAACGATCCAAGCAGAACGCGGGGCAGTGGTGGTTCGATCCGCAGGACACCGAGGGTCACCACATCAAACCGTCGTGAGCACGCCGCAGAACAATGGAGGAGGATCGCGATGAGTCTCGTGGGAGCCAAGGTCCTGCGCAAGGAGGACCCCCGCCTTCTGAGCGGAACCGGCCAGTTCGTCGACGACCTGTCACCCAGCGGGTGCGCCTTCGCCTCGTTCGTGATGGCCGCGGAAGCCCACGCCCACATCGTCTCGATCGACGTCCGCGAAGCGCTGGCGATCGACGGCGTGCTCGGCGTGTACACCGCGGCCGACTTCGCCGACCATCCCGACCTCCCCGGTGGCCTCCCCGACCTGGAACGACCGGCACTGGCGCGCAACACGGTCCGCTTCGTCGGTGAACCGGTGGCGGTGGTCGTCGCTGAGGATCGCTACCTCGCGGCCGACGCCGCCCAGGCGGTCGTCGTCGAGTACGAACCGCTGCCGGTGATGACGACGATCGCCGCGGCCACCGCTCCCGAGGCGGTGGCCCTCCACCCGAGCCACGGCTCGAACGTGGTCACCGCGGTGCCGATGCTCGACGACCTGGAGCGCAAGCTGGACAAGTGCGACATGCGCGCCGACCTGCACATCGTCAACCAGCGGTGCGCCGCGGTCCCGATCGAGCCGGTCGCCTGCCTCGCCGATTGGAAGCCCGCCGGGCTCACCGTGTGGGCGACGTTCCAGGCTCCGCACCACCTGCGCAACTACTTGGCCACCTGGCTGGACATCCCCCAGTCCCGCTGCCGGGTGATCGCTCCCGACGTCGGCGGCGGCTTCGGGTCGAAGATCGTCTGGTACCCGGAACTGTTCGTCGCCCCGCTGTTGTCGAAGTGGCTCGCTCGTCCGGTGAAGTTCGCCCAGACCCGCAGCGAGGCGATGCTCCAGATGGCAGGTGGTCGTGACCAGGAGCACGACATCACCGTCGGCTTCGATCGGGACGGGCGGATCAAGGCCCTGCGCACGGTCGTCACCCAGAACCTCGGCGCCTACCCGGACCCGACCGGGCTCGGGCTTCCCGTGTTGACCACCTGGATGGCGGCCGGCGCATACCGCATCGCCGACGTGCAGACCTCGTTCCGCACGGTGACGACGAACACGACGCCGGTCGCCGCCTACCGCGGTGCGGGCCGGCCGGAGGCTGCCTACTCGATCGAACGGGTCGTCGACCTCGTCGCCCGGCGCACCGGGATCGACCCCGCCGAGGTCCGCCGGCGGAACTTCATCGCCCCCGGCGACTTCCCCTACGAGACGCACAACGAAGCCGTGGTCTACGACTCCGCCGACTTCCCCCAGGCTCTCGCCGAGTGTCTGCGGTTGATGCGCTACGACGAGGTCCGCGCCGAGCAGGCGGCGCGGCGCGCCGATCCGACCGCACCGCTCCTCGGGATCGGCCTGTCGTGCTGGTTGGAGATCGCCGGCTTCGGCCCGAACGGATCCCTCGAGGGCTTCGGCCATCTCGCCTCGTGGGAGTCCGCTCAGGTCCGCATCCAGCCCGACGGCTCGGTCATCGTCTTCGCCGGCTCGTCTCCGCACGGGCAGGGGCACGAGACCGTGTTCGCCCAGATCGCCAGCGACGAGTTGGGCATCTCCTTCGACCGCATCGAGGTCCGCACCGGGGACACGGCGACCGTCTTGCAGGGCATCGGCACGATGGGATCGCGCGGTGTGCCGACGAGTGGCTCGGCGGTCAAGGTCGCCTCGGAACGTGTTCTCACCCGGGCCAAGAAGATCGCCGCTCACCTGCTCGAGGCGAGCGAGCACGATCTGGAGGTCGGCGACGACGCGTTCAACGTACGCGGCTCACCGGGCAAGAAGGTCGGCTGGTCGGAGGTCGCCTGGGCATCGTTCCAGCCCCTGTCGCTACCCCCCGAGTTGCAGGCCGGCTCTCTCGAAGAGCGCCTGTTCCAGGAGTCGCCGAACTTCTCCTACCCGTCGGGGGCGTACGGCTGCGTCGTGGAGGTCGACCGCGAAACCGGGGCGACGACGATCCGCGACATGGTCCTCGTCGACGACTGCGGCACGGTGATCAACCCGTTGCTCGCCGAAGGGCAGGTCCACGGCGGCGTCGCCCAGGGCATCGCCCAGGCGTTGTTCGAGCAGGTCGTCTTCGAGCCGGACGTTGGCCAGCCGCTGACGACGAACCTGCTCGCCTACCAGGTCCCCTCGGCTCCCGACCTGCCCGACTTCGTCTCCGGGAGGATCAACACGCCGAGCCCGAACAACCCGCTCGGGGCCAAGGGGATCGGGGAATCCGGCGCGGTCGGCGCTCCCGCCTCGGTGATCAACGCCGTGGTCGATGCGCTCGCCGGGTTCGGCGTGGAACACGTCGACATGCCGGCCACTCCGGACAAGCTGTGGCGCCTGATGAACGGAGCACGATGATGAACGACGAGCCCCGGCACACGGCAACGGTGCGGATGGTCGTCAACGGCCGCCCCACGCAGGAGACCGTCGACGTTCGCACGCTCCTCGTCCACCACCTGCGCGAGAACCTCCGCCTGACGGGGACCCACGTCGGGTGTGACACCTCCAACTGCGGGGCGTGCACCGTGCTCCTCGACGGCCAGTCGGTGAAGAGCTGCACCGTGCTCGCCGTCCAGGCCGACGGAGGCGCGGTGACGACGATCGAAGGGGTGCACGGCCCGTACGACGGGTTCAGCGCGGTGCAGGAGGGCTTCCGCCAGTGCCACGGATTGCAGTGCGGGTACTGCACCCCGGGAATGGTCATCGCCGCGACCGGGCTGATCGCCGAGCACGGCGATGGGGGCGAGCTGAGCGACGCGCAGATCCGCCGCGGCATCGAGGGCAATCTGTGCCGCTGCACCGGCTACGCGATGATCGTGCGCTCGATCCGCTGGGCCCTCGATCACCCTCGTCCGGAGAATCAATGAGCCGGGGGGAGCAACACCGCCGCCGGCCGGCACCGGCGACGATCATCGGCTGACCGCTCAGCGCCGGAGCACGGTGGCGCCCATCGCCGCGGCGGACGCGTCGCGCAGCGCCTCGAGGTCCGCGTTGTGCGCCCAGAAGTCGTGCATCCCCGAGGCGTCGAGGTGCTCGGCCGTCAGCTGGAGGGCGATGTCGTGACGGACGTGCTCGGCGGCGAGCAGCGACACGGCACGGTCGTCGCTCCACATCCCCCACACCGCGTCGGCGGTGACTCCCCCGATGATCGCCTGCTCGTGGTCGGCGACGACGATCGACAGGCGGCAGGCGAGCCGCGCTTCGACGACCTCCGGGGCGCTGTAGGAGTGCGCCCAGACCCGGCCACGCAGCGGTCCGACGTCGCCGTAGGCGATCGTGAACGCGTCGACGCCCCTTCCCACAGCGGCATCGACGGCCGGGAGCAGCTCCCCGGCCTCCTGCGGCCAGATCGACAGCCACAACGTGCGCCGTGCGCTCTCGATCACGTCGATGGCGCGGGTGATCACCTCGGCGCGCCCGGTGAGATGTTGGACCACGCGGGCCGCGAGCGGCGGACCGATCATCGGCAAGACCTGTTCCAGCCCACCGATCGTCTCGTTCGCCTGCCGCCGCAGCCGGCCGATCAACGCCTCGGTGGGGAGCGAGACGTAGGAGATCCCCTCGCCGTCGTCGGTCACCTCGAACGCCGCGCCGCGGGCGACGAGCTTGCCGAGCGTCTCGTAGACGGTGCTGCGCGGCACACCCGACGCCTTGGCCACCTCGTAGCCGTTCATCGGTACGCCGCCCGCGAGGAGGGCGAGATAGGCCTTGGCCTCGTATCCGGACAGCCCGGCCCCCTTGAGCAGCTCGAGGGCCTGCTCGTTGGACACGACCGGAACGCTACTGGAGGACCAGCCTCGGCTCACATGCCCCCATCGAACAGGACCGGGTAGCGACCCCACACGACCCGCGTCGTGCGCGTGTCGAGGACCGCAGGATCGGCCGGGTCGGGCCGGGCGCCGGCGCGCAGCATCATCCCGGCCATCAGGACGACCGATCCGAACAGGTGCTGATCCAGGTCGCCACCAGGTTCCAGGCCACCCGCCAGTTCCTGGCCGAGGCAGGCATGGGTACCGTGCCCGAAGCTGAGGACCCACGGCGGGATGCCCTCGGCGAGGATCCGGCCGGGGTCGAACGTGTCCCCGTCGGCGCCGACGACGGCCGGATCGCGGTTGGCCTGCTCGACGCTGATCACGATCGTCTCCCCCTCGGGGAGGACGATCCCCGAGCGCAACTGCACGTCGGTGGTGGCGACGCGCATCGCGATCGGGCTCGCCGGGTGGAGGCGCATCGACTCGTGGACGAACCGCTGGCGGAGCATGTCGTCGGCGATCAGGCGCGGGCGGTCCCCGGGGTGACGATCCACCCACTCGAAGATGTGGTGCATCGCGTGGACCAACTGCACCGACGTCGAATGCGAACCGACCCACGGGTAGTAGGCGATCTCGCGCAGCACCGTGGCCTCGGGGAGATCGAGGCGGTCCTGGTTGCGCAGCAGGGTGGTGAGCACGTCGCGGGGAAGCTCGTCCTCGTCGAGCCGCCCGTCGACGACCGCGGCGACGAGCGCATCGCGGCGCGCCCGCGAGGGCCGGAAGAAGTCGGCCTCGAAGGCCCGCAGGGCGTCGTCCCCGTCGCCCACGATCGACTCCGTGTCACCGATCGCTTGACCGACGGTCGACGCTCGTGCCAGGCGGTCCATCAGTTCGTACAAGCGATCGAACACGGCCAGGCGCTCGGCTTCCGGCGCGTCGTCGCTGACCGGTAGATCGACGCCGGCCACATCGACGGACAACGTCATCATCACCCGCCGGGCGAGCGGGAGGAGATCGCCGCGCCCATGGTTCACCGCCTCGGCGAGGATCGCCTCCAAGATCCGCGGGATGCGTTCGGTCTCGTACCAGGCGAACGTGTCACGGCGGAAGAGCCGGTTCTCCAACCGCCGGCGGGCGATGTGTTCTTCGCCGTGCAGGTTGACGATGACCCCCGACATCAGCCGGTGACCGGCGTCGTACAACGCCTGGCGCAGCTCCCGGCTGCGAAACGCCTCTCGCGCGTCGGAGTGACTGGTCAGCGTGATCACAGCTCCCCTCCCTGCCGCGGGCAGGCCGCCGGCGACACGAAACAACTGGACGTCGTTAGTCCTATCACGACTACGATGACGCGTAGAACGCGCAGGCGACGAGGGGGTCGGGATGGCTGACGAGCGGTCGATGCTCGTGACCGGTGGTGGTCGCGGGCTGGGCGCGGCGATCGCTGCGGCCGCTGCCGCCGACGGCTTCCGGGTCGGGGTGATCGACATCGATCCGCCGGCGAACGGCTCCGCGCCGGCCGGCGCAGGCGCTCCTCCGCCGTCCTTCTACCGCGCCTCGGTCACCGACGAGTCGGCAATCGACGCGGTGCTCGACGACTTCGGTTCCCCCGATGTGGTCGTCAACAACGCGGGGATCGTGCGCTTCGGACCCCTCGTCGACCTCGGCGTCACCGACTTCCGTGCCGTGGTGGAGGTCAACCTCGTCGGCACGTTCGTCGTCGCCCGCGCCGCGGCACGGCGCTGGATCGCCGCCGGCCGCCCGGGGTGCGTGATCAACGTGACGTCGATGAACGGCGTCGCCGCCGGGCCGAACGCCGGGGCGTACGGCCCGTCGAAAGCGGCCATCGCCCTGCTCACCGCCCAGATGGCGATCGAGTGGGGCCCGGCGGGCATCCGGGTCAACGCCGTCGCTCCCGGGCTGATCGACGCGGGGATGTCGCAGCCGATCTACGCCGACCCGGCGACCCGCCAGGCGCGCGAGTCGAAGGTGCCGCTCGGCCGCCTCGGCGCGGCGCGCGACGTCGCCGACGCGGTGCTGTTCCTCGCCTCGGATCGAGCGGCCTACGTGCACGGTCACAACCTCGTCGTCGACGGTGGTGTCACCGGCTCGGTGATCGCCCACCTGCCCCGGCCCGCCGCCGTGGACTCGGTGGGCAGCGGCCGATGAGCTCCCTCGTCGTGCTCGCCGGCGGTTCGCCGCACGCGCACGACTTCGCCGCGAGCGGCGCTGCCCTTGCCGAGTTGGCCGCGTCGCTCGGCCACACGGTGGAGCTCGTCGGGCACCCCGATCGTGCCGCCGAGGCGCTCGCCGCACCCGGGTCGGCGGTCGCCGCGCTGGCCGTGCTCGGCCTGTGGTGGCAGATGGGCGGAACCGCGTACGACCGTTGGCGTGACTCCTACGGGTACCGGACTCCACCGTCGACCCGCCAGGCGATCAGCGGCTTCGTCAGCGCCGGGGGTGGCCTGCTCGCCGTGCACAGCGCACCGATCTGCTTCGACGACTGGCCCGAGTGGGGTGACATCGTCGGCGGCGCATGGCGCTGGGGCGTGTCGTCCCATCCCCCGGCCGGCCCGGTCAGCGCCGAGGTGACCGGCGATCATCCGGTCGTCGCCGGGCTGGGCCCGCGGATCGAGCTCGACGACGAGGTCTACGGCGATCTCGCCCTGCGCCCCGGCATCGAGACGCTCGCCGTCGCCTGGCGCCATCCCGGCGACGAGCCCCAGCCGGTCGTCTGGGCGCATGCGTTCGGCGCGGGGCGGGTCGTGTTCGACGGGTTCGGGCACGATGCCGCGTCGATCCGCCACCCGGACAACGCCCGTGTCCTCGCCCAGGCTCTGACCTGGATCACACGGAGCGGCACGTGAGACCGGTCGAAGGGATGTCCGTGCTCGTCACCGGAGGCGGCTCGGGGATCGGCGAAGGCGTCGCCCGCCACCTGTGCGCGGCGGGTGCGCGGGTGACCATCGCCGGCCGGCGCGCCGAGCGGATCGCCGGTGTCGCCGGATCGATCGGGTCGCTGTGCCGTGCCGTCGCCGGCAGCGTCACCGAGGCGGACGACCGGGCACGGATGGTCGCCGCCGCCGCCGAACACGGCGGCGGGACGATCGACGTGCTCGTCAACAACGCCGGGAACATGTATCGGGGTCCGCTCGCCGAGCTCGACGAACAAGCGCTGCTCGACGTCTTCCACTCCAACGTCGTCGGGGCGATGATGCTCACCCAGGCCGCGCTCGGCCACCTCGTCGCCGCCCGCGGCGCGGTGATCTTCGTCGGCTCGGTGCACTCCCAGCGGGCGTTCCCCGGCGCGTCCCCCTACGCCGCGACCAAAGGTGCGGTGGAGACGCTCACCGCGGTGCTCGCCGCCGAGCTCGGCCCACGTGCTGTGCGCGTCTCGTGCATCCGCCCCGGCGGTGTGTTCACCGAGCTGAACCAGCGCGCCGGCCTGTTCGACGACGAGACCGCTCGCTCCCGGCTGGAGGGGCTCGCCCCCGCCCATGCCCTGGGCCGCCTGGGCACCGTCACCGAGATCGCCGAAGGGGTCGAGTACCTCGCCCGCGCCGAATGGGTCACCGGCAACGTGCTCACCGTCGACGGCGGTCTCGGCCTCGGGGTGACCAATGCCTGACCGGCGCGTCCCGTCAGCCGACCTCATCGATCCACGCTCCCCAGGGGGTTCACCGTGAGCAACGAACCGACGGTCGTGACCATCACCGGTTACGACGAGGCAAAGGATGCCTACCGGCAGAAGGACCTGCGCCAGGCGCTGTACGACGCGGGTGAGGTCGTGATGGCCGACGTCCTGGTCAACCTCCACGGTACGGAGCACCGGGACCGGCGGCGCCTGGAGAACCGGCTGTTCCGCCGGGAGACGTTCGACCTCTACGAATTCGAGCTGTTCCCCCCGATCATGGCCGAGACGCTGGCGCCGGACATCGCCGCGGGGCGTACCGAGCTCGTCGATCTCGGTCACCGGATGATGATGAACCTGGCCGCGCTCACCGCCGGCGTGGACCGCCCGCTGGGCACGCCGGACGAGACGCGGCGCCTCTACCGCTACCTGATGCTGTTCATCGAAGGCGCGACGCTCGCCCACTACACCGGTGACCGTGACGCCAAGCGGGCCGAGATCGCCGGGGAGCTGGACCGCTTCGACACCGAGTTCGTCACGCCGTCCCTCGAACGGCGCGCCGCGCTCCACCAGGCGGGCACGGAGCTCCCCCGCGACGTCCTGTCGGTGTTGCTCGCCAACGAGGATTCGCTCCACCTTCCTCACGACGTCATCGTGCGCGAGGTCGCCTTCTACCTGCTCGCCGGCGCACACACGTCGGCGACCGCGTTCACCCGTGTCACCCACAACGTGTTCCGCTGGTTGGACGAACACCCCGAGGACGCCGAACTGGTCCGCACCGACCGGCAGTTCCTCCAACGCTGCACCCACGAGACCGTCCGCTTGCAACCCTCGTCGCCGGTCGGGATGCGCTGGGCGTTGGCCGACGTCGAGCTGCGCGGCGGGACCCACATCCCCCAGGGGGCGAAGGTGATCATCGACCTTCTCTCGATCAACCGCGACGTGAGCGTCTTCGGACCCGGCGCCGACCGCTTCGACCCCCACCGGGTGATGCCCGAAGGGATCCCGCCGTGGGGCCTGTCCTTCGGCTCGGGGATGCACGCGTGCATCGGCCAGGACCTCGCCGCCGGCCTTCTCCTCCAGTCCGAGGACGCAGCCGAGGGGCACCTGTTCGGGCTCGTTCCCCAAGCGGTCCAGGCGCTGTTCGACGCAGGGGCCCGGCCCGACCCGGACGACCCGGCGGAGATGGACGAATCGACGACGCGCCCCTACTTCGGGCGTTACCCGGTGCTCCTCGGCGGCTGAGCGCGGGCGAGGACGGACATCGCCGCGCTGTGGAGCAGTCGCGCCCGTGGTCCCGGGGCGACCCCGAGGAGGTCGTCGGCCTGCACCTCGACGCTCCACGTCGTCCCCGGCGGCAGGCGAGCGACGATCGCCTCGAGAGGCAGCTCGCCCGCGCCCGGGGGAAGGCGGTGATGACGCGCCTCGTCGATCAGCCCGGTGTCGCTCGGCACGTGGCGCGGCGCGTCGCAGAGCTGTGCCCACCCGAGCACCCCCGCGCCGACAATCGCGTCGACGTCGTCGAGAGTCCCTCCGACGCGCACGTGGTGGAGCACGTCGAGGACCACGCGGCATCCGGTGGCGTGGGCCACCTCGATCGCCCCGGCCGGGGTGCTCGGCGTCGTCCAGGCCATGTACTCGAGCGCCGGGACGACACCGTGGTCCGCGCACACCGCCGCGAACTCGGCGAACTGCCTGATGCTCGGTCCGAGGTCGGCACTGTCGGACACGGCGAGCACACACGACGCGCCGAGCGCTGCGGCGCGTTCGACCAGCGGCCGGGGATCGAGCGGCTGGCCGGAGATCCGGTGAACTTCCACGTCGTGCACGGCGAGGCCGAGCGCCGCGGCCCGGGAGCGCAGACCGGCAGCATCGGCGACGTCGTGCTCTCCGCTGACGCGCAACCCCACACCGTCGAACCCCGCTGCCGCAGCTGCGGCGAGGAGCACGCCGGGCGGGTGGTCGAGGATCGATCCGGCCGCGAGGACGAGTGTCACCCCGTCACGCTACGCGTCGCCGGGCCGAGCGAGGAGGAACGACGATGATCGACGTCCACGCCCACACGGTGCTGCCGGGGGTCATGGGGTGCGCCGGCGAGTACGGCCCGGAGCTCGGCACGGGACCGGACGGACGGTCCCGCTTCCGGGTCGGCAACTACGTGCTCCACGGCGTCGACTACCGCGGCACGCCGTTCATGGATCCCGACGTCCGCCTGCGGGTCAACGATCACCTCGGGATCGATGTCCAGCTCCTCTCACCGAACCCGATCACCTACTTTCACCACATCGAAGCGGAGATCGCCACCGGCTTCTGCCGATGGCACAACGACGAGTTGGCCTCGGTGGTCGCCGCCCACCCAGATCGGTTCTGCGGCGCCGCCCAGCTCCCGATGCAGGACATCGGCGCGGCGGCCGCCGAACTGCGCCGCGCGGTCGGCGACCTTGGGCTGCTCGCCGCATACATCGGCACGGACTTCGGCACCGATCTCGACGACGAGCAGCTCGATCCGTTGTGGCAGACGGCCGTCGACCTCGACGTGCCGGTGTTCGTCCACCCCGCCCCGTGGGGCATCGACGGTCCCCTGCGCGACGAGCGGATTCGCAAGTACGACCTCGACCTGTCGGTCGGGTTCATGTTCGAAGAGACCGTCGCCGTCGCCTGCCTGATCTACGGGGGGGTCCTCGATCGTCACCCGGGCCTGGACATCTGCGTCTCCCACGGTGGCGGGGCCTGCTCGTTCATGCTCGGGCGCCTCCAGCACCAGGGGACGGCCCGGCCCTGGGCGAAGACCCACCCGGTCGACTTCGGCGCCGGGCTGCGCCGGCTGTGGTTCGACAACCACGTGCACGACGACGACGCCCTGGCCCTGCTCGAGCGCAAGGTCGGCGGCGATCGTCTCGTGTTCGGTACGAACCTCGCCGGCTGGGACGCGCCGCGCGAGCGCGGCGACGTCCACTTCGTCGACGCCTACGACGACAACGCCCGCCGCCTCCTGCGCCTGGGGTGACCCTCCGCCGGCGAACGGGACGATCTCGCTCTGCCCCGCTCCGCCCCGCTCCGCCGGGGATCAGACCTCGACGTCGGCGCCGTCCTGGCGCAGGCGGATCGCCCCACCCGGGCAGTCCCGGGCGATGCGCAGCAACACGTCGTCGGCCGGGCGCGGGCCCGCTGGGTCGATCGAACTGAGCTCGTCGGCGTCGAAGACGAAGAAACCCGGTGCGGCGGCGACGCACTTGCCGGAGCTGATGCATTCGCCGGCATCGACGAAGACCTCGTACCGCGATGCTCGGTTCCCCAACCCGTCGCTCATCAACGCGCGAGCGTAGTCCGGCCGGCCGGGGCCACCGGCAGCCGGCGAGCAGCCGATCAGACCGCGTTCGCCGCCCACCCACCGTCGGCGTAGACGATCTCGCCCGTGACGTAGGACGCCCGCTCGGAGACGAGGAAGGCGGCCAGCTCGCCGATCTCCGCCGGGTCGCCGATCCGCCCGAGGGGGACACGTCCGGTCAGCCAGCGGACCTGTTCCGGATCGCTGAGGCGTTCCCCCGCCATCGGGGTGCGGATCGGCCCCGGGGCGATCGCGTTGACCCGCACCCGGCGCGGCGCGCCCTCGAGCGCGGCGGCCCGGGTCAGCGCGGCGATCGCCCCCTTCGACGCGACGTAGTGCGCCTGCCCCGGCACGGCGATCGTCGCGTTGACCGAGGCAATCGTGACGATCGCCCGGGGGCTGTCGTCACCGGGGGGGATGGCGCGCAAGAAGGAGCGGATGGCCAGCCAGGTTCCCGTGACGTTGACCCGCAGATGGCGTTCCCACTCGTCGAGGGGCGTGTCCACGATCATGCTCCGGGTGCGGATCCCGGCGCTCGACACGAGCGCGTCGAGGGGGCCGACTTCGGCCATCAGCGCAGCCCAGGCGTCCTCGTCGGTGACGTCCAAGGGGCGGACCCCGCCGTCCGGGCAGTGGACGTCGGTGCGCACGACCTCCCACCCGTCGCGCTCGAGGATCGCCGCGCAGGCCGCACCGATCCCGGAGGCGGCACCGGTCACCAGCACCCGTCCCATCACGAGGAGCATGCCACGCCGGCAGGACCGCTCACGAGTTACGTCGCTAGGATCCTGACGACGCTCGGCCACGACGGTCGATCGCCACGGGACAGGCATCCGGGGGTGAGCACACCGTGGTAGTCAGGACCAGCACCACCACGCGTCGGGCCGTACACATCAGCGCGGCCACGCTGATCGACGGCACCGGGGCCCCGCCACGACCTTCGACCGACGTGTTCCTCGACGGCGACGCGATCGCCGCCGTCGGCCCGACCGGTTCGCTGGAGATCCCCAGCGACGCCGTGCAGATCGACGGCACCGGGGCGACGGTGATGCCGGGCTTGATCGACGCCCACTGCCACATGACGTTCGACGACGTGCAGTCCAACGACGAGCTGTTCTTCCATCGGCCGCCGACGACGGCGGCGATGATCACGTTGTTCAACCTGCCCAAGCTGCTGCACGCCGGGGTCACCTCGATCATGGACCCGGACACGGTGATGGGCATCGGCCCGGAGGTGCGCGACGTCGTCGAGTCCGGCGCATTCTGTGGGCCACGCATCTCCACCGGCGTGATGGCGCTGCTCACCTCGGTCGGCGGAACGGCCGGCCGGCTGATCCCGGACAGCGGCAAGGTCGGGTATGCGGCGGTCGTGCGGACGGTCGACGAGATGGTCAACGAGACCCGCCGGCAGATCAAGAACGGTGCGGACTGGATCAAGATCCACGCGACCGGATCGATCCCGACACGCTCGGGCGAGTTGCAGGTGTGGACGCTCGACGAGATGAAGGCCGTGTGCGACACGGCGCACGCCCTCGGCGTCCCCGTGACGGCGCACTGCCGCAACGCCGCCTCGACGCGCGACGCGGCGCTCGCCGGGGTCGACCTGATCCTCCACGCCTCGTTCATCGACGAGGACGGCGTGCAGGCGGTGATCGACAACGGTGCGGCGATCTGCCCGACGTTCACGTTCCTCGCCAACCTCACCGACTACGGGCACCGCGTCGGCGCCGGGGCAGGGATGCAGGACATCTTCCGCGGTGAGATCACGGCGACCGCGGCGATGATGCGCGTCGCCTACGACGCGGGGGTGCCGATCCTTGCCGGATCGGAGAGCGGTTTCGCCCTCACGCCCTACGGGCACTGGCACGCGCGGGAGATGGAGGTGTTCGTCGAGGAGTTGGGCCTCAGCCCGCTGGAGGCGATCACCTGCGCGACGCGCAACAACGCGATCGCGATGCGGATGACCGATCAGCTGGGGCAGATCACCCCGGGCTACCGGGCCGACGTGATCGTGGTCGACGGCGACCCGTCGAAGGACATCACGATCCTCCAGGACCGCGCCCGGTTGCGCGCCGTGATCAGCCGGGGCGTGCCGGTCGACCTCACCCAACCGTGGCCGGAGCGCCGCCGGATCACCGGCGAGAAGGTGGGCAACTGGGCCGCCGAGGTCCTCACCCACGAACGGGCGATGAGCACCGCCGAGGAGGGCTGAGATGTTCCGCCACGTGGTGATGTTCTCCTGGAACGAGACGACCAGCGCGGACGAGGTGGCCTCGATCGCCGCTGGGCTCGACGAGCTCGGGGCGACGATCCCCGCGGTGCGCGCCTACCGCCACGGGCCCGATGCCGGGCTCGGGGAGGGGAACTACGACTACGTCGTCGTCGCCGACTTCGATTCCGCCGCCGACTACGTCGTCTACCGCGACCACCCGGTCCACCGGGCGTTCGTGCGCGACCGGCTCGTCCCCCACATCGCCCGCCGCGCCGCCGTCCAGTACGACCTCGGGACAGGGCGCCTCACCACGGCCTGACCCACCCAACCGGCATCGAGACCGTCGAGGCCGACTTTCCCTTCGAGCGCGAGCCCGCGGATCCGGCCGGGTTCGACTGATCTACGTCCTCGACACGAGCGTCGCGCTCAAGCCCCGCCATGCTGCGGCGTACCGCCGTTCAGCCGCCGGAGATGGCAATGGCCTCGCCGACGAGGGGTGGGGCCGTTGGGTCGACCCGGATCCGTTCGGTCAGCGGATCCGTTCAGCGCGCTCGGAGGGAGTCGAACCCCCAACCTTTTGATCCGTAGTCAAATGCTCTATCCATTGAGCTACGAGCGCTCGGGTTGTCGGGCGGGCAGTCTAGACGCGTCCGCCGGGTGTTCCTCGCCGGATGTCGCTCAGCCGCCCCACGGGCCCCACCCGCCGGAGCGGTTGTACAGGGCGAGCGCGGCGGTGGCGTTGACAAGCGGGTCGAACAGCTGCGAGGCGTCGGTCACCCCGAGGCCGGCTAGCCAACTCTTGTGCGCGCTCCAGTGGATCTGGAACAGGCCGTAGCAGCACCAGTTGCGTGCGGTCGGCTTGTAGTTGCTCTCCCGCCGGGCGATCTCCAGGGCGTGCTCCTCGAGCTCGTCGGGGAACACGTCACGGATGATCTGCTCGACCTCCTCCCGGCTGTAGGTCCGGCTGGGCACCGTCGTCGGGGTGGCCTTCGGCTTCGGCGCGTCCGTCGTGGTCGTCGGCTTCGGCTTCGGCGCGTCCGTCGTCACGGGGGGTGCGGTCGTCGTCGCCTTCGGCTTCGGCGCGGCCGTCGTCGCCGGGGCCTTCGCGGCACCCGGAGGCAGGCAGACCGTGTCGCCCGGGTAGAGGTTCGTCGCCGTGGTCGCCCCGTTTGCGGCGAGGACCGCGCTCAGCGTCACGCCGAAGGCGGAGGCGATCCCGCTCCAGGAATCGCCGGGGCGAACCTCGTACCGCCCCGCGCAGGCCGGCGCCGCAGCCGTGGTCGTCGTCGGACGCGCCGCGGTCGTCGCGGGCGTGGTCGGGGGAGCCGGCGGGCTGGTCGGCGGCGGGTTCGTCGCCGGCGCGACGGTCGCCGCGGCGACGAGAGCGGGGTCGACCGTCGCCACCGGGGTGGTCGGAGCCGCGCTCGGCTCGGTCGGCGGCGAGGTCGTCGCCGGAGCGGAGTCGGGGACGCCGGCGGCGGGCACGAGGGAGAAGCCGGGCACCGTGCTCGCCGCCTCCGGCGGCGACGACCCGTCCGTGGCCACCCCGTCTTGTGCCGGGGCGGCGGCGCTCGGCGGCGACCCAGCGCCGCCCGGCTGGAAGGCGGCCACCGCGCCGGGCAGGGCCGCGGTCGTCACGCCGTGGGTCGCACCGTCGCTCGCCGGGCGGAGGATGAGGATCACGGGGACGAGCAGGGCGAGGCCACCGAGGATCGTCCAGATCCGGGTGAGGAACGGATCGCGGTGCTTGTGCAGCACGGGACGATCCCAGTCCGAGGTCGATCGATGGGGCATGACAGTCGGTACGCCGGCCATGGACGACCAAGACGTGACGATGTGTTTACACGCGATGTCACGAGATTGCAATACAACAGCGCGCCGGCGTCACCCACGCGGTAGCAGGGCGCGCTGCGCGGCGGCACTCAGCGACTCACCGAGAGTGGGGTGCGCGCCGACGATCAAGGCGAGGTCGTCGAGCGTCGCGCCGCATTCGATCACCCCGACAAACGCCTCGGACAACTCGGAGACGCCCGCGCCGACCGCCTGCAGGCCGACGACGACACGATCGTCGGTCCGGGCGACGACGCGCAGCAGCCCGTCACCACGACCGAGGGTCAGTGCCCGCCCGTTGGCGCTGAACGGCACCGCACCGACGAGCGGGCGACACCCACCGTCGCCGGCCGCCGCCGCGGCAGGATCGTCACCGACGCTGACCAACTCCGGGTCGGTGAAGCAGACCTCGGGAACGATGGCGTCCCACGCCCGGCGCCGCCCGGCGATCAGTTCGGCGACCATCCGTCCCTGGGCGCTCGCCCGGTGGGCGAGCATCGGCTCGCCGGTCAGGTCCCCGACCGCCCATACGCCGCTCATCGACGTCCGGCAGCGGTCGTCGATGGCGACCGCGGAC
>CAZQEJ010000042.1:14426-20663 GCA_964592165.1 uncultured Ilumatobacteraceae bacterium | reverse complement strand
TTCCTGCTCGATCAGAACGTGTCGCCGCAGCTCGTCGTTGAGCTGGCGCTGGGCAGGATCGTGGAAATCGTGCGGCCGCACCGCAGGGACAGTCATGGTCAGGCCTAGGCAACGCTGAACGCGAAGCGTGACGAGGTCGAGGAGTGGGTCACGGTCAGCGACCACCATCGCCGATCTTGGTGAGCTGAACGGGCTGTTCACCGCGTGGTTCGAGTCGGTGTATCACCGGCGGAGGGGCGGATCGGGAGCCGGCATGGTGCTCATCGACACGGGTAACCTTGACGAGGTGAGCGCTCTCAAGCTGGACGTGAAGGAACCGACGCTCCGTCGCCTCGCGCGCCGCGCCGAACGCGAGGGGGTGTCGGTTGACGCGCTCGCGGCGCGCCTGCTTGACGAAGCTGCGGACCAGGATCCCTACGAGTTCATCGGTGCCGCGACCGGCGGCCCGCTGTATGCCGAACGGGTCGATGATGCGCTTGCCGAAAAGGGTTTCGGCAAGCCGCGTTCGTGATCGTTGACACCGGCGTCTTCGTCGCGGCGTCCAACGGCGACGAGCCGCACCACGTGCCACGTGCGCAGCGTTGCTGCAATCGTCGCCAAGTCGCCTGATCGTGCCCGCACTGGTGATCGCCGAGGCGACCTACCTCATCGAACAGTCGAAGGGACCGGCTGCTGAGGCCACGTTCCTCAGGTCGTTGCGATCGCATCGCTACCAGATTGAGGCACCCACCGAGGCCGACCTACTCCGATCCGCCGAACTGGTCGGCCAGTACGCCGACTTGCCATTGGGAGGAACCGACGCCTCGATCGTCGCCGTGGCCGAGCGGCTGGGAGAAGTCAACCCCGCGACCGTGGAGCGACGGCACTTCACCATCATCCGGCCGGTTCACGCCGAGCACCTCACGTTGCTGCCTGATCCGCTGTAGGAGCACAGCGGACGGCGAGCAGCCCTACAGCCCGATGCCGAATGACGGGCCGGTGATCTGGTGCTGCAGGCCACAGCCGAGCGGTTGAATGCGGCCAGACGGGCCGACGACTACGTCGCCCGCCTCGGCGGCGACGAGTTCTTGGTGATCGCCTCCATCACCCACGAGCACGACGCGGAACTGATCGCCAACCGGCTGCGCCGGGGGAGACCTCCGGTCAAGCGCTCGCTGACGGTCCCTGTTCTTGGCCGCAAAGGACCGCCACCACGCCCTGCTCTGACACCAATTGACACGTCGTCGCCGCCATCTCTGGCGTATTGGCAGGTCTCTGTGGAAGTGAGCAGCGAGGCGGAGGGCTCGCGGGCTCGGTACCGTGCCGGGGTGCAGTTCATCCTCGTCCGCCACGCGCAACCGGTACGCGCCCACAATCCCGACGGTCCGGCCGACCCGGGGTTGTCCGAGCTCGGGGTGTGGCAGGCCCAGCGGTTGAGCGCCTGGCTGGCCCACGAGCCGGTCGATCACGTCGTCACCTCGCCCAAGCGCCGCGCCACCGAGACGGTCGGTGCGCTGCTCGACGGCAGCGCTCCCCCGCCTCGCCCCCACCTCGTCGTCCCCGACCTCGACGAGATCGATCGCCGGGCGAACGTCTACGTGCCGACCGAACTGCTCAGCACCGAAGGCGGCGAGTACTGGGACGCGATCGTCCGCCAGGAGTGGGACGCGATCGGCTGGGACTCCCCTGCCGCGTTCGCCGCGCGGGTCGAGGCGGCCTGGAGCGAGCTGCGCACGAACCCGCCCGGGGAGCACGTCGTCGTCGCCTGCCACGGCGGGGTGATCCGGCGGATCGCGGCGAGCGTGCTCGGCGTCGAGGGGCTCGGCCGTTTCGACATCGCCTACGCCTCGTTGACCCGCATCGATGTCGATGCCCGCGCCAACGCGAGCATCGTCACGATGAACGAGACGGCGCACTTCGACGCCAGCCGGGAAGCGGTCACGGAACGGATCCTCGGCCGCCCGACGTGAGCCACGACGAGCCGACCGTCCGCTGTCCGGCCGGGTGGGAGACCCGGCGATCGACCGGTGTCAGCGGTGGGGGCGCTGCTGCTCGACGAGGCGGGCGGCTTCGACGAAGTCCGACGGTTCGAGCGTGCTCAGCGCGTCGCGCCCGACGTCGGCGAGCTCGGCCGCGCCGCCGGCCAGCCGCAACGCCTGGCGGTTGATCGCCTGCTCGAACAACGTGCGGGAGAAGCGCGCGTTGCCGAACCCGTCGTGGCGCACCGCCTGCTCGAAGATCAGCTCGAGCACGGCGTGCGTCCCTGGGGCGAGCGCGTACTGGGCGTCGGTGGCCAGCTTCTCGCAGATCCGGACGAGCTCCGCCGAGCTGTAGTCGGGGAACGTGATCTCCCGGGAGAAGCGGGAGCGCAGCCCGGGGTTGGAGTCCAAGAACGCGTTCATCAGCCGTGGGTACCCGGCGACGATCACGACCAGCCGGTCGCGGTGGTCCTCCATCCGCTTGAGCAGCGTCTCGATCGCCTCCGCACCGAAGTCGTTGCTCGCCGGTCCCGGCGGAGCGAGGGAGTAGGCCTCGTCGATGAACAGCACGCCGTCGAGCGCACGGCGCACGGCCCGGTTCGTCTTCACCGCGGTGTGCCCGACGAACTGGCCGACGAGCCCGGCCCGGTCGACCTCGACGAGGTGGCCACGCCGGAGCAACCCGAGCGAGCCGTACATCTCGGCGAGGAGGCGGGCCATCGTCGTCTTCCCCGTCCCCGGGTTGCCGACGAACACGAGGTGCTGACTGGTCGGCACCTCGGCCAGTCCGTGCCGACGCCGGTGCCCCTGCACCTGGAGGAAGGCGACGAGCGTGCGGATCTGCTCCTTGACCGACTCGAGGCCGATCAGGGCATCGAGGTCCGCTTGGATCTCGGCCAACGGACGCGGTCGTGGCCCCGCCGCGGGTGCTCCCCCGAGACGATCGTCGAGCGTCGTCCCTGCCGCCTGGCGGACGCGCGCGCCGGCGTCACTCAAGCGCTTGCGCAGCTCGCCGGGCCGGATCACGGGGCGTCACGCTATCCGGCCCGGTCCGCCGCGGCCCGGGGACGCTCACGAGCATCGGGCGCGCCCGCCCGGGGCTGCCGGCGCCGTCCGTCGGCGAGTGCGCCGGCGGCGAGCAGGCCGCTGATCACCGTCGCCACGGCGAAGAAACCGGTGGCATCGATCTTCGCCGGCGTACGGCCGAGCGCCGGGTGCGCGGTGCCATCGGCGTCGACGCGCAGCAACATCCGCGCCCCCGGGCGGGGCGGGCGGTCGGACGTCTCCACGATCGTCGCCGTCTTCGTCGCTCCCGCGGCGCCGTACCCGACGGTCACCTCGGCACAGGCCGGCCCGCACTCGCTGACCTCGTCGATCCGCCCGAGCACGGTGACCGATCCCTTCGCCGGGTCGATCGGCTCCGAGATGAGGGAGACGAACGTCAGCACGCCGAGCGCAGCGCAGGCGACGGTCGCGGCAGCGACGAGCAGGCGGCGGGCACGACGGCGGCTGCCGTCCTCGCCGGTCATCCGCGGCGCACCGGACAGGGCCCGCGCCACGGCGTGCTGCGACCACGGGCGCGGCCCGGCGGGTGATCCGCCGGCGGCGGGAGCCGGACGGGGGGCGACAGCCAAGCCGACGACGGCCCCGATGACCAACGCGCAGAGATGACCGACATCGGTGAACGTCGGTCCGGTGACCACGCGCCACAGACCGAACGCCCCGACCGCGGCGGCGATCCACACGGCGCGCGCAGCCCATGGCAGTCGCCAGGCGAGCGCCCCCGCGGCGCCGGCCAGGGTGTAGGAGACCCCGACGTCGATGGGGTAGGCGAGCGCCACACCGCCAGCTCCGGCGCGTTCCACCAGCCAGATCCCGATCGTGGTCACCGCCGATGCTCCGACGTGTGCGCAGGCGACGACGAGCAGCCACCTCCGGGTCCCGAGCCACCGTTCGGCCGGGAGGTGGACGATCGCGAAGGCGGCGATCACCGGGACAACGCTTCCGCCGGAGATGACGAACGCGCTGAGCACGAGCGAGCGCGGTGCGTCGCGTCCCATCTGGATCACGTTCGTACTCACGGCGCGCAGCAACACGTCGGCGACGTGTTCGTTGACGCTGGACAGGACCCAGGTGGTGATCACCACGATGAGCAGGTACACACCCGCTCCCGGCGCGGAACGAACGAGGTCCTCGATCCGTTGCAGCCACCCGACCCCGGCACCGTGGCGCGGCGCAACGTGTCCGGTCGGGAGGGGCGCTACGTCCGCTCGCTTGCCGGTGGCTGACGAACTCGTGGTTCTCGTTATAGCCGCCACCGCGGCGGATCGAACGCGGTGCGCTCGTTGCCGTGACCAGCTGCCCCGACGCGTGCCAGAACGGCAGGCAAGATCCCAGATTTCCCCGCTCGTCGCGGAACTTCCCGGGCCCGGCGCGCATCGATCAGGGCACGGAAGGCCCGGGGGCGGGCTCGGAGAAGGGAACAGGGCGATGAACGGATGGAACGGATACGACGACTACGGCTACGACGCAGGGAGCTGGGCGGACCACTCGGGCAGCTACTACGACGCCTCGATGGAGACCTGGGGCGCCTCGATCGACTTCAGCCACATGGCCGACCAGGCGTGGATCAACGGCGACACCGATGAGTACTGGACCTGGCAGGATCTGAGCAACGCCAGCGAGCAGCTGTCCCACGATCTCTACCAGGCCTCGTGGGACGCCTACTACGGCCCGGTCAACGCCGATGGCTACACGGCGATGGACGTCGCCCAGGGCTACTCCGCCTACGACACGAGCTTCATCGAGCCGGCCAGCTGGGCGGGGAGCACCTCGATGATCTCCGACAACAGCGCGACCAGCTTCCTCTGAGCGATCATCGCCGGCAGCGGCCGGCAGACACACACCGAGTGCCGGCACCCGTGGGTGCCGGCACTTGCGCGTTGCGCCATCCGGCCGCGCCCGCAGCCTCCATCAACACTCAAGAAGTCCGGGAAGCCGGAGAATTCACCGATCCTGGGGAACTTCCCCGGCGCGAGCCGCATCGGTAGGGGTACAGGCGGCCCGGCGGCGGGCCCGGAGAGAGGAAGCGGCGATGTACGAGGACTACACCACGGGCGACGACGGCATCGGCTACGACGCGTCGAGCTGGATGAGCTACTCCAACGATCTGGCCAGCAACGGCTTCGAGATGTGGACCCAGGCCGGAGACCTCGAGCACATGGCCAACGAGGTCTGGCAGGTCGAGGGCTACAGCGACTCGTACTTCGATCTGCACAACGCGAGCCTCGGATCGGAGGCCTTGTCGGACTCCTTCTACCAGGCGTCGAACGACTACTGGTACGGCTCCTACGGCCTGGACAGCTCGGCATCGACGGACCTCAGCTACACAGCGAGCGACATCTCCGCCGGGTACTCCTCGTTCGACACGAGCTACGTCGAGCCGGCGAGCTGGGCGGACAACTCCTCGATGATCTCCGACACCGATTCGACGAGCTTCCTCTGAGCGTAACTCCCGGCGGCACTTCGCCTGAGCGTCCCGGACCCCGGTGCCCGATCTACGGGTACCGGGGTCCGGCGCGTCCGGGATCGTGGCAGCGGGCGCGCCACAGACCGGTCGCCGGGATGGTCCACCGCCGCGGCGCGCGGGGCGCCCCGATCAGTACAGGCAGTCGGCGAACAACTGGCCGATCAACGTGATGGTGCCCTGCTGATCGACCCACGCGTAGACCGCGACCGTCGTCCGGTCGTCGATCGACAGTGTCTGCACCGTGTCGCTGACGCACGCCGCGTCGGCGTTCGGGGCGATGCCCCGGACGGCGGTGGCGAAGTCCTCGTCGGGGGCACAGACCAGGAACGGGTAGAACGCCCGCTGCGCGGCGCTCGCCGAGATCGTTCCCCCTTCGAGGAAGTCGCTCAGCGCGCTGTCCTCGTCGTCGACCTTCTTCGTCAGGCAGTCGACCGTCGACGAGCTCGCCGTGACCCCGACGATCGCCTCGTAGGCCCGGCCGAGGTCGGTGCGGCTGAGCGACCCGGACCCCCCCTCGTCCACTCTGGAGGTCGTCTTCGCCGGGGAGTCACTGCGCTTGCGCGGCCGGGAACGACTCGACGACGAGTCGTCGTCGCCCCCTCCGCCCCTCGTCGCGAGGACGCCACCGGCGATCCCCCCGGCGACGATCACCGCGGCCACTCCGGCGAGCACTGCGGTGCGCCGCGACCGCCGCCCGGCGCGGCCACCGCCCGGCTGCGGAGGACCGCCCGGCGCCGGCGGAGCCGCAGG
>CAZQEJ010000042.1:0-14326 GCA_964592165.1 uncultured Ilumatobacteraceae bacterium | reverse complement strand
GAGGAGTGCGTCGCCAAGGAGGTCGGCAAGGGCAAGCCGCGCACGGAGGCGATCAGTACGTGCCTCAGCCGCTCCGAATCGACCGTCGCCCCTCCAACGACGAAGGACTCCGGGCGCGACCAGAAGCGCTCGACCGGCGAGGACGAGGATTCCCGGCGTGACCGCACGCCGCGTGCCGCCGACTCGGGCGGGACGTCCGCGGGGCTCGTCGCCGGGGTCGGTGTCGGTGGGGTCGTCGTCGGCGCGGCAGGTGCTGCCGCCTTGCTCCTTCGCCGCCGCCGGTCGCCGGCCGGGCCGGTGAACGGTCCGGTCGCGCTGCCCCCGCCGGCCGGCCCGGCTCCCGGCTTGGCCGCACCCACTGCGTCTGGCACTGTCCCGCCGACCGCCGCGGCCTCGGCACGGAGCCTCGTGGACACGCTGATCGACCTCGCCGACCGCCTCCCCAGCGAAGCACTGCAGGCAGAGATCGTCGCCGCCTTGGCGACCGTCGACGTCCATCCGATCGTCGTTCCCCCGGGAACCCCGTTCGATGCGGCGCGCATGCGCGGCGTGGGCAGCTTGCCGGCGCCGGCCCCCGCCGCGGTCGGTACGGTGGCGACGACCGATCGTGCCGGGTACCGCGACGGCTCCCGGCTGATCCGCCTCCCGGACGTCGTCGTCCACACCGGGAGCTGAACCGTGGCCGGGCGCAACGCGCTCACCGACGAGCTGCGCCAGGTCTGCGACGACGCGCTGGCGGTGCTCGTCCCCGGACCCGGGCGGACGATGGTCGCCCAGGTGCGGGAGAAGCTCGGCGAGCCGTTGACGGTGACGATCGCCGGCGGGGTCAGCTCGGGCAAGTCGACCCTCGTCAATGCCCTTCTCGGTCAGCAGGTCGCCGCGGTCGACGCCGGGGAGTGCACCCGCGTCGTCACCGAGTTCCGCTACGGCGTCCCCGAACGAGCCGAAGTGATCGGCACCGACGGGACGAGCGAGACCCGGCCGCTCGAGCGCGGGCGGGTACCGGCCTCACTCGGCCGTCCGGTCGAGCAGGTGCGCAGCGTCGTCGTCCATCTCTCCAACGCGCTGCTCACCGAGCTGGCCGTGGTCGACACCCCCGGGTTGAACACGGTGACCGAGGTCAACGAAGCGACGACGGCCAACTTCCTCGGCGTGACCGGCGACGAAGGCGTCCGCACGGCGGAGTCGATCGGCCGGGCGGACACACTGCTGTTCCTCCTTCCCCTGCTCCGCCAGGCAGACAGCGAGGTGCTGCGCGGCTTCGCTCGCCTGTTCGGCGATTCGGCACTGTCCGCGGCGACATCGATCGCCGTGCTGAGCAAGATCGACCGGCTGAACAAGGGCGGTGACCCGATCGCCGCAGCAGCGCCCATCGCGGCGCGGATCGCCACCGACCTGCGCGGCGTGGTGTCCGGTGTGTTCCCCGTGATCGGCCTGCTCGCCCAGACCTGCCGGGCCGCGGTGTTCACCGAGGCCGACGCCCGCGCCCTGCTCGAGGTCGCTGCCGTCACCGACGAGTTCGACCGGGAGGACATGCTCCTGTCCCCGGAGGACTTCCTCCGCTTCCCCGGCCTGTCGCTCGATGTGCCGGCACGCAAGCGGCTCCTCGGGATGCTCGATCTGTACGGGATCACCGTGGCGATCCATGCGATCGACCAGGGCGCCCAGACGGCGAGCGGGATCCTGCGCGTGCTCGAGGCGTGCAGCGGCTTCGAGCGGTTGCGGGCCGAGGTGATCGGCCGCTTCGGACGTCAGGCCGAGGTGTTCAAGGCGCACGCCGCGATCAGCGACCTGCGCCGCGCCTCGTACCGCCGCGACGACGCGGACAACGCCCGCGCCCTGCGCGCCCTGCGCGCCCCGCTCGAGCGGATCGAGCTCGACCCGACGATGCACCGCCTGCGCCTGCTCGCCGTCGCCCACGCGGTCGCCTCCGGGGAGCTCCGCCTCGGCGAGCAACTCCTCGACGACATCCGCGTCCTCACTGCGCCGGCCGATCCGGGGGCCGCGGTCAGCGCCGAGGTCGCCGGTGCCGAAGCCGCCCGGGATGGAGCGATGCGCTGGGCGGCGTGGGGCAACGATCCCCGGCGGAGCCCGACCGAAGCCCGCCACGCGCGCACGGTCAAAGAAGCATTCGAACTGGCCTGGTCCGAGCTCGAGCGGAGGGCGCGATGACCGAGGAGACGGCCGGCGAGGAGTCCCTCGCGACGGCGGCGACCCCCCCGGCCGCGGACCAAGCCCCCAGCTCCGGCGCGGCCCCGGCCGCGCCGCGCACCCCGGTTGCGACCCAGGTGCTCCGCTTCGCCAACAAGGTCCACGGCCAGCTCAAGGACTGGGGACGCGCCGACCTCGGTGGCCGGATATCGGCCGAGGCCGCCGAGTGGGACCGCCAGGAGCTCGTCGTCGTCGCCTGCGGCGACATCAAGCGGGGGAAGAGCTCGCTGCTCAATGCGGTCCTCGGCCAACGCGAACTGCTCCCCGTCGACGCCGACGTGGCTACCAGCGTCCACCTCCTCATCCGTCACGGCGAGCAGGCCGCGGTGATCGTCACCCGTCTCGGTCCCGACGGAGAACCCGTCACCCAGCTCGTTCCGCCGACCGAGATCGTCAACGTCGCCTCGATGCAAGGCGACGCCGCCGACCGGGAGGGCGTGGTCAGCGTCGAGATCCGCCTCCCCCATCCACTGCTCGCCCGCGGCGTGGTGCTCGTCGACACCCCCGGGGTCGGGGGAATGACCCGCGGCCACCGCGACCTCGCGCTCGCCGCGCTGGCCCGCGCCGACGTCTTGCTGTTCACCGTCTCGGCGACCGAGCCGGTGGCCCGCACCGAGCTCGAGTTCCTCGCCGAGGCGAGCGAACGCACGGACCGGATCGTCCTCGTCGTGACCAAGGCCGACGCCAACGACGACGAGACGAACGCGGCGATGGTCGCCGAGCACCGGGCCAAGCTCGCCGCGTTCACCGAGACGATGATCGAGCGGGCCAAGGCGGGGACGATCGACGCCGACGTGCCCGCCCGCCTGCACCGCGTCGCGGCAGGCGCGCCGGTGGTCGTGACCAGCAGCTACCTCGCCACCCAGGCCCGGCGGCGGCACGAAGCGGGGCGCGAGGAGCAGGCCCGTAGCCTGATCGCGCGCAGCGGGATCCCCACCCTCAGCGCTCTGTTGGTGCGCAGCACGGACAACCGCGAGGCGATCCGCCTGGCCAACCTGCTGACTCTCCTGGGGGTCCTCCTCGCCGACGTCGAGCGCCAGGTGCAGGCACTGGTCCGGGCCGCGAGCGGGGACACGGGCGTCGCCGAGGATCTCGCCGGCCGGCAGCGCGAGTTGGAGCAGTTCGGATCGAAGCAGGCCCGCTGGCGAGCCACCCTGGGGAACTCGATCGTCCGCCTGCAGACCGGTTCGTCCCGTCTGGTGACCCGCGAGCTGAACCGCGTCCGCGACCACTACCGGGAGATGATCGAGCAGACCGCGGACACGACCGCGCTCGCCGAGACGATCCCGGCCGAGCTCGAACGCAGCCTCCACGGCGCGTGGAACGAGCTCGTCACCGCGGTCAACGACCAGTTCTCCGAGACGCTCGGCGCGTTGCTCGACGACTTCGGGGCGGCGGGGATGGACATCGTCCTCGGGGAGATGGAGATCCCCGAGGGCCTGCACGAGCTGACCCGCTCGGGACGCACGGGAGACACCGCGGCCGACTCCAGGCTCCTCGACGACGGCCTGCCGGTGATGCTCCAGACGTTCAGCTTCGGGGGCATCGCCAACGCGATGGCCGGCATGCTCGGCTTGGCCACCGGGGGGCTCGGCCTTCTCGCCTACGGCATCGGGGCCGCGGTCGCCCTGCCGATCGGGGCACTGCGCCGCCGGACGCGCGAACGGCGGCGTCTCGGCAGCGAGCTGCAGCGGCTCGTCAACGACCTGCTCTTCGGTTCGGAGGGGATCGCCAAGGAGTTCACCACCGAGCTCTCCTTGCGCATCCTCGATCTGCGCGAGCAGGTCGAACTGTACGTCGACAAGCGGCTTGCCGAGCGCCGCAAGCAGCTCGAGGCAGAGACCCGCGAGCTGCAGCAGGTGATGCGTTCGGAGACGGGCAAGCGTCAAGAGGTGCAGCGTTCGGCCCGGGCCCGGATCGACCAGATCGCCCAGCTGCGCAAGGAGCTGGAGACGATCCGCCACGTGGTCGTCAGCGAATACGCACCGGCTCGCTGAGCACGCCGGACCATTCTCCTGGGGCGCGGAACTCCCGGGCCACGGAGGGCATCGGTCGGGCACCCGATCCACCCCGCACGAGGGAGCGAAGACGATGAGCGGATACAGCGAGGACCCCACCGGCACCAGCGAGTACGCACCCTCGACAGGTGCGATCAGCTACGACTCCGACGGCGACGGCATCGCCGACACGACCGTCTACGACTTCGACGGGGACGGCATCGCCGACGCGTTCGAGGTCTACGACGCGCAGACCGGCACCGACGTGATCATGGTCGACACCGACGGCGACGGGGTGCTCGACACGGCGATCGCCGATCTCGACGGCGACGGCACGTTCGAGACGGGGATGTACGACAGCGACGGCGACGGCTGGCTGGACACCGCCCTCGATCCGTCGACGATGTCCGACACGACCACGTCGACCGACGATCCGTTCGACACGGGGAGCGACGACGACACGGTCCACGGCGACCCGATGGCCGACATCGACTACCACCAGGCCCAGGCGAGCACCAACGACTGCCTCCCCACATCGGTGGCGATGGTCCTCAGCGAGGTGACCGGCGACGACGTCCTCGCCGGCGACCTCGTCGATCTGGCCAACGAGCTCGACGTGCTCGGTGCGGACGGGATGTCGATGGCCGACGGGGTGACCCTGCTCGAGCACTACGGCGTCGACGCCGAGGTCGAGACCGGCACACTCGACGACCTACGGGAGATGCTCGACGCCGACCGCCCGGTGATCATCGGCCTCGACGCCGATGATCTGTACGGGATGGGCGACGCACCGTTCGCCGACGACATGGTCTCCGGCCACGCCGTGGTGATCACCGGGATCGACGACGAGACGGGGATGGTCTACATCAACGATCCCGGCTTCCCCGATGGGGCCGGGGTGGCCATCCCGATCGACGAGTTCGCCGATGCCTGGGCCGATTCAGACAACTCGATGATCACGATCGATCTGCCCGAGGGCACCGCCGACGACGACGGGCCTTTCGACACCGGCACCGCCGACTTCCAGGCCGCCGACACGGCGGCCGAGGACGACCTGCCGGACATGGCGATCCTCCCCTTCACCCTCAAGCTGTTCTGAAGGTGGATGCTCCCGGTCAGCTGTGCGGGACGACGATCCCGTACAGCTGATCGAAGGCGGTGGCGACGATCGCCAAGCGGCCGGAGGCGACGGGGACACAGCGGTTCCCCTTGCCGGTGAGGACGCGGAAGCGGATCGCCCCGCTGGACAACTCAACGCCGACGACCTCCCCGCTGCCGGTCTCGACGACGGCGAAGCCCGGCTCGGTGGAGGTGACGAAGGTGATGCCAGCCGCGGCACTCGTGCCCAGGGCGACGACGCGCTGTTGCTGACCGGTGTCGGCCCGGTGGACGTGCAGGGTGCCGCGTTCGTCGACCATCCCCACGAGACCCGCGGCGGTCGCTACCGGGGTCACGCACGGCGCCCCGCAGCGGATGCCGTAGAGCGGGTGGCCGTCACTCATCCGCAGACCGTAGACGATCCCATCCCGGCCACCGGCGACGACCCGGTCACCGCAGATCGCGGGAGCGTCGAACACGGCACCGCCCGTCTTGTACCCCCACCGGCACACCCCGCTGGCGACGTCGACGGCGTAGATCTGCCCGGCGATCGTGGCCACGATCGCCGTCGTCTCGTCGGCGACGATGTCGGCGCGCACCGCCGCACCGACGGGCAGGTCCCAGCGCAACGTCCCGCTGCCGAGATCGAAGGCGAGCAGGTGACCGGCGTCGTTGCCGGCCAGGAGCAGGCCGCCGGCGACCACCGGCGCACAGGCGATCGGCCCCCCGCTCGCCGACTGCCAGCGCAGCGCACCGGTCGCCCGGTCGAGCGCGGTCAGCCTCCCGTCGAACGCGCCGGCGACGATGACGTCTGCTCCCGCCGCGGGCGCGGCCCAGATCGGGACGCCGAGAGCTTGTTGCCAGCGCACGGTGCCCGTCGCTGGGTCGACGCATCGCACCACCCCCCCGGGCCCGCCGAAGTACACGCCCAGCGGATCGCCGAGCAACTGCCCGGCGGGTTCGGCGAGCGCCACCCGCCAGGCGATCGTCACCGGTGACGGGCCCGCCTCGGCGACGAGCGCCGGGGACGGCGGGTGCACGGTCACCGGCGTGGGCAGTGGTTGCCCGGTCTGCCCGGTGGCCGGCGCGACGACCGGGGCGGCCGCCTGCGGCGGGGCCCACCCCATCGCACCCGCGGCCGGCAAAGGCGCGACCGGCACAGGCGCTGCCGGCGCAGGCGCAGCCGCTACCGGAGCGGGAGGCGCCGACGGTGACGACGCGACGGCGGGGCGCGTGCCGAGGATCGTCGCCCCCAGGCGGGCCGCCCCGAGAGCGACGACCGCCTTCGGCTCGTCGCGGGTGACGACCTTCCCGCCGAAGCGTTCGGCGACCATCGTCGCCACCAGCGGGACGCGCGACGAGCCGCCGACGAGGAACACCGCGGCCAGTTGGTCCCCCTCCAACCCGGCCCCGTGCACGGTCTCCTCCATCAGTTCGACCGTGCGCTCCACGTCGTCAATGATCATCGACTCGAACTGGCTGCGGTTGACGACGATGTCCCGGTCGGCCACGGGGACGAAGACCTGGGTCGACGTGTACGAGGACAGCGCTTCTTTGGCTCGCCGGGCCTGGACGAGCAGGTCGAGCGCGGCTCGCTTCCAACGCCGCTCGTCGCTCGTCAGCATCTGCTCCCACAGGTCGGGGGCGCCTTCGGCGAGGACCTCCCCGAAGTAGCGGAACAGGCGATGATCGAAGTCCTCCCCACCGATGAACTCGTCGCCGCCGGGTTCCCCGACGACCTCGAACCCCTCCTCGGTGCGCAGCAGGACCGCGGTGTCGAACGTTCCCCCACCGAGGTCGTAGACCGCCGCGTGGGCGCCGACGGCGACGTGTTCCGCGGCGTAGTGGATCGCCGCGGCGACGGGCTCTTCGACGAGGACGACGTCGCCCAACCCGGCCCGCTCCCCCGCGGCGCGCAACGCCTCACGGCGGACCCCCGCCCAGCGCACCGGGTGGGTGAGCACGGCGACGTCCGGCGGCGCGTTCGCGGCGCGCAGCCGTCCCTCGGCGACGATCATCGAGATCACCGCCGCGGCGGCGTCGACCGGGTCGAGCGGCGCCCCCCCGACGAGGATCGGAGCTCCGCTGCCGAGCGCCCGCTTCGGCGTGCGCTCGAGCCGGTCGGGATGGACCCCGGCGAGGTTGTCGGCGGCAGCGCCGACGACGAGCTCACCCTCCGGGGTGCGCAGCACCGCCGAGGCGATCCACCTGTTCCCCTCCATCTCCAGCGGCGACACGTCGAGCACGCGGCCGTCGGCGCCGGCCGTCCCGGTAGCGCCGGCGGATCGGGACGTCCCGAAGTCGATGCCGACTGCCCAGCTCACTTCCCTGCCTTTCCGGGTACCCGTCGGTAGCCGACGAAGTACCTTAGTGAGCCATGGGGTGGGACGCTGCTCGACGGCAACAGGTCGACCGGAACGTCGCCGCGGCGCGGGCCACGAACGATTTCGCGGCGATCGACGCGGCGCTCGCCGAGATGGTCGACGCCGCGGCGGGAGGTGACCGGGTCGCCTTGGAAGCCTTGCTGTGGCAGATCGACCGCCACCGCCTGGCCGCCGCGCCGGTGCGCAAGATGCTCATCGACGAGGGCGATGTGGACGACGCGCTGCAGGCCACACTGCTCGCCGTGTCCCGGGCGATCACCGGCTTCGAGCACCGTTCGCGGTTCACGACCTGGCTGTACCGCATCGCCGAACGGGAAGCGCTGCAGGTCCTGCGCCGGAACAAGCGCGTCACCAAGCCCGAGGGCGACGATCTGACGATGCTCACCGAGCAGGTACGGGACATGAGCTCGATCGTCGCCAGCCGGGCGATGATCCGCCAGGCGCTCGACGAGCTCGACCCGAAGTTCCGCAGCCCGGTGACGATGTGCGACATCGAGGGTCTCGACTACGCGACGATCGCCGACCAGCTCGGCATCCCCCTGAACACCGTGCGGACGCGCATCAGCAGGGGTCGCCAGTACATCGCCGACAGGATCCAGGAGCAGTTCCGCAGCGGCGGCTCGCTGGCCTGAGGCGGGGACCGGGATGAACGACGGCGAGATGACCTCACGAGCGTCGGGGGAGCCCCGCTCGTTCGGCAACGGGCGCTACGTGGTCCGCCGGCGGCTCGGCGCGGGCAACTTCGCCACCGTGTTCCTCGCCTACGACGAACGGCTCGACGTCCTCGTCGCCGTCAAGCTCCTCTCCGACCGCTGGTCGTGGGACCCGGAGGTGCGTGGTCGCTTCGTCCAAGAGGCCCGGCTGCTCCGCTCGATCAACGACCCCCGGGTGATCCAGATCCGGGACATCGACGAGACCGACGACGGCCGCCCGTACCTGGTGATGGATCTGGCCACCGGAGGGACACTGGAACAACGCCTGATCGAGGCCGCCCAGCGCGGCGAACGGCTCGGGGCCGGCCAGTTGCGCGCCGTCGCCGGGGAGGTCGCCGCCGCGCTCGCCGTTCTCCACCACCGGCGGATCGCCCACCGCGACATCAAGCCGTCGAACCTGCTCATCTCCGGCGGTGAGACCCACGACGAGGAGCACCCGCCGGGTGGGGGCCTTCTCCGCCCCGGCGAACGCCTGCTCCTCGGCGACCTCGGTCTGGCGAAGAACCTCGCTTTCGACTCCGGGGTCACCGTCGGTGTCGGCACCGCGGGGTACATGGCCCCCGAGCAAAGCGGACCTGGCGGGCGGGTCGACACCCGCACGGACATCTTCGCGGCGAGCGCGGTGATCGCCCAGATCGCCTCCGGCGAGCCCCCCGACCCGATCCGCCGGGTGTCCAACGGCGCGGTGGAGAGCGGGCGGCCGCTTCCCCCGTCGATCCCCGCGCCGCTCGCCGCGGTGCTCGCCCGGGGGATGGACATCGACCCGGACAAGCGCCAACAGACGATCGAGCAGTGGTACGAGGAGATCGATCCCGTCCTCCTCGCCCTGGAGAACCTCCCCTCGCCGCCCGTCGCCGGCACGTCCCCGGCGACACCTCCCACCGCGCGGAGCGCGCCGGCGCTACCGCCCCCACCCGCCCCCGCGCCGCCCGGTGCGGCGGGCACGCCGACCGTCCCGCTGCCGCTGACCGCGGCGATCCACCCCTCCTCGGCGCCCGGGGCTGCCCCCCGGCGACCGCCCCGCCGTGCCGCGCTCGGCGCCGCCGTGGCGCTCGTCGTCGCCGTGATCGTCGTCCTCACCGTCGTCGTCCGAGCCCGGGGCAGCGAGTCGGGAGCGTCGGGCACCGACCCGAGACCCTCGAGACGAACGACGGTCGTGCCGCGCACGACGCAACCGGCCGCCGTGACAACGGGCCAGACGACGATCGCGGTGACGACCGAGCCACCGACCACGGCTCCGCCGGGAACCACTGCCGTCGCCGTCGTCGGCACGATCGGGGCCTCCGTGGCCAGCGGTGCGCCCGACGTCAGCGTTCCCCCGGTGGAGACGTACCCGGACAACTCGTTGTACGTCGCTCTCGACGGGCCGACCGACCTGGCCGTCGGCGAGCAAGGGATCTGGTATGTCGACGCTCCGGGGGCATCGATCGGGGTCTGGGGTCTGTCCGGACCGGTGCAGATCACCCCGGGGATGGACGGCTGGACGCCGGGGAGCTACTTCCAGGGCATCTGGAACGTGCCCTGCACGTGCACGCTGACGCTCACCGTGTACGACCAGTGGGGATACACGGGCTTCACGTCGATCACCTTCACCGTGTCCTGATCGGCCTCGCCGCGCCGCCCGGCGCAGCACAGGGAGGGTCAGATCGTCTGCCGATACCCGAAGAACTCGTGGTCTTCGTTGTATCCGCCGTAGCCGCTGCCCAGCTCGCTGAAGTCGGCGACGAACTCGATCGAGCGGATCCACTTGACCTGCTTGAAGCCGAGTTGCACTTCGTTGCGCAGGCGTAGCGGCGCCCCGTGACCGAAGCTGAGCGGCGCTCCGTTCATGTCGTAGGCGAGCATCGTCAAGCGGTAACCCATCTCCTCGATGCGATGAGCGTCGTAGTACGGCCCACCGTCCGCGCCCTCGCCGAAGGAGTAGAAGACGACCCACTTCGCCTCCGGGAGCGGCTCGACGAGGTCGAGGACCGTCTGCATCGCCACCCCGCCCCAGGTGGCCACGCCCGACCAGCCCTGAATGCAGAAGTGTTGCGTGGTCTGCTCGTGGTGGGGCAAGGCGCGCAGGTCGGCGACGCTCAGTTCGACCGGGTGGGCGACGAGCCCACCGATCACCAGCCGGTACGTGCGGAAGCTTTCCCGGCGCAGCGCCTCGTACTCGGCGGAATCCGGGTAGCGGCCGTTGTGCCAGAAGTACGGGGACACGTCCTCGGCGGAGTACTCCCCGGGCGAGGAATCGAGGTGGGCGAAGGACCGCTCCACCGGACCGATCAGCGCCCGCCCGGCGCGCTGGATCAGCCGCGGATGGGCGAGGGTGAACGGGCTGGCCGCCACCCACGCGGCGGCGACGACGACCATCGCCGCACAGAACACGGCGAAGCCGAGCCACCCGGTCGAGTCACGCGCCGCGAACATGTGGTTCAGATTGGGCAGCAGCCCGGTGGTCGCGACCATCGTCACGTGGGCGACGATGAACGTGACGAACCAGACCATCACCAGGAAGTGCAGCGAGCGGGCGACCTGGATGCTGAGCACCTTGCTCACCCGCTTGAAGCGCGTCGACAGTGCGGGTGACATCCCCAGCCCGCTGAGCAGGGCGAGCGGGGCGGCGACGAACACGGTGACGAAGTAGGCGATGAGCTGCAAGCCGTTGTAGGCGACCCACCCGTGCTCCGCCGGCCAGTCGAGGGACATGTACTGGATCAGCGTCGACAGGGCATCGGGGAAGACGTTCCACGACTGCGGGACGAGGTGGCGCCACTGGCCGGTGGCGAACAGCAGGACGTAGAAGACGAGCCCGTTGGCCAACCAGAGCACGTCGACGCCGAGGTGCCACCAGCGGGCGAGGCCGATCGAGTGGCGGATCCCGGGCAAGCCGACGTTCACCGGGAGGCGGACCGAGTCCTCCTTGGCCGTCCACAACGGGTTCGCCGGGACAGGCTCCTGGATCCGGAACCACTCCTTGCCGGGCGTGCTGTGCCGCGTCCAGTACAGCCGGGGGTGGTCGGCGAGGACCTGCCAGCCGGAGCGGATGATGAACGTCATCAGGAACAGGTTGAAGAAGTGCTGGGCGTTCAGCCACCAGGGAAACCCGGGATGGGCGAGTGCCTCGGGGGTCAGCTCGGCGCCCGGGTGATCGGCGATGAACCGGGCGACGGAGGGCATGTTGCGCAGTCCCTTGGCCGCGGCGACGGAGAAGATCCCCGCGACGAAGCCGATCGGCACCAACCACAGCAGGGCGAACCAGTGCTCACGACCGATGCGCACGCGGGGGGCGACCCCGAACGTCTGGGGGATCGAACCCGCCCAGGTGTCGAGGTCGACGACATCGTCGCCGATCGTCAGCCGGGGCCGGGCGTCGAGGTCGCCGGCCTCGGTTCCTGGTGCCCGTCGCCGCGCAGGTCGCTCGTCGCTCATGGCACACCTCTTCGTCGTCCCCGCCGTTCTAGCAGCCTGACCGCGGGCTCGCTCCCGGTCGGGGACATCGGTCACGGCACGGGACGTCGTGGCCGATCAGCGCCTAGGGTCCGCAGCGTGGACATCACCGCCGATGAGCTCTGGTCGCAGCGTCCCAGTTGGCGAGGCTGGCTCCACGCGGCGACGTTCGTCGCCGCGTTGCCCGCCGGGATCTGGCTGATCCTCCACGCCCACGGCGCCTCGGCCCGCTCGGCGGCGGCGATCTACGCCGCGACCGTCGTGTTGCTCTTCGGGACGTCTGCCGCGTACCACCGCCTCGGCCGGTCGCTACCGGTGCGCCGTGTGCTCCGCCGCTGCGACCATGCGACGATCTTCTTGCTCATCGCCGGGACGTACACCCCGGTCTGCCTCCTCGCCCTCCCCCTCGCCTGGGGGATCCCCGTGCTCGCCGTCGTCGTCGCGGGATGTACCGCCGGCTTCGTCCTCAAGCTGGCCGCGTTCGACCGCCTGCGCTGGGTGGGCTACGCCTTGTACCCCGTGCTCGGCTGGACGGCGGTGGTCGTCATGCCGGCGATGGCCGCCCACCTCACCCGCCCGGAACTGGCCCTGATCGTCGCCGGGGGGATCGTCTACTCCGCAGGCTTCCCCGTCCTGCTCACCCATCGCCCGAACCCGTGGCCGCGCCGGTTCGGGTACCACGAGGTCTGGCACGCGTGCACGGTGGCCGCCGGGGTCTGCCACTTCGCCGCGATCGGGTTGATCGTCCGCTGATCCGCACCGCCCGCGGCGTGCTCGTCGCCGCTCACCCGCGGGCCGGGCCGACGACACGCACCAAGGCTCGCCACCCGACCAGGAATGACCCGACCGTCACGCTGGCGACGAGGACGAAGGGCAGCGCGGTCCCGTCGCCGAACAGCATCCGGCGCAGGAGCATCCCCCCGCCAACGGTGACGATCCACAGCGGCACGCCGGTGCTCCGGACGTCGAGAGGCCGGCGCCAGGCACGCAGGCCGATCCAGGCGGCGGCCGCGGCGAGGAGGAACGGCGCGGCGACGCGCCCGGTCCCGGCCAGCCCCTCGTCGTGCGTACGCCGGCCGATGCTGACGAACACGACGATCGCCAGCGCGTCGGCGGCGGCGGCGAGCAGAGCGGAGCGGCGGCGGCGCATCGGGCCGATCGTCGCATGCCGCGGCCGGCCCAGCCCAATGGCCTGGCCCCGAGCGGCGGCACGGCTCTGCAACACTGCTGCGATGCTCGCGACCCCAGGCACGCCCGGTGACGTCGTCGACCTGATCGGCAGGGGGACGAACATCGTCGTCCCCTTGGCCAACGGTGAGCCGGTGACCGTGCTCGACGCGATCGAGGAAGCAGCAGCGTCGCTCGACGGCGTGCGCATCCATCAGATGCACGCTCTCCACGACCGTCTGTCGATGACCGGGGTGTGGGGCGATCACCTCCGCCACGTGTCCTACTTCCTCTCCCACGTGACCCGGCCACACCTCGCCGCCGGGACGATCGACTTCGTTCCGGCGAACTTCAGCGAGGTGCCCCACCTGCTGCGCGCTCTACCCGACCCGCTGGTCGTCGTCTCCGCCTCACCACCGGATCGCCACGGCTTCTTCTCCCTCGGCACGAACTGCGACTACGTCAGCTCGCTCCTCGGACGCGCCCCGTTGTTCGTCGAGGCCAACGAGCGGATGCCGCGCACGTTCGGCAGGACGCAGATCCACGTCTCCCAGGTCGCCGGGTGGTGCCGCGCCGACTACCCCCTCCACCATCTCGACGTCGCCCGGCCCGACGAGATCGATCAGGCGATCGGTGCGCAGATCGCCGAGCGGGTCCCCGACGGAGCGACGATCCAGACCGGGATCGGGGGGATCCCCAACGCCGTGCTCGACTCGTTGACCGGGCACCGCGATCTCGGTGTGCACACCGAGCTGTTCTCCGACGGGCTGATGCACCTCGTCGAGTCGGGAGTCGTCAACGGCGTGCGCAAGCAGGTCAACCGGACCAAGGCGGTGGCCACGTTCGCCCTCGGCACCCAGCAGCTGTACGAGTTCCTCCACGAGAACCCGGCCGTCGAGCTGTGGCCGGTGCGCTACGTCAACGATCCGCGGGTGATCGGCGCCGAGCGCGACTTCGTCTCGATCAACGCCACGCTGGAAGTCGATCTCCTCGGGCAGTGCGCGTCGGAGTCACTCGGCAGCCGGCTGTACTCCGGTTCCGGCGGCCAGGCCGACTTCGCTCGCGGCGCGATGTACTCCGACGGGGGTCAGGGGTTCATCGTCGCCCGCTCGACGACGCACCACGGCACGAGCCGGATCGTCGCCCAGCTCCAGCCGGGCGCGGTGGTGACCACGGTGAAGAACACCGTCGACCACGTCGTCACCGAGCACGGCGTCGCCGAGTTGCGCGGCCAGTCGGTACGCGAGCGGGCGAGGCGGCTGATCGCCATCGCTGCACCCGCAGCGCGCGACGAGCTCACCGCGGCCGCCACCCGCCTCGG
>CAZQEJ010000041.1:19639-20963 GCA_964592165.1 uncultured Ilumatobacteraceae bacterium | reverse complement strand
CACACCGGCGTTTCCCGGGGGCCGAGGCCACGGGACGACCTGCGGGAACGGGAACATCACCATCCTCCGATCGGCGCATCGAACGTGGACGACACCTCACAGCCGGCTGCGGCGCAGATCTTGTCGGCGGCCTCGCCGACGCGCCGGGCCAAGCCGGAGTCGACGTCGGACTGGACACCGCCGAAGTCGCCGATCCCCTTGAGCACGGTGCGGACGCCTTCCGGCAACGGTTCGACGGAGATCTCCGCCGGCAGCTTTCCGGCCCACACGTCGATCCCGGGGCTCTTCGGCACCCCGGTGGTGAGGACCACGAGGTGGGTCGCGCCGCGGGCGACGGCTCGTCTGCCGAACACGTCGAGCACGTCGACGAGGTCGACCGACGCCTCGATCATCGGCCGGTCGGCGAACAGCTCGCGGATCCGTTCGGCGAGCCGCGTGTGAATCTCGTCGCGCTGCCGGCGGCGGGCGACGTCGTTCTTCGCGCGGATCTCCTGCTTCACGCCGAGATCGAGCGGCATCGATCCGGCCGGGGTGCCATCGAGGTCGTAGACGTCGACCCAGCATCCGTGACCCATGGCGTCGCCCACGTCGCCGACGAGAGCGTTCACCACACGGGACACGTCGGCGTAGGACCGGGCGACGACGAACACAGCGCCACAACCCGCCTGGCCGGCGGGCCCGGGTGGAGCGCTGGCGCTGTCCACGAGCGGCCCACACGCGGTCGCGACGGCTGCGGTCAAAGCGGCGGTGATCCTCGCGCTGCGTTTCATCTCGGCCCCCAGGCGGTGCTCGGCTGACACCTCCTTTCTCGTCACGACCGCATCGTCCGTGACCCCCACCACACCCCCACCCCCGCCCCCGTCGGCGCCGACGTCGCCGAACTTTGGAGGAAGTTGCCACCTGAGAGCCCGCGAACCTCCAAAGTTCGAGGGGCGGGGGGTCAGGTTCTGGCACACTCCGGCAATGCGCATGCGCTTCGACGCGATGGAAGACGGCGAGGAGGAAGCGTTCGCCGCGACGCGCGACGCGCTCGTCGACGAGATTTCCCTGTGGGCCACGGAGCGCTTCGGGGAATCCGGGGAGGATCGCGCCGCCGACGCGCAGACGTTCCTCCAGTGGAAGTTCAACTACGGCGACGGACAGCTCGACGACATCACCCGCGCCGATCTCGCCGAGTACCTCCTCGAGTGGTGCCCGCGCAAGGTGTCGGCGCCACCGTCGGCGGCGTTCGACCTGGTCGACGGTGTCGGCGCGCTGATCGAGATGCTCGGTACCAGCGGGCGGCTCGTGGGCGGTGTCGACCGTGCCGCCGAACTGCTCAGCT
>CAZQEJ010000041.1:11961-19539 GCA_964592165.1 uncultured Ilumatobacteraceae bacterium | reverse complement strand
CAGGCGATCCTCGACGAACGGATGGCCGCGTTCAACGCACTCCCCTTCGAGCAACGCAAGGCGATCACCGATCCGGCGATGTTCCCGGCCCCCCGACGAGTCACCCTCGACTTCGTCCACGTGGCACCATCGGCCGACGAGGTCGAGGCGGCGGCGGGCGCGTCGCGATTGCTGGCGATGGTCGACGGATTCGCCGAGTGGTACGGGCCGAAGGGACGCCCGCTGACCCAGACAGGTGCGATCAAGCTGGCCGACGCACGGGTCCTCGTCGACCACCTGGCGACCGGCGACCGCTTCGGCGGCGATCCCGACGGGGTCCGGTCCGAGGTCCGCTCCAGCCGGGAGCTGCCGATCCTGTCGCTCGTCAACATGCTCGCCGAGGCCGCTGGGGCGACGACGGCGAGCAGGACCAAGCTCTACGGCTCGCCGGCGTGGGCGGAGCTGCCCGTGGCCACCCGCGCCCGAACGATGCTCGAGTGGTTCCTGCGGGTCGGTGCGCTCGGCTGGCGGGAGAACCAGACGGAGCTGTTCGCGGAGATCGGTTCGCTGCTCGACGCGGGCATCGTCCACTGGCTCACCGGTGCCCTCCCGCCCGGCCCCGAGCTGCCGGTCGACGACGTCGTCGAGATGGCCGTGACCGTGTGCGACCAACACCTGCCCGGGGTCCGCCGGCGGTGGGGTGACGAAGCGTGGGAGCGCTTGATCGAGCACGAGGTTCACGAGCTGTTCACCGTGCTCGAGCTCGCCGGCCTCGTCGAGCTGCACGGGCGCCGGCGGACGGCGAACCGGTTCGGAGGAACCGACATCGCTGGAGGGACGTTCACCGGGACCGCGCTGCTGCGTGCCGTGCTCCCGCCGTTCTCCCACGAGGCCGGTTACGACTTCGCCGAGCTCGGCGACCTCGCCGACGCAGATGCCGAGGACGTCCTGTCGGCGTACGCCGACGACCTGATCTCGGCCGAGGACATCGCGGCGCGTTGGCGTGCGGGATCACCCGCCCGGGAGCGCACCGGCGCTCTCGTCGAGCTGGCCGCGACGGCCACCGATCCTGGGCACCGCGTCGCCGTGTTCGCCTTGCTCGATGAGCTGTCCACCTCGTTCGCCGATCCGCAGACCGCGGCGCCGCTGGTGCGCGAGCTGCTCGACACGCCGTCGTCGGCTCACGCCGCGCTGTACCTCGTCGAGCATGACCAGGCGACGCCGGAGGAGCTCGCCGGGTTCTTCTCCATCGGGGCGCTCGTCGATCACCTGAGCATGCTGATCGACGACCGCGACGCGCTGGCGGGGATGTTCGCCGACGCGCAGGCGTACATGGTCGACGATCTGATCGAGGCGATGTGGCGCCACGACCAACCCGAGACGCTGCCCGTGCTCGAGGCTCTCGGGCGCACCTTGCCCGACAAGCATCTGGCCAAGGCGGCGCGCAAGGCGGCGATGAAGCACCGCTGCTGGCTGGCCAACCGCCGCCCCTGAGCCCACCGCCGCGCCCCGAACTTTGGAGGTCTGCCGGCTCTCAGGTGGCAACTTCCTCCAAAGTTCGGGGAAACGCGCGGCGGGAGGGGGGAGACGATGCTCCCCCCTCCCGCGTCACGCAATGAGGTTGGTCAGCCGGCCTTCGGCTCGACGTAGCCGTCACCCAGGGCGCTGTCGAAGACGCCCGACGACAACGGCTCGACGGAACCTTCGGCCGTCTTGCTCGGCTTCCAGATCCGGGTCGCCACCGATGGGATGCGCGGCTCGTCGGCCCGGGACCCGTAGGCGAGCGGCGGCACGAGGCCCTGATTGTCGAACTTCAGCGTCGCCGCAGCCCGGTAGATGCCACCGAGGCTGAGGTCACCGTTGCTCGACGCGACGCGCAACACCTCGGCGGCGATCGTCGCCGCGTTGTACCCGGTCTGCACCGCCGAACCAGGCGTGGTGTCCGCCGCGTACTTGGCGATCTCCTCACGCATCTGGACGACGCCCTTTTCCGTGCCGCCCCACGCGGCGAACGGCGTGATCACGATCACGCTGTCGACAATCGCGTCGGCGGCCGGTGTGGTCAGCAGAACCGGCGACCAGGCGCCGGTAGGGATGAGGAACTTCATGTCGTTGCCTGCGGCGTGGACGCCGGCGACGATCCCGGCGAGCTGCGTGGGCAACCCGCCGTAGACGACGTAGTCCGGGTCGGCGGCGAGCAGCTGCTGGGTCTGGGCCGTCATGTCCGTGTCCCGGGCCCCGAAGTTGACCTCGGCCTTCCAGGAGAAGCCGGATTCCTTGGCCGCGAAGTCACCCGCTGCCTTCAGCGCCTCACCGTAGGGGTCGGCCTGGTAGGCGACGGCGAACGTCGCGTCCTTCTTCTGCTCCAGGGCATAGGCGACACCGCTGACCACGTCGTGGCCGGCGCTCGTCGACGGGCTGAACACCGACGTGTACGTCTGGGCGAGAACGCCGTTCGTGGCGCCCTGGAACGTGATCAGGCAGTCCTTCTCCATGTCCCCGGCGATCGCGTTGATCGCGCCGCTGCCGAGGATGTCGGCGACCATCGCCGTGCTCGTGCGCACCTTCTCGTACTCGCCGGCGGCGACCGTCGGGTCGTACTTCATGTCACGCACGTCGACTTCGACCTTGCGGCCGTCGATCCCGCCGGCGTCGTTGATCGCGTCGAAGTGCGCCTTGAACGCCTTGGCGTGGTCCACGCCACCGGCGGCGGCGATCGGGCCAGACAGGTCGCTGAGCACCGTGATCGTGATCTTGTCGTCGGTCACGCCCTGCGTCGCGTCGCAGGACTTGGGCAGGTTGAGGTCGACGGCGGCGGTGGTCTGCGGCGCTTGCGCCGTCGTCGTCGCGGCTCCCCCGGTGGTCTGCGGCGCTTGCCCCGTGGTCTCGGGTGCCTGGCCGGCGGTCGTCGCCGTGCCACCTCCAGCGGTCGTCGCCGGTGACGACGACTTGTTGTCGCTGCCGCACGCGCCGGCCAGAACGACCAGTGCGCACAGCGGTGCGATCATCCGTCGGGATCTTCTCATGGACAGGGTCCTCCTGGTTGGTGGGTGGTCGGTGATCAGTTGCGGAACGGCCAGAACGTGAAGTAGTTGCGGATCCTGATCCACAACCCGTACAGGCCGAGCGGTTCGACGACCATCACCACGGCGATCAGCACGCCGTAGATGATCGTGCTCAACCGGTCGGACGTCAGCCCGTAACCGGCCTGCTTGCTGACGAAGGGCAACGAGCCGCCGATGCCGTTGACGATGTCGGGAAGGAGCGTGACAAAGAACGCCCCAAGCACCGCACCGCTGACGGTGCCCAGCCCGCCGAGGACGATCATCGCCAGGTACTGGATCGACAGCATCAGGTCCCACTGCTCGAAGGTGACGAAGCGGAGGAACCCCCCGAGCAAGGCCCCGGCCACCCCGGTCATCGCCGAGGAGATGACGAAGGCCTGGGTCTTGGTCCGGAACACGTTGACCCCGACGACGCCGGCGGCGATGTCGTGGTCGCGGATCGCGGCGAAGTTCCGCCCGGTGCGCGTCCGCAGCAGGTTCTTCGTGACGACGACGGCGACGCCGGCGACGGCCAGCACGAGCAGGTAGTAGGGAACGTTCTGGGTGAACGTGATCCCGGCGAACTCGCCGCCGCGGATCATGTCCACCCCGGCCACGGTGGGCACCTTCACCCGGCTGCCCTGGACCCCGCCGGTCATCCCCTTGGCCGTGCGGAACACGTGCTGCATGACGAAGACGAACCCGAGCGTGACGACCGACAGGTACAGGCCGCGCAAGCGCAGGGCGATCGGGGCCATGATCAAGCCGAACAGCCCGGCGACGACCGCGGCCAGCGGCAGCGACCACCAGAACGACCAGCTCTGGTTCGTCGTCACCCACGCCGCGCTGAACGCGCCGAGGCCGAGGAACCCGGCGTGGCCCAAGGAGAGCTGGCCGGCGACCCCGCCGACGATGTTCAGCCCGATCGCCCCGATGCTCGCGATCAGGGCGAGGACGAGGGTGCGGGTCACGTTGGCGCTGACGTTGAACGGCACGAGCACGGCGACGATGACGAACACCACCCACCACAGCTTCTTCACGGTGGAGTTGACCAGCGCGCTCTCCGACTTCCAGGTGGTGTGGAAGTTGGAGTGGTGCAACGTCAGGCGGCGGCGACCCTTGGGCGGGAAGGGGAAGCCCTCCAGCGCCGGGCGGCGGGTGTGAACCGAGGTGTCCAGCTCCATCAGACCCGCCTCACCTCGGCCTTGCCGAACAAGCCTTCGGGCCGCATCAGGAGCACGATGCTCATCACGATGTACGCGGCGACGAGGTGGAAGTTCCCTCCCAGCCCGGACGGCGCGTAGCGCGCCGCATACACCTCGACGAGCCCGATGATGCTCCCCCCGATCACCGCGCCACCGACGGAGTCCATCCCGCCGATGACGACCGCGGGCAAGCTGCGCAAGGCGATCTCCGGGGTGCTGGGGAAGATCAACCGGGGGAACACACCGGTGAACGCGCCGGCGACCGCGGCGAGCAGACCGGCCACCGCCCACGCCCCGACGAGGACGATCTTGACGTTGACGCCGTTGGCCGCGGCGGCCTCCTCGTCGTCGGCTATGGCCCGGAACAGGATCCCCCACCGGGAGCGCTGCAGGGACACGATCAGCACCGTGACGACGACCACCGCGGTGGCGATCAACCACAGCTGGGACGTGAAGATCCGTGCCCCGAAGATGCCGACGGTCTTCGCCCCCCACGGCGAGCCGACCTCGATGTTGTCCCCGGCCCACGGTGTGTACGAACCGATCCCGCTGCGCAGCGCCGTCTCCGCTCCGATCGTGGCGATGGCGATGGCGAAGATCGACCGGCCGACGAGCGGCGCGGCGACGAGCAGGTAGAGGATCCCGCTGACCACCGCGCAGAGCAGCGCGGACACGAGCACCGCCGGCCAGAACGACAGATGCCAGCTGCGCGTCCCTTGGAGGACGAGGTAGGCGCCGAGGAGCATCACCGCCACGTGGGCGAAGTTCAGCGTGTTCGACGACTTGAAGATGATCACGAATCCCAACGCGACGAGCGCGTAGATCGACCCGACACCGAGCCCTCCGATGAGGAGGGCGACCTGCTGGCTCATCGTCCGTACATCTCCTCGATCAGATCGGAGTAGCGCTCGGCGATCGCCTTGCGCTTGACCTTCATCGTCGCGGTCAGCTCGCCGTCGTCCTGGTCCAGTTCACGCGGCAGGATGCGGAAGACCTTGACCTCCTCGACCCGGGCGAGGAGCTTGTTCGCGTCGCGCACGACGCCTTCGATCAGCTCGCGGACCTCGGGCTTCTCCGCCAGGTCGCGGTAGGTGGTGAACAGCAGCCCCTGGCGCTTGGCCCAGTCGGAGACGATGTCGAACTCGATCTGGATCAACGCCGACACGTACTTGCGCCCGTCGCCGATGACGATCGCTTCTTTGACGTAGGGAGAGACCTTGAGCTTGTTCTCGATCTCCGACGGGCTGAGGTTCTTGCCCCCGGAGGTGATGATGATGTCCTTCTTGCGGTCGGTGATCTTCAGCCGCCCGTCGTCGGTCCACTCCCCGACGTCACCGGTGGCCAGCCACCCGTCGGCGTCGATCGTCTGCGCGGTGGCGTCGGGGCGCCCCCAGTAGCCGACGAACACGTTGTCGCCGCGCACGAGGATCTCGCCGTCGGGCGCGAGGCGGACCTCCACGCCGGGGAACGGGGCCCCGACGGTGCCGAGCTTGAAGTCGTCGACCGCGTTGGCCGTGGCCATCCCGGTGCACTCCGTCTGCCCGTAGGCCTCGATGATCGGAACGCCCATGGCCCGGAAGAAGAACAGCACCTCCGGAGCGATCGGGGCGGCCGCCGACATCCCCAGACGGACCCGGCTCAACCCGGTGTGCGACTGCAGGGAGCGGAACAGGAACACCCAGGAGAGGAACGACAACGGCCACTCGTACCACACCAGGCGGTGGGGGACCCGGGCCAGGCTGCGCTTGGCCAGCCGTTCACCGACGCGCCGCCAGAAGCGGTGGTTGACCCGCTTGAACCACGACGCGTCGGCGACGCGCATCTCGACGTTGGCGAGGATCTTCTCCGACACCCGGGGGACGGCGAAGAACACCGTCGGGCGGATCTCGCGCAGGTCCTGGTTGACCGTGTCGACGGACTCGGCGAAGTTCACCGTGACCCCGCAGCCCAGACCGTTGTACAGGCTCATCACCTGCTCGGCGACGTGGCACAGGGGGAGGTAGGAGAGGACCTCGTCCGCCGGGCCGACGCCGAAGAAGCCCGATTCGATGCGGATCGCGGCGACGATGTTCCGCCAGGAGAGCATCGCCCCCTTCGGCGGGCCCGTCGTGCCGGAGGTGTAGATGATCACTGCCACGTCGTCGGGCTCGGCACCGCCGAGCTCGCCGTCCCAGCGCATCGGGTCGGCCTCGAGTGCGGCGAGGCCGCGGGCGATCAGGTCCGCCCAGTGGACGATCCGCGGGTGACGGTAGGCGGGTCCCGTCGTCCCTTTCGTCTCCACGACGACCACCCACTGCAACGTGGGGCACTGGTCGAGGATCTCCACCGCCTTGTCCAGCTGCTCCTGGTCCTCGACGACGAGGATCTTCGCCCCCGCATCGTTGACCTGGTAGGCGAGCTCGTCGGCGGGGTTCGTCGGGTAGACGCCGAAGACGATCGCACCGAGGCCCTGGCCACCGACGCAGGCGTAGAACCACTCCGGCCGGTTCTCCGACAAGACGCCGATCCGATCGCCGCGTTGCAGGCCGAGATCGGCGAACGCGGCCCCGACGATGCGCGTCTGGGTCGCCCATTCGCTGGCCGTGATCTCCCGCCAGCGGCCGAGCTCCTTGCGGCGCAGGCAGACCCGGGACGGCTCGGACCGTTCCCAGGCGACGAGCAGCTGGGCCAGCGTGGGGATCCCCCGCTCGAGCCCGCCGCCTGCTCCGGGGGCACCGTCGCCGCCCGGCCGGCCGCCGGTCGCTGTCAGCACATCAGTCCCCACGCAGACCTCCCCTCGCCCGGCAACTGTCCGGGGGACCTTACACGCTCAGCCCATCGGAGGGAAACGTAACGTGATACGTGAGATGCCGCCCGGTTCGGCTAGGGTACGGCGACCGGCGCGACGGCCCGCGGCCCCACGTCCGACACACACCGCTGCTCCATCGTTTCTCGCCCCACCGAGGTGAACGTGAACGCACCGACCGGCACCATCACCCCCGACCCGCCCACGGTGGACACGCCCCTGCTCGAGACGCGCGGACTGGAGGTCGTCTATCAGGACGTCATCTCCGCCTTGAGAGGAGTGTCGATCTCCGTCGCCGCGGGGTCGATCGTCGCCCTCCTCGGCCCCAACGGGGCGGGCAAGACGACGACGCTGCGCACGATCACCGGGCTCCTCGGCTTCCACCGGGGCAAGATCCAGAAGGGTTCCGTGCACTTCGGCGGGGTCGACACGAGCAACGCCTCGGCGCCGTCGCTCGTTGCCCGGGGGATGACCCAGGTCCTCGAGGGCCGGCGGATCTTCCCCAGCCTGACGGTGGAGGAGAACATCCGCGTCGGTGCGGTCGGGCGCCTGCGGTCCGACGAGA
>CAZQEJ010000041.1:0-11951 GCA_964592165.1 uncultured Ilumatobacteraceae bacterium | reverse complement strand
TGGTCATGCGCCGCAACGCGCTCGGGGGGTACCTCTCCGGGGGCGAGCAGCAGATGCTCGCCATGGCCCGGGCGCTGATCGCCAAGCCGCGCCTGCTCGTCCTCGACGAACCGTCGCTCGGGCTCGCCCCGAAGCTCGTCGACGAGGTCGCCGAACTGATCGTGCGGATCAACACCGAGTTGGAGACGACGGTGCTCCTCGTCGAGCAGAACGCGGCGGTCGCCCTGGACATCAGCCACCACGGCTACGTGCTGGAGAACGGGCGGATCGTGATGGACGCCCCCAGCGCGGAGCTGGCCCGCAACGAGGACATCATCGAGTTCTACCTCGGTGCTCACGAAGGAGGAGAGCGGCGTAACTATGGAGACGTCAAGCACTACCGCCGCCGCAAGCGCTGGCTCTCCTGAGCCCGCCACGCCCGCGCTCGCCTGCCAGGGCGTGACGCTGCGCTTCGGCGGCCTGGTCGCCCTCGAAGCGGTCAGCTTCTCCGTCCAACCGGGCAAGTTGCTCGCCGTGCTCGGCCCCAACGGCGCCGGCAAGTCGTCGTTGTTCAACTGCATCAACGGGGTGTACAAGCCACAGGAGGGAAGCGTCACCCTCGGCGGCGTGGACATCACCCGCTGGGCACCGCACCGCCGGGCGCACGCCGGCTTGGCCCGCACGTTCCAGAACCTGGCCCTGTTCGACGAGCTGTCCGTGCTGGACAACCTGATGGCAGCGCGCAACCACCTGATGAAGCGCGGGCCGATCGCGGGGATGCTGTGGCTCGGTGGGGCGCGCCGGGAGGAGCTCGCCCACCGGGAGCGGGTGGAAGAGATCATCGACTTCCTCGACCTCGCCCCGATGCGCCACGCCCGCGTCGCGGCCCTCGCCTACGGGTGGCGCAAGCGGGTCGAGCTCGGCCGGGCGTTGTGCATGGAACCGAAGGTCCTCCTCCTCGACGAGCCGGTCGCCGGGATGAACCAGGAAGAGACCGAGGCGATGGCCCGCTACATCCTCGACCTGCGCGACGAGTGGGGGGTCACCCAGGTGCTCGTCGAGCACAACCTCGGCGTCGTCATGGACATCGCCGATCAGGTCGTCGTCCTCGACTTCGGCAAGGTCATCGCCGACGGCACCCCCGACGAGGTGGAGAAGATCCCGGCGGTGATCGCCGCCTACCTCGGCGAGCAGCGCAGCTCCGCGAGGTGACGAGCGTCAGGCCCGGGCCGCGCCGACCACGCCCCGGCTCGCGGCGAGGGCGAGCGCGGCGATCTCGACCGCGGGGCGCGACTGCATCTCGGCGTTGATCACCTCGATCGAGAACGGGGCGGTGCAGCCGATCTCGTCGAGGGCACGGATCAGCCGAACGAGCTCGAACTCACCGTCGCCGGGTATCTGCCGGTTCGTCATGCAGTCGCGCAGGTAGTCGTCGTCGTCGGGAACGAGCGCTCCGTCGTCGAGTTGCACGCAGCGCACGATCCCGGGGGGTAGCGCGGCGAGCGCGTCCCACGGCGCTCCGCCACGGATGAAGTGCCACGCGTCGATGCACACCCCACCGTTCGGCCTCCCGGCCGCTTCGACGATCCGGCGCGCCGTGGTCACATCGGTGATGTTGCTGATCGACGGGAGGAACTCCAGCCCGACGACCATCCCGTGCTGCGCGGCGCGGTCGCAGAGCACCCCGAACTCGGCCGCGGCGTGCTCGATAGTCCCCTCGTACGGTCCGATCGCTTGCAGGTAGGGCACGCCGAAGCGGTCGGCGAGGTGGAAGGCGAGCTCGGCGAGGCGATCCGAGCGCTGGCGTGCCACTCCCTGCGCCGACCAGCCGCGCAACGCCTCGACCTCCAAGATCCGCTGGCCGTGAGCGTCGAGCAGCGCGCTCATCTCGTCGTCGCCGACCCCCGCGTCGCGCGCTTCGAGGTAGCCGATGAAGTTCAGCCCGATGCCGTCGTAGCCGGCCGCCGCGGCGGCCTGGACCCGCTCCGCGAACGACGCTGTGGCGACCGTGAAGTGGGCGAGGACGAACACCGGCTCGGCGCTGGTCTCGCCGATCGTCATCGCGCCGGAGCGGTCCCGGCGAGGATCTCACCGACGACGAGGCGGGCGCTCTCCGCGGACGCGCCGATCCCCGGCCAGCCGTGGGGCTTGACCGAGTCGCCGACGAGGGCCAGCCCGGGGAGGGGGAAGCGGTCCTGGGAATCGGTCCCCGGCCAGGCCCGGTACACGGGCCATGCGCCGCGGTAGGTCGCGCTCTGCAGCAGCCGCCCCCGCTCCCGCCACCCGGGGAGGATGTCGTCGAGGTCGGCGAGGTGCCGCTCCATCTCCAGCTTCGGGTCGCCGTGGTCGGCGGACGAGGTGAACGTGGAGATCGTCTCGATGTAGTGCCAACCGGGCGGGGCGAGCTCGGGGGCGACGAGCGTCGGGGTCGTCACCAAGCACACGCAGCGGGTCCCGGTGACGACGAGCGCGGGGACGTCGAAGTACGGCCGCTGCACGGCGATGAAGCAGGTGATCCCCGGCGCGCCGAGCAGCGCCCGGCCGTCGCGCACCGCGGTCGCGGCGGGCGCGGATCCGGCGAGCATCGCCGCGGTCGCCTCGACCCCGACGTCGGAGACGACGATCTCAGCGGGCAACTCGGTGCCGTCGCGGAGGCGCACCCCGACGACGCGTTCGCCGTCGGGGCCGACGATCAACTCGTTCGCCGAGGTGCCCAGGCGCACCTCGCCACCGTGGTCGGTGACGAAGCCGGCGAGGTTCTGGGCCAAGCGGATCGAGCCCTGCGGGGGGATCCCGTGGCGGCCCCGCCCGGCGGTGGCGAGGAGGTAGTCGAAGAACGCGGTGGCCGACACCTCGACCGCGTTGACGCCCATGAACGCTTGGCACAAGGAGTGGATCGCGTCGACGACGACCGGGCCGGCGCCACGCGCCGCGAGCCACTCGGGCAGGGGATCGTCGCCGGGCGGCTCGCCGCCGAGCGCGCCGCGCACCGCGGCCATCACCGCCTCGGGATCGGAGCCGTCGGCGCGCGCCGCTGCGGAGATCAGGGCGCGCAGCCCACCGCGCTCGCCGGTGCCGACGACCTCGCCGCCGACGAGGTACGCGGTGCGCTCCTCGATCGGGCGCACGGGGAAGTCGATGCCCAACTCGTGGAACGTGTCGGCGAGAGCGTCGTCCATGGCGACGAGGAACGCCCCCGTCGGCAGCTTGAACCCCTCGACCTCGCGCGTGCTCCACCGCCCGCCGACGTGGCGCAGCCGTTCGAGGATCGTCACCTGCCACCCGGCCGCGGCGAGGCGGGCCGCGGCGCACAACCCGCCGACACCGGCGCCGACGACCACGGCACGCCGGCGGGCCGCGGTCATGTCTGGACCTGGCGCTGCACCTCGGCCATCGCCGCGAAGCTCGGGCCGACGCGCGACGCGTCGGTGAGGAAGGACACGTTCCACAGCACGGCGTGCTCGCAGCCGACCGCTTCCAGGTCGCGCAGCTGGGTGACGACGTCGTCGACCGACCCGTGGAGGATCGCTTCGGCGACCACCTCCGGCGGTACCCGGTCGAGCACGGCGAGGATCTGCTCGCGGTCGAAGCGGGAGGGGATGAAGTCGTTGAACCCGTAGGTGCCCTCGCCGAGCGGGGGCTCCACGCCATGCCGTTCGTAGACGTGCGCCGGGAGCTGGAGGGCGATCACCTTGTACATCGGGTGCTCGAACAGGCGCAGGCAGTCCTCCTTCGACTCCCCGACGCAGGTGTAGGCCCACAACCCGGCCTCGAACGGGCGCTCGACGCCGGCCGCTGAACGGGCGGTGCGGATCCTCGCCAAGCCGGCGCGGTACGCGTCGGGCGACATCACCGTCGGCAACCACCCGTCACCGAGACGCCCGCACAGATCGAGCATCCGCGGGCCGTGCGCGGCGAGCCAGATCGGCGGGTACGTGCCGGCGGCGACCGGTCCGAGGCCGAGCACGGCGTCCTTGTGCGGCCAGAACTGGGAGTCGTAGTCGACGTTGCCCTCGTTCTCCCACAGCAGGCGGATGATCTCCAGCGCGTCCTCCAGGCGGGACGCCGGCTTGTTGATCGACAGCCCGTAGGGGATCGCGTTCTCGCCCTCACCGGTGCCGATGCCGAAGATGCACCGCCCGTTGGAGAAGTGGTCGATCGACAAGAACTCCTGGGCGAGCATCGCCGGGTGGCGGCGCACCGGGTCGGTGACCGACGAGCCGATCCGGATCCGCTCCGTGGACACCGCCGCGGCGGTCATGCACGCGACGGTGTCCAAGAACACGTGAGCGTTCGGCTGGCGGTGGGCGAGAGGCGTGAACTCGGTTGTCCACAAGCTCTGCGGGTGCCAGGCCATCAAGTGGTCGGGCCACCAGGCCGAGTCGAAGCCGGCCGCCTCGTGCTGCTGGGCGGTCTTGGTCACCGCCGAGGCCGGCGGCGTGACCATCCCCGTAGCTCCGATCTTCATCTCGTCTCCTTGCTCGGCTCGTGACGGGTCACCTGATGCCCATCTCCTTGGCGATGATGTTGCGCTGGATCTGCGTCGTCCCACCGGCGACCTCGTAGAGCTTCGCTTCCCGGTAGAAGCGCTCCATCTCGTACTCCTTGGTGTAGGAGTACCCCCCGAGGATCTGCATCCCCCGCGTCGCCTGGCGGGTCGCCGCCTCGGTGGCGAACGTCTTGGCGATCGACGCCGCCTTCGACGCCGGCAGGCCCTGGTCGCTCAACCACGCGGCCTTGAACGTGAGCAGGCGGGCGGCCTCGTTCTCGATCTCCATGTCGGCGAGCATGTGGCTGATCGCCTGGAACGAGGCGATCGGCTGGCCGAACTGACGGCGTTGCTTGCCGTACTCCAGGGACATGTCGGTGCACCGCTGGCCGAGGCCGGTGCAGATCGCGCCGACCGCGATCCGCTCCGCGTCGAGGGCCCGGTGCAGCGCCTGCCAGCCACGGTCGATCTCCCCGACGAGGGTCTCCGGGCCGACGCGCACGTCGACGATGCCGACCTCGCAGCTCTTCACCGCGTTGTGCCCGAGCTTGGGGATCCCGGTGATCGTCAACCCGGGGCTGTCCCGGGGGACCATGAACACCGAGACGCCGGCGTGCCGCGAGTCGGTCGACCCGGTGCGCGCGCTGAGCACGAGGTAGTCGGCGACGTGTGCCCCGGTGGAGAACACCTTCGATCCGTTGATCACCCAGCCGTCACCGTCGGGTACGGCCCGCGTCCGCAGCGCGGCCGCGTCGGATCCGGCCTCCGGCTCGGTCAGGGCGAACGCGGTGCGCAGCTCACCGGCGGCCATCCGCGGCAACAACTCGGCCTTCATCGCGTCGCTCGCACCGCCAAGCACCGTCTGGTTGCCGAACACTGCGGTCGGCACGTAGGTCATGTTCAGCGACCCGCCGAAGCGGCCGAGCTCCTCGCAGACGACGGCGATCTCGACCATCCCCCCGCCCGCACCGCCCCACTGCTCGGGGACGCCGAGGCCGAACAAGCCGAGCTCGGCGAGGCGGGCGAAGAGGTCGAACGGATACTCCTCGCGGGCTTCCAGGTCATCGAGCCACTCCTTGGTGCAGTGAGTCTCGAGCATCCGCCGGACGACGACGCGCAGTTCCTCTTGCTCGGCGGTGAGCTGGAAGTCCATTCACCAGATTCGAGCATTTATTACGTTCAACGTCAAGCTAGCGTAGGGTGCTCGGGGTGACCCCGAGCGACTCGCGCCCACTCGACGGCGGCCGGTGGGCCGCCGCTCTCAGCCCGGCGCGTCGCCGGGTGGCCGCGGCGGTCGGCCGCTTGGCCGACGCCCTGGTGCTCAACGAAGCGTCCGAGGAAGTCCTCGCCGGCGCAGCCGACGCGATCGAGCGACAGATCGCCGCGCTGGGCGCGGGGACCGACCGAGCGGGACGGATCGACGCGCTGAAGGCCACGGCGTACGCCGACCCTCCCGCCGACGGGGCGCGCACCGACCACAATCCGGACTGCATCGCCTGCGGCCCGGGCAACCCGGCGGGGTTGGGCCTCGTCGTCCACCGCGCCGGCTCGGCCGTCGTCGGGCGCCTCGTCGTCGGCCCGGTGGCCCGGGGGGCGCCGGGGCGCGCCCACGGAGGCGTCCTCGCCCTCGCTCTCGACGACCTGATGGGCCACGTCCTCGTCGTCCACGGCTCCCCCGCGTACACCGTCGAGTTGACCGTGGAGTACCTCGCCGCGGCCCCCGTCGGTCAACCGATCGAGTTGCGCGCCTGGTTGGACGGCCGTGACGGCCGGCGGCTGACGATCCGCGCCGAGGGTCGCGTCGCGCACGAGCAGGTCGTGCGCGCCCGCGGGCTGTTCATCACCGTCGAGCGCCTCGGGAGCTGAGCCCCGTCCCGGCCGGGGCGCTCACAGGCCGAGGCCGCGGCCGATGATCTCCTTCATGATCTCGTTCGTCCCCCCGTAGATCCGGCTGACGCGCGAGTCGGCGAAGGCGCGGGTGATCGGGTACTCGTTCATGTACCCGTAGCCGCCGAACATCTGCACCCCGGCGTCCATCACCTGACCCTGGATGTCGGTCGCCCACCACTTGGCCATCGCCGCGTCCTGCGCGCTCAGCTCATCCGCGTTGAGCAGCGCGATGCAGTGGTCGACGAACGTGCGCGTCACCGCGATCTGGGTGGCCAGCTCGGCCATCCGGAACCGGTTGTACTGGAACGAGCCGATCGGTTGGCCGAACGCCCGGCGCTCCTTGACATAGTCGAGCGTCCAGCCGAACGCGGCCTCCGACGCGCTGATCGCGGCGACGGCGATCGACAGCCGTTCCTGGGGGAGGTTCTGGACGAGGTAGGAGAACCCGGCACCTTCCTCGCCCAACCGGTTGGCGACGGGGACGCGCACGTCGGTAAAGAACAGCTCGGCGGTGTCCTGAGAGTGCATCCCCAGCTTGTCCAGGTTGCGCCCACGCGCGAAGCCCTCCATCCCCCGTTCGATGACGAGCAGGGACATGCCCCGGTGCCGTTGGCCGGGATCGGTCTTCACCGCGGCGATCACCAGGTCGGCGTTGATCCCGTTGGTGATGAACGTCTTGGCCCCGTTGACGACGTAGTGCTCGCCGTCGCGCATCGCCGTCGTCGACATCGAGGCGAGATCGGAGCCGATCCCCGGCTCGGTCATCGCGATCGCCGTGATCAGCGCCCCGGAGGCGATGCCGGGGAACCAGCGCTGCTGTTGTTCGGGCGTCGCCAGGCGCAAGAAGTACGGGGTGCACACGTCGTTGTGCAGGGTCAGCCCCGCCGAGGCACCCGCTGCACCGACACGCTGCAACTCCTCGCCGACGATCGCGTTGTAGCGGAAGTCGCGCACCCCTCCCCCGCCGAGCTCGGCGGGGATGTCGATCCCGAGGAACCCCGCCGCACCGGCGTGGGCGAACACCTCCCGGTCGACGATCCCCGCTCGTTCGAACTCCTCGTGGCGGGGGGCGACCTCCCGCTCGGCGAACTGGCGGACGCTGGCGCGGAACAGTTCGTGCTCCTCGGTCAGCTCGAGTGCTCTCCTCACCGGAGGGACCTCCCTGGTCGTCGTGACGACGGTCGTAGCAACGGTCGTGGCGCCGCCCACCGGGCGACGCGGCGCGGTGCGGCGCTCACCAGCCGGGAATCGGCGACCCGGCGCGGTGGCGGCCCACCGCACGGCGGGCGATCGCCCATCGGTGCGTCTCCGACGGCCCGTCGTAGATGCGGAACGGGCGGACCTCGCGCAGGTAGCGGGACAGCGGGACCGACCCGGACACCCCCAGCGCACCGCACATCTGCAGGGCGCGGTCGACGACCCGGTTGACCGCCTCGGCGACGAACGTCTTGGTGATCGAGGACTCCTGCGCGGCACGTTCGCCCTGGTCGAGGAGCCAGGCGGTCTGCCAGATCAGGGCGCGCGACGCGGCGATGTCGATCTCCGAGTCGGCGATCATCTGCTGGATCATCCCCAGCTCGGCGAGCGTCGAGCCGAACGCCTCCCGGTGCGAGGTCCACTCCAGCGCCACGTCCTGGGCCCGGCGGGCGATGCCCAGCCAGCGCATGCAGTGCGTCAGGCGAGCCGGGGCGAGTCGGACCTGGGCATAGTCGAAGCCGCGGTCGACCTCCCCGAGCACCGCGTCGTCGCCGACGACGCAGCCCTCGAAGCGCATCTCCCCGTGACCGCCGATGAATGCCTCGTCGAGGCTGTCGACGTTGCGCACGACCTGCACCGCCGGGTCGTCCATGTCGACGAGGAACATCGTCGCCCCACCGGGCGATCCGGGCTCCCCGCTCGTACGGGCCATGCAGATGGCGAACGCGGCGCCGTCGGCGCCGGTGTTGAACCACTTGTCCCCGGTGATCCGCCACCCGCCGGGAACCCGCTCGGCGACGGTCCGCAGCGCCCGCGGATCCGATCCCGCTCCGGGTGCCGGTTCGGTCATCGCGAAGCAGGAACGGACGTCACCGCGGGCCAGCGGGCCGAGGTAGCGGGCCTTCTGCTCGGCCGTGGCGACGATCTCCAGGAGGTGCATGTTGCCCTCGTCGGGCGCCGCGCAGTTCAACGCCAGCGGCCCGAACAGCGAGTACCCGGCGGCCTCGAAGACGACGGCCCGGCCGCGCATGTCCAGGCCGTGCCCACCCCATTCGGGCGACACGTGGGGGGCGAAGATCCCCGCCTGGCGTGCTTTGCCCTGCATCGCGACGCGCAACTCCTCGGGCGCGTCGTGGAGCACGCCGCCGTGCTCCCGCTCGATGGGGACGATCTCCGTGCGGACGAACTCGGCGGTGTACGCGGCGAGCTCGGCGACGGCCGGGTCGGGGGAGAAGTCGATCGCCACCAGTGATCAGTCCCGGGCGGCCTTGACCGCGAGGACGGGACAGTCGGCCTCGAGCAACACGTCTTGGGCGTTGCTCCCGAGGAGCAGCTTGCCGACCGCCGAGCGGCGGCGCAGGCCGATGACGATCAACGCCGCGCCGACGTCGGCGGCGACCTGGACGAGATCCTCGGCGGGGGAGTTGCCGCGCACGAGGTGGAGCATCTCGTGATCGATGCCCGCGGCGGTCAGCCGGGTGTCGATCTCCTCCAGCTCCTCCCGGGTGGCCACGTAGCGCTCGTCGGGCTCGTGGGTGCCACCGATCATCGAGTGGACGATGATCAGGTGCCCGTTGCGCAGCGCCGCTTCGCGCATCGCGTGATCGAGCGCGGCGGCGCCCTCCGCGGTCTTCAGGTACCCGACGATGATCTTCACCGAGTCTTCGCGTTCCACCGCCCTAACCTAACGTTTTACGGAAGCTCATGCCACCACCTCCGGCGAGCGTTCCGTCTCGCTCGCCGCGTGTCGGGCGGCGATGTACCCGTTGACGATCGCCAGACCGATCGTCCCCCCCGGGCCCCAGTAGGCCTGCCCGGCCGGGGAGGCGATGCAGTTCCCCGCGCCGTACAACCCGCGGATCGGCTCCCCGTCGAGGCCGACGACCCGGGCATGCTCGTCGGTCACCGGACCGCCCTTGGTGTCCAGCGCGCCGGGTCCGAGGATCACGCAGTGGTACGGGCCATGGTCGGCGAGCGGGTACAGCGAGCGCGACGCGGCGCCCTCCCGCAGCGGTCCCGCCCAGCGCTGCTCGATCGGCGTCTCACCGCGGTGGAAGTCCTCGTCGACGCCGGCCCGGGCCATCTCGTTGAAGCGCTCCACGGTGGCCAAGAGGTTCTCCGTGAAGTCCGCGTCGAGGCGGAACCCGGCGCTCGCCGGCCCGAGCGCGGCGAGGCGTTCGCTGATCGCATCGGCGAGCTCGTCGAGCGTGTCCACGGTGATGATGTACCGCCGCGGCCGGGAGGAGTCCTTCGGCACCGGCCAGCGGAAGATCGAGTCGTCGGGGGTCTGCACGACGGCCTCGTCGAAGATCATGAACATCAGCAGGTTCGGGTACTCACCGCGGTGCGGATCCCAGACGAAGTGGGCCTGGCCGCGCTCGTTGTACGGCGCCTTCTCGTTCAGCGCCCGGCGTCCGTAGCGGTTGACCATCAGCATCGAGTCGCCGAACGGGGAGTACACGTCCCCACTCGTCTCCCGCCGCCGCGCCGTCAACTCGACCGCGACCTGGTCCCACCAGGCGTTGGCCATGTTCCCCAGCTGGGCGCCGGCCTCCGTCCCGATGCGGACGAAGTCGCCGGTCGCGGTGCCCGCCGCGGCCCCGCCGAACACCGGGCCGCGCAGGTGGTCGAGAGCGAGCCGTTCGTCGTGGAGGAAGCCGCCGGAGGCGAAGATCACGCCCCGGCGGGCACCGATCAGCACGGTGCGGAACCCGACCCGGGCCTCGACGCCGACGACCTCGCCGCCGGCGTTGCGCACGACGTGGGCCACCTCGTGGTCGGTGAGCACATCCGCCCCGTGAGCCGTGGCGTAGGCGAGGAGCTCGTCGACGAGCATCTGCCCACCGGTCGGTCCCGACCCGGGGACCCATCCCGGGGGGAGGATCGGGGCGATCGTCCGCCCTTCCGGGCACTCGTCTTCGGGGAGGTGGGCGTAGTAGTCGGTGTAGGGGATCGACTCCAGCGTCATCGCCCCGGTCGAGGTGAGCAGCTCGACGGCCGCGTTCCCCGCGTCGTAGAAGGCCTCCAGCACCCGGTAGCGGTCGGCGGGCAGGCCGAGGTCCGGCGCGTCGGGGTCGTAGAGCACGGGGTACGCGGTGCGGGCCATGTAGCGCAGCGCTGCGTCGCGTTCGTCGGTCAGGCCCCGGGCGCGCAGCAGCGGGTTGTCCGGGATCCACATCTGCCCGCCCGACTTGGCCGTCGTTCCCCCGGTGAACGGGGCCTTCTCGACGACGATGACCGTCGCCCCGAGCGACGCGGCGGTCGCCGCCGCGGCTCCTCCGGCGGCACCGGCGCCGACGACGACGACGTCGGCGACGTGGTCCCATTCCTCACCCCAGGTGTGGCCCATGACGTCCTCCTGATCAGCCGGCCGCGAGCCAGCGCTCGAGGCCGGGGCGTAGTTCGGTGGAGACCGGCTCGACGAGCACGCCGTCCGGGGAGCGCACGTAGCTGAACATCCCGTAGCCGTCGTCCGGCGCGGCGTTCGCCGCTTCCAGCACCCACCCGCCGGCGACGAGGTGCTCCGTCGTCGCGGCGACGTCGTCGACCCAGAGGCCGACGTGGTGGGTCCCCGGCCCGCGCCCGTCACGGGCGTCCCACACCGAGCCCGCCGAGCCCTGGAGGAGCTCGACGTACTGCGGTCCGGCAGTCGAGTAGGTGAACCGCAGGCGGGCCACCGCCGGTCCGCTCGCAGGACTCCACCACGGCTGGTCGCGCTCGATCGGCGTCCCCCACCTCAGACCGAGGGCAGTGCCGATCGAGGCCATCGCCGCGTCCATCTGCAGGACGCGGATGCCGACGTGGTACACGGCCTGCCAATCGAACGGCGGCGCCGTGGGTGAGTCAGCGGTCGGCATGGTCATCGTCGCTCCTGGAGCAGTCGGGCGAGCTTCGCCGTACCCGCTGCGGCTCCGGCCGCGGCGCCGAGGTCGGCGAGGGGGACGGGGTCCCACAGGATCAGGTGGTCGACGTCGCGGTACGCGCCGAGCTGCTCGGCGACCTCGTCGGCGGTCCCGTGGAGCATGTAGCCCTCGATCACCGCGGCGGGGACGGCCTGCGCGGCGCGCAGCTGGTCGGCGCCGTCACGGCTGGCGACCATGTGGCGCAACCCTCCCCCGCCGAGCGGGTGGTGCGCACCGACGGCCTCGTACCGCTCCGGGGGCAGGAGCAGGGCGAACGCCTTGAGCACGGGGTGCTCGAGCAGGCGGCGGGCGGATTCGTGGTCGTCCTGGATGACGACCTGGGCGGACAACCCGTAGCTCAGCGACGACGGGTCGCGGCCCGCCTCGCGTGCCGCGGCGGCGATCTGGTCGCGGCCCGCGTGCCACTCGTCGCGGCTCAAGAAGTTGGGGATCCACCCGTCGGCGAAACGCCCTGCTGCCGTGTAGCCCCGCGG
>CAZQEJ010000040.1:3390-21133 GCA_964592165.1 uncultured Ilumatobacteraceae bacterium | reverse complement strand
GGCTCGGACTGCCAGGTGCGGTCCCGGATCTGGCTGAGGGCGAGGGTCAACGCAGCGGTCGCCCGCCCGACACGGATGCCGGTGGGGACGTCGATGTCGACGACCGCCCGGGAGGTGCCCTTGGAAATGTTGCGCAGCGTGCGGATCGACGACGCCGAGTGGTAGACGGTGTCGCCGTCCCAGGTCACCACCGCCACCGAACGGAGACCGAAGCCGACGAGCCGCCCCCGCGTCGTCTCGTTCAACTCGACCTCGTCGCCGATCACCGCCGTGCGTTCGATGAGGAACGAAGCGGCCGCGAGGAAGTCGGACAGCGGGTCGCGCATCGCGAAGGCCAGCCCGGAGGCCCCCGCGGCTGCGAACACGGCCATCGTCGCCGGTTGGGCTCCAGCGGCGACGAGTCCCTCGCCGGCGAGGACGAGCACGCCGACGCCGAGGACACCCCACTTGAGGATCTGCAGGACCCCGGCGCGCCGCCTCCCGGCCAGGGTGCCGGTGCGCTCGTTCCAGAAGTAGGCGACGCGGAGCAGACCGACGGCTCCGAAGATGACCGCGGTGGTGATCAAGATCAGTTGCCAGACAGGCATGGTCGATCCTCGGTCTCCGCCGGGCCTCCCGGGTCGGAACGTTCGCTCCCGGCGCCTGTGACCCTAGGTCGAGCAGGCCCCCCGTTGCCGCCGGCCACAACGCGGGCCGGACGCGTCAGGCACCGAGGCGGGCGACCATCGCGTAGATCGTGAACACGACGATCACGGTGTCGACGATGCGGAACGTGTTCAGGCGCGTCGCCACGGAGGTTTCGGTCGAGCGGTCACCGGCGCGGATCGCGGCAGCCAACTTGCGCGTCCCGGGGATGAACACGGCGCCCCCGAGCGCTCCGCCAACGATCACGGCGAAGAAGCCGATGGAGACGAACGTGTCCTTGAACTCCGCCCGGTCGTCGAGCACGAGGAGCACCCCGGTGATGAGCACGACGAGCGCCCCGGCGTTGGAAGAGACGCGCAGCATCATCCGGTAGGTGTCGGCCCACCAGGCACGGGTCTCCGAACCCGCGGAACCGAGACGGGAGGCAATCGTCACCGCGGCGACGTTGCCCCCGAGCCAGGCGCACGAGGCGACGATGTGCACCCAGAGCACGACATTGGAGTAGGCCATGGGGACGAGACCCTAGCGACGCCGACGCCGGACCGGGCGTGCCACCGGACACCGCGCGGAGACAGGCAGGCCGCGCCCCGAGGATCGACGCGACGCCGGCCCGCGGCCGTTAGCGTCGGCGGGCGTGAGCGTGGCGAGCGGGGGCAGCGTACGCACCCCCACCCCTCCCGCCGAGCACCATCTCGACCGCCGTGGTGCATTGGCCGGGATCGCCGCCTACGGGATGTGGGGGGTGTTCCCCCTCGTCTTCCACCTCCTCGACGAGGTCGCCGCTCCTGAGGTGCTCGCCCATCGCATCATCTGGTCGTTCGTCCTCGTCGGCGGTTGGCTGGCGATCCACCGCGACCACACCTGGGTGGATGTGCTCCGCCGTGGCGGAGCGGAGCGCACACGCCTCGCCGTGGCGGCCGTCCTCGTGTCGATCAACTGGCTCGTCTACGTGTGGGCCGTCGCCGCGGAACACGTCGTCGAGGCTGCGCTCGGCTACTACATCAACCCGTTGATCACCGTCGCGATCGGGGTGGTCGTGTTCCACGAACGGCTGCGGGCCTTGCAGATCGCCGCACTCGCCTTCGCCGCCGCGGCGGTCGTCGTGCTCGCCGTGGCCTACGGCCGCCTGCCGTGGATCGCGCTCACCCTCGCGTTCAGCTTCGCCGGCTACGGGGCGCTGAAGCGCACGGTGCGCGTCGCTTCGACGACATCCCTCGCCGTGGAGACCGCGTTCCTCGCCCCGTTCGCCGTCGTCGGCCTTGCCGTCGCCGAGGCGACCGGCAGGGCCGCGTTCTTCCACGGGCCGGCTTGGCAGACGCTCCTCCTCGTCAGCCTCGGGGCGGTGACGGCGATCCCTCTCGCCCTGTTCGCCACGGCCGCCCGCCTGATCCCGCTGACGATGCTCGGTCTCCTCCAGTACCTGACCCCGACCATGCAGTTGCTCTGCGGCGTGCTCCTCCTCGGCGAATCGCTGCCCCCCGAACGGGTCGCCGGGTTCGTCCTCGTGTGGGTCGCCTTGGCGATCCTCGGCACCGACGCATTGCGCGCCGCCCGCCGCCCGGCGTCCGCTCCATCGGGCACGGCGCTCGGCGGCACCAGCCGCCGGCTCCGGACGGGGACGGAGCTGGTAGGGCAGGAGCTACTGTCGGGCGACGGGGAGTTGCTGCCGCCCACGGCAGGGGAGTGACCCGCGCCGACCCGGTAGGCACGCCCCCGCCGAGCGCCGGCCGGGTGCGGCACGACGGGAGGAGCGAGGACGATGACCCTGACCGATGAAGAGCGTGCCGCGCTGCGCGCCAAGTACGCGGCCGAGCGGGACAAGCGCATCCGCCCCGACGGGGCCGCGCAGTACATCGAGCCGAGCGGGCGATTCTCCCATCTCGACGAGGACACCTACACCCCCCGGGTCGAACGGTCAGAGATCACCCGTCACGTCACCCTGGCGATGATCGGCGGGGGGTTCGCCGGGCTGTGCGTCGGCGCTCGCCTGCGCGACGCGGGGATCGACGACTTCTTGATCATCGAGGGCGCCGGCGACTACGGCGGCGTGTGGTACTGGAATCGCTACCCGGGAGCGATGTGCGACACCGCGGCGATGGTCTACCTCCCGTTGTTGGAAGAGACCGGCTACATGCCGACGATGAAGTACGTGTTCGCCCCGGAGATCTGGGCGCACACCAAGCGCATCGCCGAGCACTGGGACCTGTACCCCCACGCGCTGTTCTCCACCCACGTGACGACGATGACGTGGAACGACGACGCCCACCACTGGCTGGTGTCGACCGATCGCGGCGACCGGATCACCGCCGACTACATCGCCATGGGCACCGGCCCGCTGAACCGCCCGAAGCTGCCCGGCGTGCCCGGGTTGGACTCCTTCGGCGGGCACATGTTCCACACCGCGCGCTGGGACTACGCGTACACCGGCGGCACCTACGAGGGGGCACCGATGACGCACCTCGGCGACAAGCGGGTGGGGATCATCGGCACCGGGGCGACAGGGGTGCAGTGCGTCCCCGCGCTCGGGCGCGACTCGGGCGAGCTGTACGTGTTCCAGCGCACGCCGTCGGCGATCGGCGAGCGCAACAACCACCCGATCGACCCCGAGTGGTTCGCCACCCTCCGACCCGGCTGGCAAGGCGAGTGGCTGCTCAACTTCGCCACGCTGCAAGGCGGCGGATTCACCGACGAGGACCTCGTCCACGACGGGTGGACCGACATCTCCAAGCGGATCCGCGACCGGATGGTCGAGCGCCTCGGCGGCGACCTGACGAAGCTCACACCCGACTCGCTGCGCGCCGCCTATGAGGACAGCGACGACGAGAAGATGTCCGAGATCCGCGCTCGGGTCGACACGATCGTGACCGACCCGGCGACGGCCGAAGGCCTCAAGGCGTGGTACCGGCAACTGTGCAAGCGGCCCTGCTTCCACGACGAGTACCTGCAGACGTTCAACCGGCCGAACGTGCACCTCGTCGACACCGATGGCAAGGGAGTGGAACGGATCGACGAGACCGGGGTCTGGGCGAACGGCCGCCACTACGACATGGACTGCATCGTGTTGGCCTCCGGGTTCGAGTTCAACACGGACTACACGCACCAGGCCGCATTCGAGGTGATCGGGCGCGGAGGGCAGACGCTGACGGAGAAGTGGGCCGGCGGCAAGCGGTCCTTCCAGGGGATGTTCGTCAACGGCTTCCCCAACATGTTCGTCGTCGGGTTGTTCCAGGCCGCCGGCTTGATCTCCAACATCACGCACAATTACACGGAGAGCTCGCAGAGCGTCGCCGCTGTCCTCCGCCACGCACGGGACACCGGGGCCTCCGGTTTCGAGTGCACCGCCGAGGCGGAAGCCGACTGGGTGGCGGGGATCGAGTCCGTGTCCCGCTCGATGATCGGCGGACCGGAGTGCACACCGGGCTATTACAACAACGAAGGGCAGCCCCTGACCCGCAAGCATCGCCTGAACACGGGCTCGTACCCCCTCGGAGCGGTCGCCTTCTTCCACTACGCACAGGAATGGCGCAGCGGGCTGGGGTTCCCCGGGTTGGCGTTCACCTGACGCGCCGCAGGGCACCCGATCCCACCGGAGTCAGGGAGCCGCGGCGCGTCAGGCGTCGAGGAAGGGGCGCCACGCCGCCGGGGGATTCGGCAGCCGCGCCGCGATGAGCAGCCCGTGGGAGGGCACGAACGGCTCGCGCCGCAACGTCCACCCGTACCGGTGGTGCATCTCCTCCATCGTCCGGTTCGCCTTCGCCCCGTTGTGTGCCCGGCAGGCGGTGACGAGGTTCGTCCAGCACGTCGGACCGCCGAGGCTGCGCGGTGTGAGGTGATCGACGGAGTCGCCGCGGCGGGCGCACGGCTCGTCGCCGACCACGAACTGGCACTCGTGGTGGTCGCGCAGGCGGACCCGCCGATGCGAGCAGTACGGCCCTCCTCGGGCGCCCCGCGCCCGGCGGCCGCCGGGGATCAGGGCGATCACCGAGGGGATTTCGATCGTCGTCGACGGCGACCGGAACACGGCGGCGAGATCATCGCTGGCGGCGACCGCCTTGCGGTCGAAGATCAGCTCACAGGCCCGCTCCGCGCCGATCACCCGGTCGATCCGCCAGGTCGCGTCGAGCAGCAAGACGTGGGCAGCCATGTCGTCGTCACCTCCGTTCGTGGATCCTGGGCGGCGCTCCAGCGTTGCCGAGCGCCGATCACGACGCACACAGTTTTCCGGGGGGATGGCCGATTCGCGCGGATGGCCCCGGGGAATCCGGGCGGGGCACCCCGGCGGCGCCGGATCGGACCTCAGCGGGGGAGCGCGTCGGCTCGCCGGATGTGGCCGGCGATCGCCCCGACGAGCAGCGGCCACAGCGGTTCGGGCAGATCGTGGCCCATGTCGCTGACGAGGAGCAGATCTGCACGGGGGACGAGTTCGGCGGTGCGCTGACCGCCAGCGAGGGGGATCAACGTGTCCTCGCACCCATGGATCACGAGCGTCGGCGCGCTGACGGTGCGCAACCCGGCGGCGCGGTTGCCGGAGGCGACGATCGCGGCGAGTTGGCGGGCCATCCCCATCGGGCGGTACGAGCGGTCGAACTGCGCGGCGGCGAGCTCCCGTGAGCGGGCCTCGTCGAAGAATCGCGTGCCCCCGATCAGCCGGCCAGCGGCGACCGCGGCGTCGATCGCCTCGGCGCGAGCCGTCGCCGGGGGGCGGGTGAGGACGGCGGCGACCTCGGGGGCGGCCTGGGGCAGGTCACGCTCGCCGCTCGTGGACATGATCGAGGTCATCGAGCGCACCCGCTGGGGATGTTCGATGGCCATCGTCTGGACGATCATCCCACCCATCGATGCGCCGACGACGTGCGCGTCGGGAATCCCCAGCGCGTCGAGCAGCCCAACCGCATCGGCCGCCATGTCCGTCAACCGGTAGGGGACCGGCGGCACTTCCTGCCCGGTCACCGCTGCGGTCATCACCGCGATCAGGTCGACCGGCTGGTCGTCGAAGCCGCTCGACAGACCGATGTCCCGGTTGTCGAAACGGACCACATGGTGCCCGGCCTCGGCGAGCATCCGGCAGAACTCGTCGGGCCAGCTGATCATCTGCGCGCCGAGGCCCATCACGAGCAGCAGCGCAGGATCGGCGGGGACGCCGAACGTCTCGTAGGCAAGCTCGATCCCGTTGGCGGTGGCGGTGGCGGTCATCGGCACATCCTCGCGCCACCGCCCGCACCGGGTCAGCCGGAGACGACCTCGCTGATCTGCATCACCGGGGTGATGTTCGTGTAGTTGGCGACGTCGGCCTGCACCTCGGCGGTACCCGGAGCTGCCATCGCCGCGCCCATCGCCTCCATCGAGTCGAACGTGAAGTGCACGGCGGCGACGTACGGCCCGTTGATGCCCTTGTCGATCTCCGCCGCGTCGAGCCCCCAAGTGCGGCAGGCGAGCGGGATGTGGTTGTTCTTGTAGTAGTCGTGGTCGAAGGTCGAGCCCTCAGACGACGGGTAGAGAACGCTGACACGGATCATGGGAGCGCAACCTACTGCGCGGGTGATCCCCCACGGCGCGGTGGAGCGCCGGTACGGTGGGCACCGATGTGCGGTCGGTTCGTCTCGGCGGGCGACGCGGCCGTCATCGCCGGGTACTTCGACGCGCTCCCGCCGACGCAGGTGTTGACCCCGAGCTACAACGTCGCTCCGACGAACGACGTCTACGCGGTCGTCACCGATCGTGATCGCACCCGGCGGATGGACACGTTCCGCTGGGGGCTCGTCCCGGCCTGGGCCAAGGACATCCGCATCGGGTCGAAGCTGATCAACGCGCGAGCCGAGACGTTGGCAGACAAGCCGGCGTTCAAGGCCCTGTTTCGCTCCCGGCGATGCATCATCCCAATGGACGGCTTCTACGAGTGGATGCCGCTTCCCGCCGGAGCTCCCACGGACGGGGCCGGCAGGCGGGCCGCGCGGCCAGCCAAGCAACCGGTGTACATCTCCCGCGGTGACGGGCAACCGCTGGCCGTCGCGGGCCTCTGGTCGGCGTGGCGCGATCCTGCAATCGACCGCCCAGACCGGTGGCTGCACAGCTGCACGGTGATCACCACCGCGGCCAACACCGCGGTGGTGCCGATCCACGACCGGATGCCGGCGATCCTCGAGGCACACGCCTGGGACCGGTGGCTCGACGCGGACACCAGCGACCTGCACGAGCTCGGTGCGCTGCTCCGCCCGGCGCCGCTCGACCTGCTCACCATCCGCCCCGTGAGCCCGGATGTGAACAGGGTCACGAACAAAGGTCCCGAGCTGCTCAGGCCGTATGTCCCCGCGCAGCCAGCCGAACGGCTCATTCCTGCAACGAGCCCTCTCAAGTGATTGTCAACAACGGAGAAAGCGACCATGGTGATGGCAAGCGATGAGTTGAGCATGGGCGGAGGCCGATCGCGATGACAGCTGAAGCGCAAGTCACGTGCTACACGGTGACCGTGAGCGCCCCCCAGTGGGTGGCCGAGGTGATCGTCAAGGTCGACGGGAAGACGGTCGCCTCGCAGTCCCACGAGGTCGCCGACAGCGGCCCGTGGTGGGAGTTCACCGTGCCGGTGTACCTCGACGGCGCACACACCGTCGAGGTGTTCGACCGTGCAGCCAACGCGGATACCCCGTCCCTCGCCTTCACCAACACCGAAACCCGTGTGTGCGAGGCGACGACGACGAGCGCGCCGGCGACCGCGGCCCCGACGACAGTGCCGGCGACCGCGGCCCCGACGACCGTGGGGTCGAGCACGCTGCCCCCAGCCACCGCACCGGCCACGACCGTGCAACCGTCGGTGTCGAGCGCCGTCGAGGTAGCCCCACCGTCGACCCTCCCGCCGCAGGTCTCGGCGGGGGCGGTGAGCACGCTCCCAGCGACCGGCGCCGCGGTCGACGGCTACGTCGGTGCCGGTGCCGGGTTGCTCGTCGTCGGCGCGGTACTCCTGGCGATCACCCGTCGGCGGGTCGCGTTCGGCAGGCGGGGACGATGACCACTCCTCCCGCGGCGACGGGCCTGCCCGTCAGCCGGCGGGGGGCAGATGGGCGCGGATCTGCGCCGCGGCCGACTCGAGGTCGTCGCGGCTGACCGTCGCCTGAGCGTTGGCAAACGACAGCCCACCCATGTCGTTCGTCGGGATCACGTGCAGGTGGGTGTGAGGTACCTCGTACCCGGCGATGATCAGACCGATCCGGGCACACCCGAACGCGGCTTGCTGGGCGATGCCGATCGTCCGGGCAACGTCGAAGAGATGACCGCTCAACTCGCGTGAGCAGTCGATCCAGTGGGAGATCTCGGCGACCGGAACGACGAGGGCATGGCCACGCTCGATCGGGTTGATCGTCATCAGCACCGCGCAGCGCTCGTCGCGCCAGACGAAGGTGCCGGGCAACTCGCCCTCGATGATCCGGGTGAACAGGGTCGGCATGAGAGGTCACCCTACGCGCCTCGCTGCTCGCCCATGCGGGACACCTTCGGTCGTCGCGCTTGTACGCTCGGCGTTGGTGAGCAAGGCCCCGGGTCTCATCGAATCCAACGACGAGCGGATCCTCACGGCGCCGAACGTCATCACCGCGATCCGCCTGTGCTGCTTGCCGGTGTTCCTCTGGCTGCTCTTCGACCGCCACAACCGCGCCGGAGCCGCATGGTTGCTGGGGATGATCGGGGCCACCGACTGGGTCGACGGCTTCCTCGCCCGCCGCTTCGACCAGGTCAGCGAACTGGGCAAGAAGCTCGACCCGATCGCCGACCGGATGCTGTTCATCGTCGGGATCACGGCGATCATCGCCGACCGCTCCGCGCCGGTGTGGTTCGCCTTGCTCGTCCTCGCCCGGGAGGCGGCGCTCGGCGGCACGGTCGCCGCGCTGACGGTCTTCGCCGGGATGGCCCGCTTCGATGTGACCTGGTTGGGCAAGACCGCGACGTTCTTGCTGATGTTCGCCTTCCCCGGGTTCATGCTCGGCGCCTCGGACTTCCCCGGGGCCCGCGGCTTCGAGATCGCCGCGTGGCTCTGCGGGATCCCCGGCCTCGCCCTCAGCTATTACACAGCGGTCACCTACGTGCCGGTGATCGCCAGCCACGTCCGCAGGGGCCAGAAGGAGCAGGTCGGATGAAAGCGGTGATCATGGCTGGGGGCGAGGGCACCCGGCTTCGCCCATTGACGTCGAACGCTCCCAAGCCGATGCTGCCGATCGCCAACAGGCCGATGATGGAGCACGTCATCACGCTGCTCAAGAAGCACGGGTTCGACGACATCGTCGTCACCGTCGCCTTCCTGGCCAACGCGATCAAGAACTACTTCGGCGACGGCAGCGAGCTCGGGGTGAACATCACCTATTCCGACGAGCCGGCGCCGCTGGGCACCGCCGGCTCGGTCGGCAATGCTCGCCACCTGCTCACCGAACGGTTCCTCGTGATCTCCGGCGACGTGCTCACCGACATCGACCTGACCGAGGTGTGGAAGTACCACGAACAACGCGGCGCGATGGCGACGATCGCCCTCACGGCGGTCGCCAACCCGCTCGAGTTCGGCATCGTGATCACCCGCGAGGACGGCTCGATCGAACGCTTCCTGGAGAAGCCGACCTGGGGTCAGGTCTTCTCCGACACGATCAACACCGGTATCTACGTCCTCGAACCGGAGATCTTCGACTACATCCCGAGCGGGCGGTCGGTCGACTTCTCCGGGGACGTGTTCCCCCGCCTCCTGGCCGACTCCCAGCCGCTTTACGGGCCGGTGCTCGAGGCCGGGCACTGGGAGGACGTCGGCACCCTGGAGGGGTATCTACGCGCCCACAAGGACGTGCTCGACCTGCGCGTGGCCGTCGACATCCCCGGGTTCCAGGTCAGTGACGGGGTGTGGCTCGGCGAGGGAGCGGAGATCTCCCCCGCGGCGGAGGTCGTCGGCCCGGCGGTGATCGGTCCCGGGTCGAAGGTCGAAGCGGGTTGCCGGCTGGGCGAGTACACGGTGCTCGGCTCCAACGTGCGGCTGCTCAACGACGTCCACGTCGAACGCTCGGTGATCCACGACAACGCCTACATCGGGGCCGGGGCGAGGATCCGCGGCGCGATCATCGGGCGGGCCGGGAGCGTGCGCTCCAACGCGCGCATCGAGGAAGGGGCGGTGCTCGGCGACGAGGTCTTCGTCGGTGCGGACGCGATCGTGGCCAGCGACGTCAAGGTCTACCCGTTCAAGACAATCGAGGACGGAGCGGTCGTCAACACGTCGATCGTGTGGGAGTCCAAGGGGGCGCGCAGCCTGTTCGGGCGCGACGGCGTGACCGGATTGGCCAACGTGGACATCACCCCCGAGTTGGCGACGAAGGTCGCCATGGCCTATGGGACCTTGCTCCGCAAGGGCTCGACGGTGGTCACCTCGCGCGACTCGAGCCGCGCTGCGCGGATGCTCAAGCGAGCGATGATGGCTGGACTCAACGCGGCGGGGATCGACGTGCTCGACCTGGAGACGGCAAGCATCCCGGTGACACGCTTCCTCGTCCGCTCTCCACGGGCGATCGGTGGGCTGACCGTCCGCCTCCACCCGACCGACACCGAGCGGGTGCTCGTCCGCTTCTTCGACAACGCCGGCGCCGACATCCCCGAGGACCAGCAGCGCAAGATCGAGCGACAGTTCCAGCGGGAGGACTTCCGCCGGGTGATCCCGGAGGAGATCGGCTACATCGAGTTCCCGCCGCGCGCCCTGGAGGACTACACCGTGGCCCTTTCGGCGACGGTCGAACGGGCGACGATCGCCGAGCGGGGATTCAAGCTCGTGGTCGACTACGCCTACGGGGCAGCGTCGTTCGTCATGCCGAACGTGCTCGGCAAGCTCGGCGCCGACGTACTCGCGATCAACCCCTACGTAGCGACCAAGGAGCGACTCGAGTTCGACCCGGTCAGTGCCGCGGAACGGGTCGCCGGTTACGTACGCGCCTCGGGCGCCCATCTCGGCGCGGTGTTCGACCCGGACGGTGAACGGCTGACCCTCGTCGACGACGAAGGCCAGGTCCTCAGCGACACCGAGGCCCTGCTCTGCTTCGTCGAGCTCGTCTGCGACCACCTCTACGGTGACCGGATCGCCGTGCCGATCAACGTCACCTCCCAGGTCCACCGGATCGCCGAGGCGCACGGCCGGACCGTCGTCGACACCAAGCTGTCGACCCCGGCGCTGATGGCCGCCTCGGCCGTTCCCGGTGTCGGCTTCGCCGCCGACGGGCATGGCGGCTTCGTCCTTCCCGGATTCCTCCCCGCGTTCGACGCGGCGGCATCGCTGGTCAAGATGCTCGATCTCCTCGCCCGCACCGGCAGGGAACTGTCCAGCGTGCGCGCCGCGCTGCCCAAGGTGTACATGGCCGCCGAGACCGTGGTCACCCCGTGGGAGCAAAAGGGCCTGGTGATGCGCTCCCTGGTCGAGATGGCGGGGCGCTCGGTCACCCTGATCGACGGCGTGCGGGTCAACCACGACGACGGGTGGGCGCTTGCCCTCCCCGACCCCGAGGAGCCGGTGACCCGGGTCTGGGCCGAGGCGAGCAGCGATGCGGAGGCCCGCCGGCTGGCCCAGGAGTACGGGCGGCGCATCCGCCAGCTGATCCGCTGAGCACAGGGGGCGTCGTGGCCCTGCGGACCACCAGTCGGCGGGGCGCGACGGGGTAGGGTCGCGCCCCATGAACTTGCCCGAACACCTCCGCTATTCGTCCGACCACGAGTGGATCGAACAGCTCGACGGACGGGTGCGAGTGGGGATCACCGACTACGCCCAAGACGCTCTCGGTGACGTCGTGTTCGTCCAGCTTCCGACCGTCGGCACGGCCGTCGCCGGTGGGGCGACGATCGCCGAGGTCGAGTCGACCAAGTCGGTGTCCGACATCTACGCCCCGGTCGGGGGAACAGTCGTCGCAGTGAACGAGGCGTTGGCGTCGTCACCCGAACTGATCAACAGCGATCCGTACGGCGGGGGCTGGCTGTTCGAGATCGAACCGGCAGCTGCGGGTGATCTCGACGCGTTGCTCGACGTGACCGCGTACGGGGCGTTGATCGAGGGGTAGGGTTCCCGGGTGGCGTACCTGTTCTGCAACCAGTGCGGACATCGCAACCCGCCCGGCTCCAACTTCTGCTCCTCGTGCGGGATGGCTCTCGACTCGCTGGAGAACCGGACGATCACGCTGGCCAAGATCGACCCGCTGCTCGACGCACCGGGACCCGACGACGACGTCATCGTTCGTCTCGACGAGCTCGACGACACGCTTGCTTCGCTCGTCGTCCGCACCGGCCCGCAGGCCGGGGAGTGCTTCGTGCTGCGCGACGTCCTCACCCGCCTCGGCCGGCACCCGGCGAGCGAGATCAGCCTCGACGACATCACCGTGTCCCGCCGCCACGCGGAGATCATCCGGGAAGGCAGCCGGTACACGGTGCGCGACGTCGGCTCGTTGAACGGGACCTACGTCAACCAGGAACGCATCGAAGAAGCGGTCCTCAACCACGGCGACGAACTGCAGATCGGCAAGTTCCGCCTCGTCTTCTTCGACACCAGCGAACGCAGCACGTGACCGAACGACCGTACTTCTCGATCGGAGAGGTACTCGGGCTGCTCCTCGAAGAGTTCCCTGACGTGACCATCTCCAAGATCCGGTTCCTCGAGACCCAGGGACTGATCGATCCGGAGCGGACACCGTCGGGTTACCGCAAGTTCTACGACGGCGACGTCGAGCGACTGCGTTTCATCCTGCGCGAGCAGAAGGAGAACTACTTGCCGCTGCGGGTGATCAAGGAGCGCCTCGACGACGTCGACCAGACGCTGCCCAACCCTCCCCGCCCCGTCCCGACCGGGGCGAGTTGGGCCGCCGAACCGGGGACGCCTGTCGCCACCGAGACTCCACCGGCCCGGCCGGCCACCGAGGTCCCGCCCTCCGTCGAACAGGTGGCGACCGCCACCAGCACACGGCCTGCTGCTGGCGAGGCACGGCCCACCGTCGTCGGCGGGGATCCCGCCGCGCCGACCGGCGAAGCGCATCAGGACCGCGACGCCGTACAGATCGGCGACGTCGTCGCCACCCTCCAGGAGGCACCGGCCGCGTCCGGCCACCCAGTCGCCACCGAGCCGGCACCGGCCACGACCAACGTCCGCGCCCTGAGCATCGTCCGCCGCCCGGCGTTGCCCGAGGAACGGATGACTGCCGAGGAGCTGAGCTCGGTCGCCGGCGTATCCCCGGCGACGTTGAAGGAGCTCGTCGAGTTCGGGCTGATCGCCGGACGGACAACCGGATCGATGACGACCTACGGAGTCGACGCGCTGGAGATCGCCGGTGTCGCCCGACGGTTGCTCGATCACGGCCTGGAGGTCCGCCACCTTCGCGCGTGGCGGATGGCGGCCGACAAGGAGGTCGGCCTGTTCGAGCAACTCGTCACGCCGCTGCTGCGTCAACGGAACCCGCAGGCCCGGGAGCAGGCCTTGGCCACGCTCGCCGACCTTGCCGATGCCGGTGCCGAGCTGCGCCGCCTGCTTGTCGAAGTTGCCCTGGACACCCACCGTTCCTGAGGACCGGGCGGAGCGATCGTCCCCTCGCCGCACCGAGAGGGCCCCGACGGTGTTCCCCTGGGCAAGGACGTCCGATCTCGTTCCCCTCCGCTGCGCCGGGGGGTATGGTGACGTCGTGGTACCGATGGAGCTCATCGGCGTGCGTCTGGAGGTGCCGGCCAACGCACCGGTGATGATGCTGCGCGAGCAGGATGGCCTCCACCGGGTCTTGCCGATCTACATCGGTAACCCGGAAGCTGCCGCGATCCACTACGCGCTGGAAGGGATCGAGCCGGCACGGCCACTGACCCATGACCTGTTCCGCGACGTTCTCGCCCGGCTCGGGGCGGCGATCGAGCGGGTCGTGATCACCGAGGTGCGCGAGCACACCTACTTCGCCGAGTTGCACCTCCACTCGGGCGGGGAAGGACTGGTGGTCAGCGCCCGCCCCTCGGACGCGGTCGCGCTGGCGGTTCGTGTCGGGTGCCCGATCTTCGCCACCGACGACGTGCTCGACGTCGGGGGCCAGGTGGAGGAAGCCGAGGAGGACGACGGCGAGGACCGTGACGAGGAGCAGATCCTCGCCGAGTTCCAGGACTTCATCGCCAGCGTCAGCCCGGACGACTTCGCCGAATAGTCCCACCGTCCCCGCCGTCGACCCTTGCAGGGGGCGACGCACCGGCGTAGCCTGCCGCGGATGTTGACATCGCCGTAACTACGCCGGTGCAACACCGAGGGCGTGAGATCGCCCGGCCGTGCGGTCGCCGCCGGCCGTAGGAGGAGGACGCGATGAGCGAAGTCGGCTACAGCGGGACGAAGGCTGCCCAGATCGTCGGGATCACGTACCGCCAGCTCGACTACTGGGCCCGCACCGATCTCGTCCGCCCCTCGTTGAGCGACGCGAGCGGCAGTGGCAGTCGCCGCCAGTACTCCTACCGCGACCTGCTCGAGCTGAAGATCATCAAGAACCTGCTCTCGGCGGGCATCCGCCTGGAGTCGGTGCGCGAGGTGTTCGACTACCTGCGGTCACAGGTCACCGACGACATCCCCGCCGCACACCTGGTGATCGACGGCTCCCAAGTGTTGCTCTGCGACGGAGACCAACTGATCGACGTCGTCCGCCGAGGCCAGGGAGTGCTCAACGTGCTCCCCCTGGCCGGGGTCAAAGGAGAGATCGACCGGTCGTTGCGCCAGCTTCATGCCGAGCCGGCCACCCATGGTGAGGTTCCGGCGTCGGCCACCGGCTGACCTCCTAGCGTTCCGGTCCCGCCGCCTAGCATCGGGCTCATGCCCGACCTCGGATCATCCCCGCTGATCGACGCGCACCGCGAGCTGGGGGCCAAGCTTGTCCCCTTCGGCGGATGGGAGATGCCTCTGGCGTACCCCGCGGGAACCGTTGCCGAACATCTCGCCTGCCGTAGCGCGGCGGTGGTGTTCGACGTCAGCCACCTCGGCACGGTGCGCGTCAGCGGACCCTCCGCGTTCGACCGGCTGCAGGTGACGCTGACCAACGACCTGGCCAAGGTCGCCCCCGGGCGCGCTCAGTACACGCACCTGCTCCTCGACGACGACGCCTCCGTGCTCGACGACATCATCGTCTGGTGGGTGGACGAGACGACGTTCGACGTGATGCCCAACGCGTCGAACACCGAACGGGTGCGTTCGGCGCTCGGCGGGGTGGACACCACCCACGAACGCGCCGTGCTCGCCGTACAGGGTCCGACCGCCCGGGCCGCCGTCGCCACGGTGTGCCCGGCGGCCGCCGAGGTCAAGCGCTTCCGTGTCGCCCCCGTCGAGTGGGACGGCGTTCCGCTGATCGTTGCCGGAACCGGCTACACCGGCGAGGACGGGATCGAGATCGCGGTCCCCTCCGCCGAGGCCCGCCGCCTGTGGGATGCGCTGCTGGCCGCGGGTGTGACACCCGCGGGCCTCGGCGCCCGGGACACGTTGCGCTTGGAGGCCGGGCTGCCGCTGCACGGACACGAGCTCGGCCCGGGGATCACCCCCTTGCAAGCCCGTCTCGGATGGGTCGTCGCGTGGGGTAAGGAGCGCTTCTACGGGCGCGAGGCGTTGCTTGCCGAGCGGGAGCGTGGTGTGCAGCGGTTGCTGTACGGGATCACCACCGAAGGCCGCCGGCCGCCGCGCGAGGGGTGCGCGGTGCTCATCGACGGCGCGGTCGCCGGCACGGTGACGAGCGGCAACTACTCTCCCGTTCTCGAGCACGGCATCGCCCTCGCCTTCCTCCCGCCGGACACCGAGCAGGGCACCACGGTGACGGTCGACGTGCGCGGCGCAGCGATCCCCGGCACGGTCGTGGCGACGCCGTTCGTCACGCACTGACGCGGCGCCCTGAGGCCGCGAACCCGCTCGCAGCGAGGCCGCTCAGCGAGCGGCGCGTCGTGAACCAGACGAAGGTGATGCCGGGGGCCCGGCGGCACGGGTCGTTGCCGCCCGCTTCGGCGCGCCCGCCGTCTTCTTCGCCGCCGTCTTCTTCGCCGCCTGCTTCGCAGGCGCCTTCTTCCCCGCCGCCTTCTTCGGCGTCGCCGCCGTCTTCTTCATCGCTGGCTCCGATGCGACGCGCTTCGCCGGCGCCTTCGCCTGGGCTCCGGCCACGACGGGAGCGCGCGTCGGCGGGGGCGGGGCCGGTGACCAGCGCGCCGCGACAGGCGCCTCCGGTGGCGGGCTCGCCGCGGTGCCGGGCAACGCTGATCCGCTGTCCTGCCCGGCGATCCCCAAGACGTTGCGCCATGGGCTGAGTGTGAACAGCCCGCCGGCCGACTCGAGCATCTGCGACAGTGGACTGAGGCGGGTCGTCAGGTTCCCGATCAACTCGAGGAACTCGCCGAGTTGGGTGGGAAGCTTGCGGAACGAGGGGCTGCTCAACGACTCGGCGACCCCGGACAGCAGGGGGCTGACCCGTTCGACCGGGTCGAGGAGTTGGTCGATCATCCCTTCGGTGACCTTCACCGCCGCCGTGACGCGGGGCACCACGGCGCGTATCGGCTCTTCGATGTCGTCGAGCAATCGATTGACCCGGTTCGCCGCACCGCTCAGCGCTTCCATCGTCTCGGTGAACGCGCTGACGGCGCGCAGCATCGCGTCGACCGACGTGCGGAACTGCTCGACGGTCTTGCCGATCGCGGGGAGCGGGTTGGCCGCGCCGAGCAAGCCGAGCAGATCGGCGGCGGGATTGGGTCGCGCATCGGACATGTGCGGAACGCTAATCGCCGCGCCGTCGGCGCCGGAGCGATGCTCCCTCAGGGCAGATAGGAGGAGATCGGCGCGCAGTCGCAGACGAGGTGCCGGTCGCCGTAGGCGGAATCGATGCGCGACACCGGCGGGAAGTACTTCGTCGCGCGCAATCCCTCCACCGGGTAGGCCGCGTCGGTTCGCGAGTACGGGCGATCCCAGGCGTCGAGGAGATCCTCCGCGGTGTGCGGCGCGTTGCGCAACGCGCTCTCCTCGATCGCCACGGAACCGCTGGCGATCGCGGCGATCTCCTCGCTGATCGCGAGCATCGCAGCGACGAAGCGATCGAGCTCGCGCCGCGATTCGCTCTCGGTCGGCTCGACCATCAGCGTCCCGGCAACCGGGAAGCTGATCGTCGGAGCGTGGAAGCCGTAGTCCATCAGCCGCTTGGCGACATCGTCGACGGTCACCCCGGTCGCCTTCGTCACCGGGCGTAGGTCGAGGATGCACTCGTGGGCGACGAACCCACCCGAGCCCGTGTACAGCACGGGGAACACGGGGTCGAGACGGCGAGCGACGTAGTTCGCGGCGAGGGTCGCGTCGAGCGTCGCGGCGCGCAGCCCGGCGGCGCCCATCAAGGCGATGTACACCCAGGAGATCGGCAGGATCCCGGCCGATCCGTAGCGGGCCGCGCTGACCGGGCCGACCGGCTGGCTGCCGGCAGGGGCCAGCGGATCGCCGGGCAGGAACGGGGCGAGATGGGCGCGCACCGCCACCGGCCCGACACCCGGTCCGCCGCCGCCGTGGGGGATGCAGAACGTCTTGTGCAGGTTGAGGTGGCTCACGTCGGCGCCGAAGCGTCCGGGCTGGGCGAGGCCGACGAGCGCGTTGAGGTTCGCCCCATCGACGTACACCTGACCTCCATGGTCGTGAACGATCTGGCAGATGCGGACGATCTCCTCCTCGAACACGCCGTGTGTCGACGGGTAGGTGACCATCGCCGCGGCGAGCCGATCCCCGGCGGCCGAGGCCTTCGCCTCGAGGTCGGCGACGTCGACGTTGCCCTCGTCGTCGCAGGCAACCACGCTCACGCTCAACCCGGCCATCACCGCGCTCGCCGCGTTCGTCCCGTGGGCGGAGGAGGGGATCAGGCACACGTTGCGCTGGTACTCGTTGCGGCTCGCGTGGTAGGCGCGGATCGCCAGCAGGCCGGCGAGCTCGCCCTGGCTGCCGGCGTTCGGCTGGAGGCTGACGGCGTCGTACCCGGTGACGGCGCAGAGCATCTGCTCCAAAGAATGGATCAGCGTGCGGTACCCGACGGTCTGCTCGGCGGGCGCGTGGGGGTGGATCGCGGCGAACGCCGGCCAGGTGATCGGCTCCATCTCG
>CAZQEJ010000040.1:0-3380 GCA_964592165.1 uncultured Ilumatobacteraceae bacterium | reverse complement strand
CTGATCCTGGCATTCTTCCTGATGAGAAGCTGCAGCAGCGACCAGGCGACGGTCCGTTTCTGGCAAACGGACGACGGTTCACCGCTCGCCACGCTCGACGGACTCGAATGGAGCCACCACAGTGTGGCCTTCTCCCCGGACGGAACATTGGCGGCCTTGGGTGGAGACGATCCGAATTGCCTGGTCCAGCTCCGGCGAACTGCGGACGGGCAGGTCGAGCGGACCTTGGCGGGGCACGCCGGCCGGGTGGGCGGCGCCATCGCGGCGGTCGCGTTGAGCTTCATCGTGCACGATCCGAGAGGGATCATCGTCCGGTCGAGGGCGAGGTCACGGTCGGCCAGACGACGCAGGTAGCGGAGCATCTCGTGCTCGGAGTGGTAGCGGTTGAACACCTCCTGGGTGAGCACCGGCGAGGTGCGCCGCTGGGCGGCGGCGATCCCGTCACCGACGGTCGCGTCGAGGACGGCGACGCTGGCGATCACTCCGAAGACGCCCCACACCGCCTCCACCGTCGCCGGGCTCGACGTCTCGTCGAGGCTGAGCCCGACGTGGTCGGCGTCGATCGAGCGGAGGTTGATCCCTGCGGCGACGGCCGCGGCGAGCACCTCGCCGGCCCGTCCCGCGGTGCGCACGACGACCGTGTCGAACCAGTGCCGGTTGACGATCTCGATCCCACCCGAACGGAGCCCGGCGACGAGGATCGAGGTCAACCGGTGCACCCGCTCGGCGATCCGGGCCAGACCCTGCGGCCCGTGGTACGTGGCGTACATCCCGGCGATGTTCGCCAGCAGGACCTGCGCGGTGCAGATGTTCGAGGTCGCCTTCTCCCGGCGGATGTGCTGCTCACGCGTCTGCAGGGCGAGGCGCAGGCCGGGACGCCCGGCGGTGTCGGTGGACACCCCGACGAGGCGGCCGGGGAGCATCCGGGCATGCACGTGGCGGGTGGCCAGGAAGCCGGCGTGGGGACCACCGAAGGCCATCGGCACACCGAAGCGCTGGGCGCTGCCGACGACGATGTCCGCCCCGGCCTCACCTGGGGGGGTGATCAGCACGCAGGCGAGGAGGTCGGTGGTCACCACCGCGAGCGCCCCGGCGGCGTGCAGAGCGTCGACGATCGGGGCGATATCGCGCAGCTCGCCGCTCGACGCGGGGTGGGAGATCAGCGCAGCGAACACCGACGCCGGATCGAGGTCGGTGAGCGGGTCGCCGACGACGAGCTCGATCCCCGCCGGCTCGGCGCGCGTCGCGATCACGGCGATCGTCTGCGGGTGGGTGTCGGCATCGACGAAGAACCGGTCACCGCGCCGGGCGAGGCGGTGGGCCATGGCCATCGCCTCCGCGGCCGCGGTTCCCTCGTCGAGCACGGACGCGTTGGCCAGTTCCATCCCGGTCAGGTCGGCGACCATCGTCTGGAAGTTGAGCAGCGCCTCCAGCCGTCCCTGGCTGATCTCCGGCTGGTACGGGGTGTACGCGGTGTACCAGCCCGGGTTCTCCAGCACGTTACGGCGGATCACCGGGGGGGTGATCGTGTCGTAGTACCCCTGGCCGATCAGGCTGGTGAGCACCTGGTTCTCCGCGGCGAGGGCGCGCAGCTCGGCGAGGACGGAGGTCTCCGAGCGCGCCCCGGGGAGGGGCAGCGGCTCGTTGATGCGGATCGAATCGGGGACGACGCGCCGTGCCAGCTCGTCGAGGTCGGCGACGCCGAGGAGGGCGAGCATCTCGGCCCGATCCGCGTCGGTCAGCCCGAGGTGGCGGCGGGGGAACTCGTCGGCGGCGATGAGCTCGGTCAGGGTAGGACGCATGGCGGGGCCTCGCTGGGTGCTGGGTGCTCGGTTCCCCCGCTGTCGTCGGACCTGAGAGCTTCACCGCACCGGGCGGCTTTCCCCGTCGGTGAGCCGTCCGTCGTCCGGCTGCTTTCCAGCGTTGCCTCGCCCGATCGGTCCGGGGGCCTGAGAGATTCCGGGGTGGTTGCTCCTTCGGCGCTGGCGACGCCGGCTGCGCCGTCAGCTCTCCCGACCGGGGTCGTATGGCCCGCCCAGCATAGGCGATCGAGGAGCGACGACCGCCGTCCCGTGCGGGGCGCAGCTCAGGTGGACCGGGCGGCGAGGATCGCCGACACTCCGGCAGCCACGAGGAGGACGAGGACCACGGCGCGGAACCGCTCCCCGTCGACGTGGCGGCGGAGGCGGAACCCGGCGAGCATCCCGGCGGCGACCGGGACCGGCGACGCAGCGAGGCCGGCGAGCACCGGCCCCGTGTACCCACCGAGAGCGCCGCGGGCGACCAAACCGGCAGCGCCGGTGAGGGTGAACACGGTGGTGATCGTCGCCCGGAACGCGCCGGGGGAGAGCTGCCGGGCCTGGAGGACGAGCACCAGCGGCGGTCCGTTCGTCGACAAGGAGGTGGTCAACATCCCCGCTGCGGTACCGGCCACCCAGTCGGCACCGTGGCCGCGGCCGGACAGGTCGAAGCCGCGCCACAGGAGCACGACCATGCCGAGCGTGGCCACTCCGAGGAGGAGGCGCAGCCCGCGCTCGGAGGCGACCTCGAACACGAGCAGACCGAAGGGCATGCCGATCGCCGACGCCGCACACAGGCGACCGGCCGAGTGCCACTTGATCTCCGCCCGACCGTGCCAGGCCTGGAACCCACTCGTCACCAAGCTGAGCGTGCCGGCGATCATCGATGCGGTGCGCGTATCGGTGAACAGGACCATCAGCGGCATGCCGACGAGGGAGAAGCCGAACCCGGCGGTCAGCTGGACGACCGCGGAGACGAGCAGTGCGCCGGCAACCCCGGCCAGTTCCCCGGCTTCCATCGGCGTTACGGGTGGGTCCGGTGGGGCATCGGCCGGTTTCCTAGCACGCCGGAGGAGTACCCGCCCGCTCAGCCGGCGCACTCGGGCGGGTGACGGATCGGCGCGGGCGCCGGGGTGCGGTGACCGGTTCAGTCGAGCGTCGCGTACGTCCCCGACCCGCCCGTCGCCGTGCCCGACTCCACCGCCGCGATCGCCGCGTCGAGCTCGGCGAGGAACTCGCCGATCCGCCCGTCGTGGACGGCCATCACGGTGCAGTGCAGCGAGGGGGGAGGTCCCTGGCGGTCGACGTACCAGCCCCGCTGCCACAGCTCGGCGGCCACCGCATGGACGTCGAGCGCGCCGGGGTCGCGCGCTCCGAAGGCGAGCAGGGTCGTCTGCGGTCGGGCGCGCAGGACGAGCTGGGGGCGGGCCTCGATCCCCGCGGCGAGCTCCAGGCAGGCCCGCCGGGCCGTACCGGTGAGGCGCAGGTAGCCGTCGTCGCCGACGGCCTGGAGCACCGCCCACGCAGCGGCGATCGGCCCGCCGCTCTTCGTCCCGAGGATCCCCGACGAGCCGTACAGAC
>CAZQEJ010000039.1:0-21175 GCA_964592165.1 uncultured Ilumatobacteraceae bacterium | reverse complement strand
CCGGTCCCGGGGGCGACGCGCAACATCACATCACCTGCTGTGCGGTAGTCGGCGGCGAGGAGCTCGTCGAGCAACGGATGCAGGACCAGGCAATGGTCGACAGCGACGACGTGGTGGCTGGCCACCCGGCGGAAGCCGGTACGGCCGTCACCGGCGGGGGCGAGGCGCACCGTCGTGCGACGTGTCCCGGCAGGCAGCGGTGGCGCGGCCTCGACGCGGGCGGTGGGAAGACGGGCGATGCGGCGCAGCGCGTCGGCGACGATCTCGACCTTCAACGACCGCTGGCGGGGAGGCGCGATGTGCTGCCAGGAGCATCCACCACATCCTGCGGCGACGAACGGGCACGGGGGGACGACCCGGTCGGGGGACGGTTGGAGAACCTCGACCGCGACGGCCCGGGCGAAGTCGCGCCGGCTGGTGGTGACCTCGGCGCGGACGAGCTCACCGGGGATCGCGCCGTCGACGAAGACCACGCGGCCGCTGCGCTCCCGTCCGATCGCGCTGCCACCGGCGGCCATCGCCTGCGGGCGCACGACAAGCTCCATCGCCGGGCAGGCTACGGGCAGGCGGCAGAAACGCCGACGGGGCCCGACCGCAGCCGCGCCCATTGCCCGTTAGCGTCGAGGCGGTGAGCCGAGCCGTGCAGATCGCCCCCTCCGTCCTCCCGGCCGACTTCGCCCGCCTCGGCGAGGAGGTCGCCGCGCTCGAGGCCGCCGGCGTCGACCGGATCCAGTGGGACGTGATGGACGGCCAGTTCGTCCCCAACCTGACGTTCGGGCCGGACGTGATCCGCGCCGCGCGGCCGCACAGCGAGCTGCCCTTCGAAGCCCATCTGATGATCAACACCCCCGACGTGCTCGCCGCCGAGTTCGTCGCCGCCGGCTGCTCCCGGCTGATCGTCCACGTCGAAGCGTGCCCTCACCTGCACCGCACCTTGCAGCACATCGTCTCCCTCGGCGCCAGCGCGGCGGTCGCGCTCAACCCGGCGACACCGATCGACGCCGTCCGCCATGTCCTCGACGTCGTCGACCTGGTGCTCGTGATGACCGTCAACCCCGGATGGGGCGGGCAGGAATATCTCCCCTCGATGGAACCGAAGGTGCGTGCCCTGGCCGACCTGCTCGCCGCCGAAGGACGCCGTGAGGAGGTCGAGATCGAGGTCGACGGTGGGATCTCGGCGGCGACGATCGCCGCCGCGGCCCGCGCCGGGGCGAACGTGTTCGTCGCCGGCTCCGCGCTGTACCGGCACCCCGACGGGGCGGCTGCCGCGGTCGCCGAGCTGAGGGCCATCGCCGCCGAGACCCGCTGACACACCCCCCGCCTACCATCGCTCCCGATGGCGATCGAGGTGGTTGGCTGCGGGTTCGGCGAAGCGGCGCTCGACGCGCTCGCCGAAGCGGTCGGCATGGCCAAGGCGGACGACCCCCTCGTCACGGTGACCGTGCTGGTGCCGACGAACTCCGCGGGCGTCCTCGCCCGCCGCTCGCTCGCTCGCCGGCCGGGTGGCGTCGCCGGGGTCCAGTTCCTGACCATCTATCGCCTCGCCCAGGTGCTCGGTGGGGCCGAGCTCGCCGCTGCCGGCCGGCGCCCCGTGTCGAGCGCGCTGCGCAGCGCGGCGATCGCCGCCGAGCTCTCCGCCAGACCCGGCCGCTTCGCCCCCGTCCAGGAGCACCCGGCGACGGTCGCCGCGATCCTGCGCGCCGCCCGCGAGCTCGCCGACGTCCCCGTTGCCGGGCGCCGCGCCCTCGCCGAGCGCGGCAGCCCTCTGGCCGCGGAGGTCGTCCGCGTCGACGATGCGGTGCGGGCCCGGCTCGCCCCGTCGTGGCACGACGAATCCGACCTGCTCGCCTCGGCCCGGCGGGCGCTCGACGAGACTCGGGCGGCCGCCCTGGGATCCGTCGTCGTCTACCTACCGGTCGCACCGAGCCCGCCGGCGGCCGCGCTGTTGCGCCGCCTCGGGGAGCTCGGCGAGGTGCGCGTCATCGCCGCCGTCACCGGCGATCACCTCGCCGATACGGTCACCGACCGGCTCCTCGGCCAACTGGGCATCGCCCGCCGGCCCTCGGGTGGACCACCGTCGCCACCCACGGTGGAGGAGATCTCCGCCTCCGACGCCGACGACGAGGTGCGCGCCGCGCTCCGCGTCGTCGTCCGTGCCGCGGTCGACGGCGTACCCCTCGAGCAGATGGCGATCGTGTGGACCGTCGCCGAGCCCTACCAGCGGCTGGTCGGCGAGCACCTCGACGCGGCGGGGCTGCGCTGGAACGGCCCGAGCCCCTTGCGCCTCGCCGAGCGCGTCGCCGGGCGCACGTTGCTCGCGGCGGTCGAGCTCGACCGGTTCGGGATGTCCCGCAGCGACCTGTTCGGCCTCCTCGGCAACGCCCCGATCCGCGATCGTCACGGCCGGCTGGTGCCCGCCGCTGCGTGGGAGCGGATCGCCCGAGAGGCGGGAGTAACCGGCGCCGCCGACATCCGCCCCCGCCTCGCCCAGTACGTCGCCGAACGGCGGGCCAGTGTCGACGAGGCGATGGCTGCCGGCGACGAGCGGCGAGCAGCGCGCCTCGGCCGGGAAGCCGACCACGCCGGCGCGCTCGCCGAGTTCTGTGGCTGGCTGCTCGACGCGCTCGGCCCCCGGGAGCTCATCCGCCCGTGGGGTGAGTGGGTGACCTGGTCGCATCGGCTCCTCGGCCGGCTGCTCGGCGGGGAGCACGCTCGCCGGCGATTCCCCGCGGTGGAGATCGCTGCCTTCGAGCGCGTCGAGAGAGCCATCGACCGGCTCGCCGAGCTCGATGATCTCTCCGCTCCCCCGAACCGCTGCGGGTTCGCCGCCGCCCTCGGCGCCGCGCTCGACGCCGAACTGCTGCGCGCCGGGCGGATCGGCGACGGGCTCATCGCCGGTCCGTTGACGAGCGCTGTCGGGTTCGCCGGTCAGCTCGTCGTCGTCGTCGGGATGGGTGAGGGCACGATGCCCTCGCGACCGGGTGGCGATCCTCTGTTCAGCGCCGCCGATCGCGCTCTCGTCGCCCCCGCACTGGTGACCGAGATCGACGATCTCTCCCGCCAGCGTCATGTCCTCTTGGCCGCTGCCGGGGCCGCACCCCGGTTGGTGGTCACCGTGCCACGAGGCGACCTGCGCCGCTCCAGCATCCAGCAACCGTCGCGCTGGCTGGACGACATCGCCGCGCTCGCCGTGCGGACGAAGCACGAGGTCGCATCCTTCGCCGCGGGCATGGTCGGGGCGGAGTTCCCGGCAAGTGCGCTCGAGCATCGCGTCCGCGCCCTCCTCGCCCACACGCGGGCCGGCGGGGTGATCGACGAGCACCCGTTGGCATCGACCGACCAAGCGCTGCGGCGTGCCCTGCGGCTGCGCCGCGACCGGGAAGCGCCGCTGATCGGACCATACGACGGTGATCTGTCCGGCCTGCCCGTGCCGAGCCCGTTCGACCCGGCGGTGACGACCTCGGCGACGGCCTTGGAGCACTGGGCGATGTGTCCCCACCGTTACCTTTTCCAGCACGTGTTGGGTGTGAAGGTCCCCGACGACGGTGTGGATCAGCCGCGGATCACCCCGCTCGATCGGGGCGCACTGCTGCACACGACGATCGACCGCTTCCTGCGCGCCGTGCTGGACGGGACGAAGCCCCTACCCACGCCGGAGCAGCCGTGGAGCGCACTGCATCGCCGGCTCGCGGCCGGGATCCTCGCCGAGGAGTGCGCGGCGCTCGAGCGAGGAGGTCGTGCCGGGCGGGCTCTGCTCTGGGAACACGACCGGCGGCGGTTGGAGCGCGAGCTGGGCAACTGGCTCGACGCCGACGATCGCGACCGAGCGGCGCGTGGGCTGACCCCGTACGCGAGCGAGACCCGCTTCGGGATGCCGGGCAGCACCTGGCCGACGGTCGAACTCGGCCTACCCCCGCATGGCCGCATCCGCTTGACCGGAGCGATCGACCGCCTGGACCGGGATCGTGCCGGACAGTGGTTGATCACCGATCACAAGACGGGCAGGCCGCGCACGTACGTGCAGATGTTCGGCGCCGATGGATTCAACGGTGGCACTCGCCTGCAACTCGCCGTGTACGCCGCGGCGGTGTCCACCGCGACCGGTACCGCTCCGGTGGGGATCGAAGCTCGCTACTCGTTCACCCGCACCGGCGAGCCGGTCGGTTACGTGATCGACGAGGACCGCTGGCAACGCTTCCGGGAGATCGTCACCGTGATCGCCAGCGGGATCGGCGACGGGTTCTTCCCCCCGCACCCCGAAGCACCGGTGTACCGGGCGCAGACCGGCTGCCCGTACTGCGATCCCGACGGACTGGGCACCGGTGACGCGTTCCGCCGCTGGCTGCACAAGGCCGGCGATCCGCGTCTGGTCCCCTACCTGGCCCTGATCGGGGCGCTGGCGGGCGACACCGAGGGCGACGACGATGACTGAGCGGACGACGCAGGACGCCGGCGGCCCCCGCCAACTCGCCCTCGGTGTCGCCGGGGCAGCCGCCGGCGAACCAGCCGGTGGCCCGCACCCCGGAGCACGACGGCCGGCTAGCACCGTCACCGAGCGACGACCGCTGATCGACCAGGACGCCCGCGACCTGATCCGAACCCAACTCGACGCGACGTTGTTCGTCGAGGCCGGCGCCGGCGCCGGCAAGACGACGCAGCTCTCGGCCCGCGTCGTCGCCCTCGTCGCCCGCGGCGTCCCGATCGGCGACATCGCCGCGATCACGTTCACCGAGAAGGCCGCCGCCGACCTCCGCCACAAGATCCGCGACGACCTTCGCCGCGCCGAGACAAGCGCGGCCGACCCGGCGGCAGCGTCCCCGTTCCGTGCCGCGCTCGACGGGCTCGAGGACGCCGCGATCGGCACCCTGCATGCCTTCGCCGCCCGGCTGCTGCGCGAGTCGCCGATCGAAGCGGAACTCCCGCCCGGGTTCGGCGTGCTCGACGAAGTCGGCTCCGACATCGCCTTCGATCGCCACTGGAACGAGTTCCTCGAGCGGCTCCTCGACGATCCGCAGCGGATCCGCCTCGCCCACTACGTGGAGCTTCCCGGAGGAATCGGCCTGAGCGGGCTCCGACAGGTCGCCCGGGCCTTCGCCGACAACTGGGATCTCGTCCGTGAGCGGGTCGACCTCGGCGCACCACGTCCGCCCCTCCCGGACACGAGCCCTCTCCTCACTGCAGTCGACGCGTTCGTCGCCACCGCCGACTGCCCGCTCGGCGACGCGACCGCCACGGCGTGTGAGCAGGCGGCGGCCTGGGCGCGGCGCCTGGCGCAGGCGGTCGACGAGTTCGATGCGATCGAGATCCTTGGCGAGGCGATCGCCAAGCGGATCGGTTCCCGGCTCGGGGCGAAGGCGAACTGGGCCAAGCATCCCGGCGGCGCGGCCGCGCTCACAGATTTCCGTGATCGGATCGTCGAGCTGGACGAGCAACGCAGCGCGATGCGTAGCCGGATCGCTCGTGAGTGGCAGGCGTCGATCGGCGCAGAGATCGGCCGGTTCACCCTCGACGGCGTCAGCCGCCGGAAGGCGACCGGGGAGCTCCAGTTCCACGACTTGCTCGTCGCCGCACGCGACGTCGTCGTCCGCCGCCCCGATCTCCGCCGCCGGCTGCACGCTCGCTACACGCACCTGCTTCTCGACGAGTTCCAGGACACCGACCCGATCCAGCTCGAGCTCGCCGTCCGCCTCGCGGCCGATCCCGATCTGCCACAGGATCACGACCTCACCGGGATCGTCCCCCTCCCCGGCCGGCTGTTCGTCGTCGGCGACCCGAAGCAGTCGATCTACCGCTTCCGCCGAGCCGACATCGCCCAGTACCTCGCGGCCCGTGAGCAGATCGGCGCGACGGAGGTGCTCTTGACGACGAACTTCCGCTCCACCCCGGCGGTGCTCGAGTGGGTCAACGCGGTGTTCGCCGAGCTGATCACACCTACCCCCCACTCCCAGCCGGCGTTCCATCCGCTGGAGGTTCACTGGCACGAACGGCAGGGCAGCGTCACCCTCGTCGGGGTGGACGAGCACCCCGGCGAGGTCCGGGCCGACGAGCTCCGCCGGCAGGAGGCCACCGACATCGCCGCGGTGGTCACCGCCGCGCTCGCTGAACGTTGGCAGGTGCACGAGGCCGACGGCACCACCCGCGACTGCCGCCTCGGGGACATCACCGTGCTGCTCCCCTCGCGCACGAGCCTCAGCGCGCTGGAGACCGCCCTCGCCGATGCAGGGATCCCCTACCAGGCAGAGAACTCGTCGCTCGTCTACGCGACGAACGAGATCCGCAGCCTGCTGCTCGCGTTGCGCGCTGTCGACGATCCCAGCGACGAGCTGGCACTGGTCAGCACGCTGCGCTCGCCGTTGTTCGGCTGCAGCGACCGGGACCTGTTCGAGTGGCATCGCCGAGGCGGCCACTGGCGGCTCGGCGGCACGCTCCCCGATCCCCTCCCCCGCGACGGCACCGACGGCGACGACCCGGTGCGGGACGCGTTCGTCGCCCTCCGTGCCCTGGTCGAGGTCCGTCACCTGCTGACCCCCAGCGAACTGCTCCAGCGGATCGTCGACGAGCGGCGTGTGCTCGAGCTCGCCCTCGCCGGGCCGGGAGCCCGCGATGTGTTCCGTCGGGTTCGTTTCGTCGTCGATCAGGCACGAGCATGGAGCGACGCCGGCGGGGCCGGCCTGCGCGCCTATCTCGCCTGGACCCGGCGCCAAGGTGACGACGGCCGGTACGTGGCCGAGGTCGTCCTCCCCGAGACCGACCTCGACTCGGTGCGGATCATGACCGTCCACGCGGCCAAGGGGCTCGAGTTCCCGATCACGATCGTCGGCGGACTGACCACCCGCCCGGGTGGTGGGCGGGGAACGTCGGTCCTCTGGCCGCCAGACGGCACCTGGACCCTGTCCACGGGCGACATCTACGACGCGTTCCGGCCCGTCGACGAGCAGATGGGCCTCGACGAACGACTGCGGCTGCTGTACGTCGCGTGCACGCGGGCCACCGATCACCTCGTCGTCAGCCTGCACCGCACGGCTCCACCGAAGAACGGCAAGCGCGCCTCGATGACTGCCGCCGCTCTCCTCGCCGGAGCCGGGGCCGATCACCCCCCTCATCGCCGGTGGGCCCCGTCGCCCACCTCGCGATCGGCTCCGGAGCCGGTCGCTGCCGAGCTCCCCTGGGTGGACCCCGACGAGTGGCAGGCAACGCGCAGCGCGGCCCTCGATCGGGCGGCGCGGACGAGCGCGTGGTCGGCGACAGCGATCGCCCGGGCGATCGCCGCCGAACGCCTCGCGGCCCCGGTCAACCACGAGCCGGAGATCGCCGAAGCCCTAGAGGAGACCGACCCCGGCCTGCTCAAGGATGCCGTCGATCTCGAACTGCCCGCCTGGCAACGCGGCCGATACGGGACCGCAGTGGGGCGAGCCGTGCACGCCGTGCTGCAGTCCGCCGACCTCGGCGGACGCGGCGATCTCGGACCGTTGGCCGAAGCGCACGCCGCGGCCGAAGCGATCGCCGGGCAGGCAGGACTCGTCGCCGCCCTCGCCCGGGCCGCACTCGGGGCGCCGATCGTCTCCGCTGCTGGATCCGGTGCTGAGCACTGGCGGGAGGTCTACGTCGCCGCCCCGATCGGCGAGCGGATCGTCGAGGGCTACATCGACCTTCTCGTGCGGGCCCCCGAGGGACTGATCGTCGTCGACTACAAGACCGTCGGCAATCCGGCGGACCTCGGCACGCTCGTCGAGCGCTACACCCCTCAGCTCGCGGTGTATGGCGCTCTGCTCACCGAGATCCTCGGCGAGGGCGCCGCCGGCGCCCGACTCGTGTTCCTCCGTCCCGAGGGCGCTACCGAGGTCGCGCTGGAGCGGTGGGCAGACGCAGTCGCCGAGATGCGAGACCGGCTGTGGCGCGGCGATGTCGGCGATGCCGTCGTAGCCGCCGAACCAGCACGGCCAGGCTCCGCTTGATCGCGACGAGCGCGACGAGCGCCCCGAAGGCGGCCCCGGCCGGACGGAGGAACGCTGACAGGATCTTGCTCTTGGCCGCGATCATCGGGGCGAACACACCTGTCTCGATCGACGAGCCGTCGGACATCTTGGAGATCACCGGGTCGTCGAATGTCGGGCAGACGACGTCTCGGTCGTCGACCCCGACGACCTGATCGCCCCCGAAGCGGGGGAGCTCCGCCTTCGCCTTGGACACCAGCCGGCCGCTCGCGTCGTCGACCGCGGCGGCGACGAGGTACGTGTCACCGAGGCGCAGGTAACCGACATCCGGTCCGAAGTCGACGTCGGCGAGTCCACCGATCTCGAAACCGGCGAGCGACCCGCTGACCAATTCGAGCACCTTGAACCGTGCGGTGTGATTGATCGCGAAGTCGGCGTTGACGAGCGTGGCGCGGAACACCGCGTGGGGGACCGCGGGCGGCGAGCACCCCGCCGGCAGCACGGTCGTGGCCGGCCCCACCGCCGATGCAGGGACCGGGAGCACCGGCGCAGGCGGGGTCACCGCCCCGGCGATGGTCGTCTCGGAGGAGACCGTTGTCGATGGACCGGGGACGAACACCCCGTCGCCCTCCCCCTCCGTCGCCCCCGCCGATGGTGCACCGGCGAGCAACGCTCCAGTGGCGAGGACGATAAGGACCGCTCGGCGCACCGCCCCGAGGCTACTCGGGCGACTCGCCCGGAGGGTTCCACTCCTCGGCTGGCACCGCCGCACTCGTGCAGCGGTGGTCCCCGGCCGGCCCGCGCCCGGCCGCGTCAGCGCCCCTCGAAGCGAGGCGCTCGCTTCTGCAGGAACGCCTGGATCGCTTCCCCGGTGTCAGCCGTGCAGGAGTTCGCGCTCTGGGCGACACCCTCGGCGTCGACCGCCTGCTCCAGGGTGCGCTCGAAGGCGAAGTTGAGCAGTTCCTTCGTCTGGGCGAGAGCGATCGGGGGCCCGGCCAGCAGCTTGGCCGCCCAGTCGTCGACGAACGCGTCGATCTCCTCTCGGGGGACGACGCGATTGACGAGGCCCAGTTCCTTGGCTTCCGCAGCGTCGATGATCTCGGCGAAGAAGGCCAGTTCCTTGGCCCGGTGCAACCCGATCAGCCGCGGCAGCAGCCACGACCCACCGAAGTCGATCGACAATCCGCGGCGGCTGAAGACTTCGGAGAAGCGGGCGTCGTCGGCGGCAACGATCAGATCGCACCCCAGAGCGAGGTTCAACCCCGCGCCCGCGGCGACTCCGACCACCTTGGCGATCGTCGGCTGGGGGAGCCGGTGGAGGCTCAGCGCGATCTCACCGATCCGGCGCATCGTGTAGTACATGCTCCCCGTGCCGACCGCGGAGAGGTCCTGCCCGCTGCAGAACGCACCACCCGCACCGGTGACGACCACGACCCGGTCGGTGCGCGACCGGCTGATCTCGTGGAACGTGGCCTCCAGTTCGTCCCACATCGCGACGTTGATCGCGTTGCGCTTCTCCGGGCGGTCGAGCGTGACGGTGACCAGGCCGGCTTCGGTGCGGGTAACGTCGATGGTCTCCATCGCGGGGACCCTACTCGGGGCCGCGCGAACAGCGGTAGCTGCTGATCAGACCGGAGCCGGGACGAGCGCAGTGGCCCGCGTCGCACCGAGGATCATCATCGCCGCTGCGCCGGTGAGCAGCGCGATGCACACTGCGTAGGGCCGGACGGTACCGTCGAAGACGGAACTGACGACCGTGCCGAGCAGCGCACCGCCGGCCATCGTCAACGTCCCGATGACAGCCGCGGCGGTTCCCGCGACGTGCGGCACGGGGAGCATCGCCGCGGTGTTCGCATTGGGCACGAGGCCCTGGGCGAGCGGCATGACGATCGCGATGACGACGGCGAACAGCCAGAAGTTCGGCCGCCCGTTGCCGGCGAAGGCAACGATCACCTGAACGACGGCGGCGACCGCCGCGGCCACGGACGTGCGGCGCAGCAACGGGACCAGTCCCACCCTCTCCACCAGCCGCCCATTGGTCAGATTGGCGATGGAGAGCATCACGGCCACCGCGGCGAAGAACAGGGGGAAGTAGCGGCCGTAGTCGTAGACGTCCTCGACGATCAGTTCGCTCGAGTTCAGGTACCCGGTCAACGCTCCGGTCAGGCAGGTGATCGCCAGCGCGTACCAACGGATCATCGGGTTCCCGACCACGGCACCGATCGCCTCACGCAGCGCGCCCACGGTCAGTGGTCGCTGCCGGTCGCGCGTGAGCGTCTCGGGGAGCCGGACGAAGGCCCACACACCCAGCCCGATCCCGACCGCGGCCGGCACCCAGAACACGCTCTGCCACGGAAGCAGGGCGTTCAACCCCGCCCCGACGCTCGGGGCGAGGATCGGTACGAGGAGGAACACGGCCATGATCATCGACATCAGGCGAGCCATGGCCACCCCCTCGAACCGGTCGCGGACCATCGCCACGCTGATCGAGCGCGGCGCGGCGGCGCCGAGGCCCCACACGAAGCGGAAGGCGACGAGCGCCCCGAAGGAGGAGACCAGCGACGCGCCGATCGCAGCCACGACGTACACGACGAGCCCGGCGAACAGCGGCGGGCGACGACCGAAGCGATCCGACACCGGACCGTAGAGCCATGGACCGACGGCCATTCCCAAGAAGTACGCGGTGATCAACCAGGCGACCTGAGCGGATCCCGAGGCCATCCCGAAGTCGGCCCGGATGTCGGGGAACACCGGGAGCATGATGTCCACCGCCATCGCCCCCATTGCCATCATCACCGTGACGAAGGCGACGAACTCCCGCCGCCCCACCTCACCCCGGCGAGCATCTCCTGCGTCGATCGCGCCTCGCGCGGTGGAGCTCATCTCGTTCGCCACGACAACATCGCCCCGACGGTATCGGCGACTTGCCCGACCCACCCCCCGGCGGCAGGTCAGAACGCGGCTTCGATCACCTCGACCCGAGCTCCGACGACGCACACGACATCGAAGCGCAGCCGGGCGCGGGCGGGCGGATGGGCCTGCACCCAAGCCGCGGCGAGACGGCGGATCCGCGCCTGCTTGGTGGGGGTCACCGCTTCGGCCACGCCGAAGGCGTCGGTGGCCCGCGCTTTGACCTCGACGAAGACGATCTCCCCGGGTCGAGCGACGACGAGATCGAGCTCGCCTGCCCGGCCGTCGCGCCAGTTGCGGGCGAGCACCTCGTAGCCGGCGTCGCGATACCACTGCGCGGCACGGCGTTCACCGTAGGCCCCACGGGCCTGGCGGGCGGAGGTCATCGGGGCCGGGACCTACAGCTCTGCCGGGGGGAGCTCCTCGACGTTGACGTCCTTGAAGGTGAGCACGCGCACCGCGGGAACGAACCGCGTCTTGCGGTACATGTCCCACACCCAGGCATCGGTCAGTTCGACTTGGACCAACGGCCGCTGTCCCTCCGAGAGCACCGTCACGTCGACGGAGTTGGCGAGATAGAAACGGCGCTCGGTCTCCACCGCGTAGCGGAACATCGCCGCCACGTCCTGGTACTCCTGCGCGAGTTGGAGCTCCCGTTCCGCCTCGTAGTTCTCGAGATCGTCGGTGCTCAACGGACCGGTGCAGACGGCGAAGCGGGGCTCAGTTCGCCCGCTTCTCCTTGATCTTGGCGGCCTTGCCTGTGCGCTGACGCAAGTAGTACAGCTTCGCCCGGCGGACGTCGCCGCGGCGGACGACCTCGATCTTCTGGATCACCGGGGAGTGGACCGGGAACGTCCGTTCCACCCCGACGGAGAAGCTGACCTTGCGCACCGTGAACGTCTCTTGTACGCCGGACCCGGAGCGGGCGATGACGTTGCCCTGGAACACCTGGACACGCTCACGGCTGCCTTCGACGACGCGGACGTGGACCTTGAGCTCGTCGCCGGGGGCGAAATCCGGCACGTCGTCACGGAGATACTGCTGGTCGACGAGGTCAGTGGGCTTCATGGCGCGGCCTTCGGACGGCGGACAAGGACGATGCAGGATACGGGACCGGGGGGACCTCTTCCAACAGTCGCTCCTCGTCGGCACTGAGCCCGCCACGGGCTTCGATCAGGTCGGGGCGTGCGGCACGCGTGCGATGCAGCGCCTGGGCGTGGCGCCAGCGGGCGATCCGGGCGTGATCGCCGCCGCGCAGCACATCGGGCACAGCCCATCCGCGCAGCACGGCGGGACGCGTGTACTGCGGCTCCTCGAGCAATCCACCGGCACCGAAGCTCTCCGTCACCGGCGACACGGCATTGCCCATCGCGCCAGGGACGAGCCGGGCGACGGCCTCGATCACCAAGCAGGCAGCGACCTCCCCTCCGGACAGGACCACGTCCCCGACGGAGATCTCGCCGTCGGCGAGGTGTTCGCGCACCCGGTGATCGATCCCCTCGTAACGACCGCAGATCAGGCTGAACCCCTCCTGCCCGGCCGCGAGCTCATGCGCCATCGCCTGGTCGAACCGCCGCCCGCCGGGCCCGAGCAGGTACAGCGGGCGCGGCGGGTCGGCCGCCTCGACCGAGGAGAAGATCGGCTCGGCACGCATCACCATCCCCGCGCCTCCGCCGAAGGGAGCGTCGTCGACGCTGCGGTGCACGTCGGTGGTGTGCTCGCGCAGATCGTGACAGCGCAGATCGACCAGTCCGTCGCGGCGGGCCTTGCCGAGCAGGCTCTCCGAGCAAAAGTCGTCGACCAGCTTGGGGAAGATCGTGAACACGTCGATCCGCATCGGACGACGAGGCTACGCACTGGCCGGCCGTCACCAGCCGGGTCAGCTCCGCTCAGCGCCGGCGCCGTCCTCATCGTCGAACAAGCCGAGCGGAGGGTCGATGGTGATCACGCCCCCGGTCGAGCCGGTGACGAAGGTGACCGGGACGAGCGCCCCGGAGTCGAGCTCGAGCAGATCCGCGGCCGGGTTGGCGACGACCGCCGTGCACACGCCCCGCTCGATGCCTGCGGCATCGACGACCCGCGACCCGATCAGTTCGTGGACCCACAGCGCGTCGGGGTCGTAGACCGGCTCAGCGTAGAGATCGGCGTTGGTCATCCGCTCGGCGAGTGTGCGGTCGAAGCCGCCGAAGGTGACCAACCATCGGGTGTTGTGTCGCCGTGCCGCGTCGACGACGACTTCGCGCTCGCGAGCCCACAGACGCGACCCGACCGCGAGACGATCGGTGCGATCGGTGGTCAGGTCGACGTAGACCTCACCGCGCACACCGTGCGGGCGGCCGATCCTGCCGACGATGAGCCAGCCCGGAGGGCCGGCCATCAGTCCTCGAAGTCGACGTCGACCTCGACACCATCGCGCGTCGCCGCGGCACGCACGACGGAGCGGATGCTCTGCGCGGTGCGGCCACGGCGGCCGATCACCCGTCCGAGATCGCCGGAGGCGACGCGCGCTTCGAGGCGCACCTTGCGTCCCCGGCCGGCCTCCTCGGCGCCGATGACCACCGCGTCGGGGTCGTCGACGATCGAGCGCACGATGTGGCCGAGCACCGCCTCCGCGGTGGGCGCCGGGCCGCTCACTTGCTGGCGCCCTGGAAATCGGCCCAGGCGCCGGAGATCTGCAGGAGCTTGCGCACGCGCTCGGTCGGCTGGGCCCCCTGCGACAGCCACTTGACGGCCTTCGCGTTGTCGACGTTCAGCGACGAGGGTTCGGTGCGCGGGTTGTACTGCCCGATGATCTCGATGAACCGCCCGTCGCGCGGCGAGCGCGAATCGGCGGCCACGATCCGGTACTGCGGCTGCTTGGTCTTGCCCACTCGGGTCAGGCGCAGCTTGACTGCCATCGCTGTTGCACTCTCCTGTGTCAGTTGAAACCGGGGAAACCGGGCGGCATGGCGGGCATGCGCATCTTGGCCTTCTTGCCCTTGCGCCCGCCCATCGTCCCTCCGAAGCGCTTCATCATCTTCTGCATCTCGGAGAACTGCTTGACGAGCCGGTTGACCTCACCGGTCGAGGTACCGCTGCCGTTGGCGATGCGCTGGCGGCGGCTGCCGTTGATGGTCTCAGGCTTGCGGCGCTCCCCCGGTGTCATCGACCGGATGATCGCCTCCACCCTCTTCAGCTCGTCGTCGCCGATCTGGGCGCCCTTGAGCTCTTTGGGCATCCCGGGGAGCATACCGAGCAGGTTGCCCAGCGGACCCATCTTGCGCAGTTGTTGCATCTGGTCGAGGAAGTCGTCGAAGGTGAACTCCCCCTCGAACATCTTCGCCGCGGCCTGCTCAGCCTGGTCGGCCTCGTAGACCTGCTCGGCCTGCTCGATGAGGGTGAGCACGTCACCCATACCGAGGATCCGCCCGGCCATCCGGTCGGGGTGAAACTGCTCGAACGCGTCGAGCTTCTCCCCCGTGGAGGCGAAAGCGATCGGCCGGCCGATGACCTCCTTCACCGACAGTGCGGCCCCACCGCGCGCGTCGCCGTCCAGCTTGGAGAGGATCACCCCGTCGATCGCCAGAGTCTCATGAAACCGCTCGGCGACCTCGACCGCGTCCTGGCCGGTCATCGCGTCGACGACGAGGAACGTGTAGTGCGGCTCGATCACCTCGGAGATCTGGCGCACCTGCTCCATCATCTCGGTGTCGATCGCCAGGCGGCCGGCGGTGTCGACGATGAGCACGTCACGGCCCAAGCGGCGTGCTTCGGCGAGCCCCCGCTCGGCGGTGCGCACCGGGTCGCCCGGCTCGGAGAACACCGGGACGTCGACCTGCCGCCCGAGGGTACGCAGTTGCTCGACCGCGGCCGGCCGTTGGAGATCGGCGCCGACGAGCAGCGGCTGGCGGCCCTGGCTCTTGAACCAGCGGGCGAGCTTGCCGGACGACGTCGTCTTGCCCGAACCCTGCAGACCGGCCATCAGGATCACCGTCGGCGGGCGCGTCGCGTAGGTCAGCTTGAGCGTCTCCCCGCCGAGCATCGCGGTCAGCTCGCCGTTGACGATCTTGACCACCTGCTGGGCAGGGCTGAGCGCCTTGGACAGATCGGCGCCGACGCACGCTTCGCGGATCCGCCCGACGACGCGGCGCACGACGGTGACGTTGACGTCGGCCTCGAGCAGCGCGGTGCGGATCTCGCGCAGCGCCTCGTCGACGTCGGCCTCGGTCAGCCGGCCCTTGCCGCGCAGGCGCTTGAAGATCCCCTCGAAGCGGTCGGAGAGTGCGTCGAACATGCGGTCGGCCAGCCTACCTGGTGGTCAGCCCGCCCGGTCGGGCCGGTGGGCGTTGATCGTGCTCCGCCTACGAGCTGAGCAGGGCGTCGACGAACTCCTCGGGGTCGAACGGGACGAGGTCGCCGATCGTCTCTCCGAGACCGACGAGCTTGACCGGGATCCCCAGTTCGGTCTCGATGGCGAAGACGATCCCGCCCTTGGCCGAGCCGTCGAGCTTGGTCAGCACGACACCGGTGACCGCCGTGGCCTCCCCGAACTGGCGAGCCTGGGTGAGCCCGTTCTGCCCGGTCGTGGCGTCGATCACGAGGAGCACTTCGGTGACCTTGCCCGGCTCGCGCTCGGCGACACGGCGCACCTTGCGCAGCTCTTCCATCAGGTTCGTCTTGGTGTGCAGCCGCCCGGCGGTGTCGCCGAGGACGAGGTCGCGTCGCCGCGCCCCCGCGGCCTGCACCGCGTCGAAGATCACCGCGGAGGGGTCGCCGCCTTCGTTGCCCCGTACGAAATCGGCGCCGGAGCGTTCCGCCCAGGTGTGCAACTGCTCGGCCGCGGCGGCGCGGAACGTGTCCCCGGCGGCCATCAGCACGCTGCGGCCGAGCGCGGCCTGCTGGGCGCCGACCTTGCCGATCGTCGTCGTCTTGCCCACCCCGTTGACCCCGACGAACAGCCACACGTTCGGTTGCCCTGGTTCACGCGGCTCGAAGGTCAGCTCACGGTCGGCCGTGGCCAGGCGATTCTTCATCTCGGCGCGCAGCGCCTCGAGCAGAGCATCGGGGGTGACGATCTCCCTCGACGCGACGCGCTGACGCAGCCCGTCGAGAAGCTCGGCGGCGACGCGCACCCCGACATCGGCGCGCAGCAGCCCTTCCTCCAGGTCCTCCCAGGTGTCGGCGGTGATCCCCTCCCGGGAGCGCACCCCGCTGATCGCCCCGGCAAGCGCGGCACGGGCCTTGGCCAGCCGATCGCGCAGCCGGGGGCGCTCGACGACGGGCGTCACGGGCGACGAGGCCTGCTCGCTGGCGATGTCGGGCGGCTCGGCGAGCTCAATCGAGTCGATCTCGGCGACGAGCCCGAGGTCGACCTCCTCGATGGGTGCCGGCTCGACCGGAGCAGGCACCGCCGAACCAGCGGCCGGAGCCGAATCCTCCACCGGCGCGACGCCCCGCGGCGGGGACGGAGCGGCGCGGCTCGGTGGCCGCGCCGGGGTGCCGCGCATCCGGCTGACGACGATCACCCCCAGCCCGAAGACGAGCACGAGGGCGACGAGGATGAGGAGGATCACCGGCGCCGACGTGGCGACGAACAGCGCGAGGAGAACGGCAACGGCAGCGACCATGGGGCGCCGAGGCTAGCGGTGGACGCCGCAGGGCGACTCGACACCCCGCGCCGCTCAGGCGCGCGCTCCGGCCCTTTCGACGATCACCTTCGACGACCCGCCGGGCTGCATCGTCACCCCGAGCAAGCAATCGGCCGCTTCCATCGTGCGCTTCTGATGGGAGACGATGAGCAGTTGCGCCTCGTTGCGGAACTCCTGGACGAGCCCGAGGAACCGGTGCAGGTTGACGTCGTCGAGCGCGGCCTCGACCTCGTCCATCACGTAGAACGGGGAAGGCCGGCTGCGGAACACGGCGAACAAGTAGGCAAGCGCGGTCAACGAGCGTTCCCCGCCGGAGAGCAGGGAGAGCTTCTTCACGTTCTTCCCGCTCGGCTTGGCTTCGACCTCGATCCCGGTGCCGAGCAGGTCGTCGGGGTTGGTCAGCACCAAGCGGCCGGACCCACCGGGGAACAGGGTGGCGAACAGGGTGGTGAAGTTGGCGGCGACGTCGGCGAAGGCGGCGGCGAACACCGATTGGATCTCCGCGTCGACCGCCCTGATCACTCCAAGCAACTCGCGACGGGTGGTGCGCACGTCGTCGAGTTGCTCCTCGAGGAACGCGTGGCGCTCTTGGAGGGCGGTGAACTCCTCCAGCGCGAGGGGGTTGATCGGTCCCATCAGGCGCAGTTCGCGCTCCAGTTCGCTCACTCGTGCCGCCGGGTTCACCCCCCCGGCGACAACGGGAGCGTCGGCGGCCTCGGCGACCGCTGGCTCGGTTCCGAGCGACTGGCGCAGAGACTCGACCGCCCCCTCCAACCGGAGGCGGGCCTCGGAGGCCTCGATCTCGATCCGCTGCAGGCGGTCGCGCGCGCTGTCCACCTCCTGCTCGGCCGCCGTGCGCGCCCGGCGGGAGGCCTCGAGCCGGGCGGTGAGAGCCCGCACCTCGTCGCCCTGGCGGCGGCGCAGTTCCTGGAGGCGGGCGTGTTCGGCCTCGATCACCTCCCGCCGATCGGCGACGAACGCGGCCAGCCGGCTGATCGCGGCGAGCGTACGTTCGACGCGCAGGCGGTGCTCGGTCGCCTCGGCGCGGGCGACGACGTCTGCCTGCAGACGCCGTTCGGCCTCCTCCAAGCGCCGTTCGAGGAGCGCACGCCGCTCGCCCAGACCGGCGTTGCGCACCGCCAGGTCCCTGCGCCGGGCGGCCAGCGCCGCGGCGTGCTGCTCGAGCCGGGCCCGCGCCGCGCCGCGGCCCCGGGCCGCGGCGGCCTCGGCAGATTCGTCCGCCTCCAGCCGGGGAACGAGCACCTCGAGCTCGGCGATGCGCGCTCGCTCCCGCTCGATCCGCTCGGCGATCTCGGCCAGCGCTGCGGTGACCGTCTCCAACTCGCCGGCGACCTCCCGGCGCTCTCCGCGGGCACGGGCCAGGCCTTCCGCTGACGCGGTGAAGCGGGCGTCGTGAGCGTCGAGCCGCCGGGTCAGCTCCTGCTCGGCGCGACGCGCCGCGGCGAGCTCCTCCGCCGCACCACGTTGCACGGCGTCGCGTCCGGCGAGCCGTTCGGCTGCCGCCGCGGCGTTCGCCTGGGCCGCTTCGGCAGCGGCCGCGGTCGCCCCACCGCTCGCTGCGCCGAGCCGCCATCCGCTGGCGGAGAAGCGGTGGCCGTCGGCGGTGACCACGATCGCGCCCGGTTCGCCGGTGACGACATCGATCGCCGCGGGCCAGTCGGCGACGACGACCGCTCGGTCGAGGAGCCTGTCGAGCAGCCCGTCGACGTCTGCCCGGCGCCCCCGGACACGGGACCGCAAGGACCCGGTACCGGCGGCTTCCGGAGACGGTCCGCGGCGGAAGCCCGCGCCCTCCAGGCTGAGCACGGCGCCGTGACCGTCACCCCTGGCGATGTGATCGAGCGCAGCACGAGCGACGCGCTGGTCGGAGCAGATCACCGCGAGCATCGCCTCCCCGGCGGCCGCTTCGAACGCGGCCTGGTACCCCTCGTCGATCTCCACGAGGTCGACGAGCGTGCCGAGCACCCCCTGCAGACCGGCCAGGTCGGCCGCCCCAGCGCGCGCCCGGGCGGAGTCCAGGGCCAAGGTCAGCGCCTCGGCCCGAGCCGTCCACTGGGCGTGCTCGCCGGCCGCGGCGCGCTGGGACTCGATCGCCGCGGCCAGCGCCTCATCGGCCAGGCGGGTACGGCCTTCGGCTTGCTCCAGCTCCCCGACGAGGGGGAGCTCGGCGAGCTCGGCCTGCTCGCACTCGCTGACGAGACGGGCGGTCTCCTCGGCGAGGTGGTCGGCCCGGGCGCGCAACGCGTCGGACCTGGCCGACAAGCGGCGGTGCTCGTTGCCCGCCCGCTCCGCCGAGGCACGCAGCGAGCGCAGCTCCCCGCGGACCTCGGCCGCCGCGCTCGCCGCGGCGTTCGGATTGCTCCCCGCGGCCTCCAGCTCGGTGAGCTGCGCGGCGCGTTGCACGGCGAACCGTTCCTCGTCCTCGGTCAGCGCGCTGGCCTGCGGCTCCAACGCGCCGAGCTCGGCCTCGACCTCGGTCAGCCCCGCCCGCAGCCGGGCCGCGTCCGCCTCCAAGTTGGCGACGACACCCCCGTCGATCAGCCTGCTGCGGTCCCGCTCGAGCGCCCGGCGCCGTTCGTCGATCACGTTGAGCAGACCGCGGGCGTGCTCGCGGACCTGCTCGACGCGCACCAGGGATTCGCCGAGGTCGCTGCCCCCACGAACGGTGAGGATTCCTTCGGCGGCGAGCACGTCCCCGGTCAGCCGGTGGAGATCGGCCTGTGCCGCAGCCTGCGCCGCCTCCGCCGTGACCCGCTCGCGGTCCAAGCCGTCCAAGCGGACGCGCAGGCCGGCGATTTCCCGTCCGGCGAGGAAGATCTGCAGTGACCGCAGCTCGGCGACGACCTCTCCGTGGCGACGGGCGGCCGCCGCCTGCTTCTCCAGCGGGCGGAGCTGGCGGCGAACCTCGCGCAGCAGATCCTGGACACGCAGCAGGTTGCCCTCGGTCGACTCCAGCCGGCGTTCGGCGCGCTCCTTGCGCTTGCGGTACTTGAGCACCCCCGCCGCTTCTTCGATGATCGCTCGGCGATCCTCGGGGCGGGCGTTGAGCACGGCGTCGATCTGGCCTTGGCTGACGATCACGTGTTGCTGGCGACCGACGCCGGCGTCGGAGAGCAACTCCTGCACGTCGAGCAGCCGGCACGGCGCCCCGTTGATCGCGTACTCGCTCTCCCCCGTGCGGAACAGGGTGCGGGTGACGCTGACCTCGCTCAGATCGATCGGCAGCAATCCCGCCGAGTTGTCCAGCGTCAAGCTGACCTCGGCCCGACCGAGGGCACTGCGCTTTGACGTCCCGGCGAAGATCACGTCGTCCATCTTCTGGCTGCGGACCGCGCTGGGGGCCTGAGCACCAAGGACCCAGGCGATCGCGTCGACGACATTCGACTTCCCCGACCCGTTCGGCCCGACGACGACGGTCACGCCGGGCTCGAGCTCCATCGCCGTCGCCTCGGCGAACGACTTGAAGCCCTTCAGGGTCAGGGTCTTGAGGAACACAGCGACGGACGAAGCTAGCGGAACGGTCCACCGACCGGTTGCCGCTACCGGTCGGCGGCATGCTCCTCCATCAGCCGGCGAACGTCCTCCAGATCAACTCGGTGGCGTCGATCGTGTGCGTCGTGCGGCCCAGCCAGGGGACATCGATCGCCGAGCCGGGCCACACGTGGCCCCCACCGATGATCTCGTAGAACGTCACCGGTTCGCGGCACCCGCTCCACTCCCGGCGGACGACATCGTCGCCGAGCGTCGTCTCGGTGGGCGCCGCGGCGCAGCCGTTGTGCTCCGCCCACTCCCCGATCGTCTGCGCTGCCGGGGCGATGACCAGCCCCCCGGCGACGGCGACGGGACCACCGGCATAGGGCACGACGGGATCGTCGGTGCCGTGGAAGGCGACCATCGGATGGGGCGGGGCGGCGGCGCACAGCTCGGGGACGTAGAGGTCGGCGGCGACGAGGCCGAAGCCGGCGAAGACGTCGGCTGCTTGGCAGGCGAGGCGAGCCGACATCGCAGCCCCGCTGGAGATCCCCGCGGCGTAGACCCGGAGCGGATCGACGCACAGATCGGCGATGAGTCCGGCGACGAGGGCACGGGCGAAGTCGACGTCAGAGGGGTCGATCAGCTCCCACTGACGCACCGGATCGCCCAGCGCGTCGGGGGTGGCGACGACGAACCCCTCGCGGTCGGCGATCGGGTCGAAGCCGCTGTAGACGCTCTGCTCTTCCTTGTTCGACCCGGCGCCGTGGAAGTCGACGACGAGCGCCGGGGCGATGGGCAACGCGCCGGGGACGTGAACGAGGAACGTGCGCACCGCCCCGTCGACGGTCACCTGATGGGTACTCGTCCCCACCGGATACCCGTCAGCAACCGAGCACGACACCGGCGCGGCGGTGGTCGCACCACCCGCCACGCTCGGCATCACAGAGCTCGCCGCTGCCGCGGAGTTGCCCGCCGTCACGGTCGTCGGCGACGTCCCGGTCGGCACCACCGGCGAGCCCGGGCCCTCCCCCGTGGTCCCCGGGCCCACGGTCGGCGCGGAGCTCGTGCACGCCGCGGCGACGAGCACGCTGGCGACGACGAGAGCCCGGAGAAGCGATGAACGACGGGCGTCCACGGGGTTCAACCGTAACGGTGCCGGCGCGCCGTTCAGCGCTGGCAGCGTGGGCAGACGAACGTCGAGCGACCGGC
>CAZQEJ010000038.1:19229-21433 GCA_964592165.1 uncultured Ilumatobacteraceae bacterium | reverse complement strand
CTGACCGTCGTCGAGCGCCTGGCGGAACTCGGCGACGAGTTCGAGCCGCTCGGCGGAGTGGTCGTCGAGCGCCGGGTCGTACAGTTCGACGTGCGAATGCGTCGCCTTGGCCACGTACATCGCGACCTCGGCGTGTTGCATCAAGCTGCCGGCATCGGTGCCGTGCATCGGACTGACGGCGATCCCGATGCTCCCCGCGACGTCGAGATCGATACCGCCAACGGAGAACGGATCGTCGAGCAAGCGATGCATCTCCCGTCCGACCAACTGGGCGTCCGCGGCACTGGGGACGACGGGGAGGAGGAGGGCGAACTCGTCGCCACCGAGACGGGCGACCGAGTCACTCCCCCGCAGACGCCCCGTCAGCCGCCGGCCCACCTGTTGGAGCAGTTCGTCCCCGCGGGCATGACCAAGCGTGTCATTGATCTCCTTGAAGCGGTCGAGGTCGACGATCATCACCGCCACCGAATGGCCTCGGCGCGCGCCGATCTCCAACGCGTGGCCGACACGCTCGTTGAACAGCGTCCTGTTGGGCAGCCCGGTCAACCCATCGTGCAGCGCCTGGTGGAGGTTCTCCTCGGCCTGCTGGCGGAGCCGCTGGGAAGCCCTGACCACCAGGCGGAGGACTCCGAGGTGGAGGACGACGAGGCCGACGACGAGGCCGAGGTGGAGGCGCAGGATGTCGCCACGGATCGCCGCGGCTATCGGTTCGAAGGGGAGGAAGAGCTCCAACGCGCCGCTGACCGCGACCCGCGGGTCGGCGGTCAGGCGTCCGTCGGCACCGACCCGCAACGGGACGTAGACGGCGAGCAGGCGGCCCGGCACTCCCTTCTGCGCCGTCAAGCGGGGCGAACCGACGACCTTGGAGACGACACGTCCGCCGAACGCGGCGGTGAGCTCTGCAGTCCCGGGGAACCATCGCCCGTCGAGATCCGGGACGTCCGAATAGACCACCCAGTGCTGGCGGTTCCAGACCGTGACCCCGACCACCCCGTTGGGGGTGATCACACGCAGCAGACGCTCGTCGAGCGTTGCCCGGCGGCCGTCGTCGAGGGGCACGAAGCCCCGGTTCACGTCCGACGCGTCGAGAGCCGGCACGACACCGACCTCGGCCGCGACGGTCGCCGTGCGCTGTGCGTCGGCGATCGCTCGCCCGCGCACCGAACGCTCGAGCAACATCGCCAGCGCTGCCCCGATGGCGACGACGATGAACAGGCTGAGGATCGCGAAGCGGGTGACCAACGACAACCGCGGGGCACCCCGATCGCGGCGGCATCCGCTGCTGCTCGGCGGACGCCCGGCCATCGTCTCCCTCCGTCCATCGATCCGACCTCCGGCCGCCTCCCCGGAGCACACTGAGGACGACGCCGGCCGGATCGGACCGTGACGGGCGAGAGGCGGTCACGGTCACGGGCGACGGCGTGCCCGCCCAAGACGGTCCGCGCGACCCATCCGCAGCGATCACCCTCAGCGTGCTCCGGGGACCGATCGTGATCCCCGCGGCGCAGACCGTCCTCAGACCGGCGCCGCTCTGCGCCCGGCAAGGACGCTGTTCAACTCCGCGGACCAGACGACCACCGTGCAGATCAGGTTCAGCCAGGTGAGCAACCCGATGACGATCGCGAACGTGCCGTACGTGTCGCCGGCGTTGGCGATCACCCGCGTCAGGTAGACGGTCCCCACCGAATAGAGCAGCGTCATCAGCACGCCGGTGACGACCGCTCCGGGGACGAGGTGACGCCACGGCGGCCGCGGCGAGACGGAGAAGCTGAACATCATCCCGGCGAGAAGCGCGTTGAACAGGATCGAGGCGAGGATCCCCAGGGGGCGGGCCGCGGCAGGGATCTGCTGGAGCGTGGCGACGACGGCCGAACCGGCGGTGGCGACGACGAGACCGAGCCCGAAGGCGACGATCATCGCCACGGCGCGCAGCTTGCGCGGGAAGAACTTCGTCGGCATCGTCAGCGGACCGTGCCAGACCGTCGTCATCGCCAACTCGAACGCTTCGAACGCCTTCGTCCCGGCCCACAGGGCGCCGACCACGCCGACGGTCACGGCCATCGCCCCTCCACCGAGGTGCCCCTGGTTGAGGCTGTTCCCGATGACCGGGAAGCGACCGACCGCGGAGTCGATGACCTTCTCCCGGGCCGAGCCGCGCAGCAAGGTGTCGGCCGCCCAGACGAAGACGAGCATCAGCGGGAACA
>CAZQEJ010000038.1:0-19129 GCA_964592165.1 uncultured Ilumatobacteraceae bacterium | reverse complement strand
GGTTGGAGCACCTCGGTCAAGCGGTCGGCGAGCCGGGGACGAGCGGAGTCGCCGGCTCCGCCGGTGGATGTCGCCGGGGTTGCCACAGCACCGGACAACGACGGTTGGGAGAGGACGAATCCGGCCACCCCGCCGCCACCCAGGGCGATGGTCATCCCGAGCGCGGCGAGCTTCTTGTTCATCGCAGAGTTCTCCTTGCGGATCAGGCCCGACGGTTCCCGGGCGTGATCACTGTCGCCCGGGTTCGTAAGAGCATCGCCCACCGGCGCGTAAGAGGTTCGCGAGACTCCGGCGGCTCGGGGGCGGCACCGCAGCCGTCCTTACCCGACCCTTGCAGTGCCGTGCTTACGATTCGGGCGATGCTGAGCTCGGGCAACGCTCCGGACGTGGTCGTCGCCGAGGACGACCATGCAGTGCGCGAGTCGCTCGGGCGCGCCCTGCGCCTCGAGGGCTACGGCGTGCGCGCCGTCACCGACGGCAAGCAGGCCCTCGAGGCGGTCGCCGAGCGTGTTCCCGACGTCGTCGTGCTCGACGTGATGATGCCCGTGCTCGACGGGTTGAGCGCCTGCCGTGAACTTCGCCGCCGGCACCCGGATCTTCCGATCCTCATCCTCACCGCCCGCCACCAGGTCAACGATCGCGTCGCCGGGCTCGACGCCGGCGCCGACGACTATCTCGTCAAGCCGTTCGCGCTGAGCGAGCTGTTCGCCCGGCTGCGCGCCTTGCGGCGGCGGACGAGCGTGTCCGGTGCGGATTCCGTGCTCCGCCTCGACGATCTGATGCTCGACCCCAAGGCGCGCACGGTGTCCCGCGGTGGGCGGCCGATCGAGCTGACCAAGACCGAGTTCGATCTGCTCGAGCTCTTGTTGTTCAACGCCGGCACCGTGCTCACCCGGGCGACGCTGTACGACCGGATCTGGGGGTTCGACTTCGAGACCAGTTCCCGCTCACTCGACGTCTACATCGGGTACCTGCGAGCCAAGACGGAGGCGGGAGGGCACCCCCGCGTGATCCACACCGTGCGCTCGGTGGGCTACGTCGCCCGCTCCGACCGCCGGTGACGCTCAAGCTGCGCATCGCTCTCGCCCTGGCCGCGGTGGCCGGAGCGATCGGCGCGCTGGCAACGCTCGGCTCCTACGTGACGACCTCCCATCAGGTCCGCCGGGGTGTCGACGCGACGCTCATCGCCCGGGCCGAGGCGCTGCGGCCGCGCCTCATCCGCCCGGGCCCCGTCCCAGGTCGTGGTGGGCGACAGGAGGCAGCCCCGTGCCCGCCGCTGCGCCAACTCGCCGGCGCCTCGCTCGTCCAACTCGTCGACCGGGACGGCCGGGTCACCGCCTGCTTGGACAGCGACACGGTGCTCCCGGCGACGAGCGCCGAGAACGCCCTGCTCGGACGGCCCACCCGCTACGCGCTGTCGACCGTGACCGCGGGCGGCACCGACTACCGAGTGATCACCTTCGCCTGGAGCGACAGCCAACTGCTCCAGATCGGGCGCGACCTGGAGGAGACCGACGCCGTCGCTCACCGCCTCGCCTGGCGCCTCGTGTTCCTCGCTCTGGGCGGGATCATCGTCGCGGCGATCGCCGGGTGGCTGATCGCCCGGCGCATCGTCCGCCCGATCGGCGCCCTCCGTGACGCCGCGGAATCGATCACCCGCACCGGTGATCTGAGCACGCCGATCCCCGGCTCGTCGGCCGGTGAGGTCGGCAGCCTGACCCGCAGCTTGACCGCGATGGTCGCCACCCTGGCCGAGTCGCGCGGTCAGCAGCAGCGGCTCGTCGCCGACGCGAGCCATGAGATGCGGACTCCCCTGACCAGCCTGCGGACGAACGTCGAGCTGCTGGCCAGCTTCGATCGGCTTCCGCCCGAGGACCGCAGCGCGACGCTCGCCGCGGTGACGGTCGATGTCGAGGAGCTGACCAACCTGGTCAGCGAACTGGTCGAACTGGCCACCGAGACGGGCGGGGCAGGGGAGGCTGCCGAGCGAATCCCCCTCGCCGAGCTCGCCACCGAGGTCGTCGCCCGCGCCCGGCGGCGCAGCGAACACTCGATCACCCTGCGCGCCGAGGGGGACAGCGCAGTACTGGTCAACCCCCGCCAGATCGAGCGGGCGATCTCCAACCTGGTCGACAACGCACTCAAGTACGGTGGGCCGGGACCCGTCGAGGTCGTCGTCAGCGGCCGCCGGCTGGAAGTCCGTGATCGTGGCCAGGGGATCACCGCGGCCGATCGGCCACACGTGTTCGAACGCTTCTACCGCGCCGCCGACTCGCGTGCTGCGCCCGGCTCGGGGCTCGGCCTGGCGATCGTCGAACAGGTCGTCGTCGCTCACGGGGGACGCGTCTGGGCCACCGAACGTGACGACGGACCCGGGGCAGCGGTCGGCTTCGAGCTGCCCGCTGCGTGACCAACGTCCCTGGCGGCCACCGGCCGGCGACCTAGAATCGCGTTCATGTCAGGCTTCTGGCCGACGACCGAGCACTGGTCGGTGGCAATCCCGCTGCACACGTCCCACCAACGCCTCCCGGTCCTCGCCGACACCGGCTTCGTCGAGCTCGGCCCGATGCCCACCGAGGTACCGGCACACGAGTGGGAGTCACTCGAGTACATGGACTGGAAGAGCGGAGGGGACACGAACTTCGCCCCCTTGGCCAGCGCGGACGGTCAGCTCGACTGCCGCGGCTTCTGGGACAAGGGCAAGACGGACAAGGACGCGCTGTGGACCCCGAACGCGGACCGGGCCCCGACCTTGCGCGACTACGTCGGGTCGATCGGGGCCAACTTCGGCCGGGTGAGGATCATCAAGCTCGAACCGCAGGAGCGGGACGTCGCCTGGAGAAGCGTCCACCGGGACGACAACAACCGCTTCAACCCCGAAGGCGAGGGTTGGGTCGTGCGCAGCTGGGTCGAACTGACCGACAACCCCGACAGCTACATGCTGTTGATGGACAACGACGCGGACGGGTTGCCCGACCCCTCCACCGAGCGGCGCGTCCCGCTGCCCCGCGGAGCCCGCTTCGTGGTCGACACCCAGCGCCTGTGGCACGTCGTCGTGCACAATGGCTCGGCACCGCGCTACGCGTTGATCTCCAGCTTGGAGAGCGGCCCGGAGTTGGCTGCATGGATCGACCAGCAGCGTCAACCGGCACCGGTCGGTTGACGCGGGTCGGTCAGCCGGCCACCCGCCGGGCGTCCTCGACGAGGTTGATCTGGTAGAGGACCAGTTCCAGGGCCGCGTCCGCGGTCATCCCCGCCCAGCGCTGAGGGTGCTCGGTGGTCACGCAGGACGGCATCGGGTGGAGCAACGTCCACGGTGTCGGGTGGAGGAACTGGACGATGCTGTACCGCTCACCCGCGTAGCCGGGTGCGGCGACGACCCGGTGGATCCCGGTCGGGATGACCCCGTTCGTCAGCCTCTCGAGCATCATCCCGGTGTTGACGATCACGTAGCCATCGGGCGCAGAGGCATCGACCCACCCCTCGCCGGCGAGCACTTGCAACCCCGGCGCGGTCGCCCGGGGCAAGGCGGTGATCAGGTTGATGTCCCCGTGAGCGCCGGCCCACACGTGCGGTCCGCCGGCGCCGGAAGGAGCTTCGGTCATCGCCGGGTAGCGGATCGCCCGGGTCAGCGTCGGCCCATCGGTGAGCATCTCGTCGAAGAACGCCTCATGGGCGCCGAGGCCTTCGGCGACGATCCGCAAGACCCGGCGCTGCAACGCGCCGACCGAGTCGTGGAACGCGTACAGCGCGGCGCTGATCCCCGGGACGTCGGCTTCGGGCAGCACCTGGTCGGGGTAGGAGCGGGGGAAGCGACGGCGCAGCGGATGTCCGTCGGGAACACTGCGCCCCCAGTTGAGCATCTCCTTCCAGTCGGGGACGTCGCAGGACGCGGCCGTCTCGACGAGCAACCCGGTGTAGCCGGTCTGGCCGCTCACCCCGGGAGCCGTGTAGCGCTGCTTGGTCGCCACGGGGAGGGAGAAGAACCGCTCGAGCAGTCCGTAGGCCTCGTCGAGCATCGTCGCCGACAAGTCGTGACGGACGTAGACGAACCCGGTGGAGAGACTGGCCCGGGCCCCGTCGACGACCGCCCGGCGGGCGGCATGGCTGCCCCGCTCGAAGGCGAGCAGGTCGACGTCGAGTATCTCTTTGCTCAGTTCTCCACGGGAACGCTCGCTCATCGCATCCAGGCTACGGAAGCGACCCCTCAGGTGGTGCTCACCGACGCGACGACCGCCGAGTCGGCGTTGTGCTTGACCACTGCGAGGGCGACGAAGTACAGCGGGGCAACGACGAGCAGCACCCGTCCGAGCGCGTTGCTCTGCGGGGTGACCAGGGTCAGCCAGGTCATCACCGCCAGCCAGGCGACCGTCACCGGCAAGGTGATCGCACGCCAGCGCACGACCTGCACCGGATGGGGGAACGGGACGTTGACCAGCGACGCCGCGGCGAGCACGACGACGACGGTGGTGTTCACCGCGAGCGACGTGTGCAACAGGTACAACGAGGGTGCGACGAGGTTCCACACCGCGGGGAAGCCGCGGAACCAGTGATCCCCGGTCATCATGTCCGTGCGCGAGAACCACAGCGCCGAGGTGAACACGATCAGGCCGGTCAGCGCGAGCCCGGCCGAACCCCGGGGAAGGAGCCCGAACTGGTGAAGGAACGCGGCGGGGATGATCACGCAGGTGACGAAGTCGATCACCAGGTCGAGGACGTAGCCGTCGATCTGGGGGACTCGGCCCTTGACGTCGTAGGCACGGGCCATCGGGCCGTCCAGCCCGTCGATCAACTGGGTGGCGAGCAGCCAGATCATCGCCGCTTTCGGCCTGCCGTCGAGCACGGCCTGGAGGGCGAGCATGCCGACCACGATCCCGCTCGTGGTGAAGAAGTGCACCGCCCAGGCCTGGCGGCGTTCGCCGTGCGTGCACGGACGATCGATCGGGTTCCCCGCGTTCACGGACCGCAGCGTACAAGGGCGGACCGATGAGCATCGCGCAGCGTGGGGCGGAGACCGCCGTCTCCCGTCGCCGCCGTCATCTAGAACGCGGCTGGTACGCCGCTTCTGCTCTGTACAGCGTGTTCCGCATCGCCTTGGCCAAGGGATTCGTCGAGCAGTACGGGCTCAACGTCGCCGCCTTCGCCGCGGTCGAGGTGATCGCCACCATTCCCTACGCGATCGGCGTGGCCAAGCTCGTCGGCGCGCTCGTCGACCGCCGCCGGAGCGCCGCGCTGCGCTGGGGCTTGGTCGCCAGCGCCGGATTCCTCGCCCCCGACGTGTTCACCCTGGCCACGACGCGCCACGCTCCGTGGTGGCTGATCGCGATCATCTCCGTATGGCTGGCCGGCGCGGCCGTGGCCGGAGTGATCCGCATCCGCGGCGACGTGCGCAAGAGCGCGGCCCGGCGCGCCGCGCTGCACATCGAGTCGTTGCCCGTGACCCACCGGCGGGCGCACGACGGTGGCGATCGGCATGATCCTTAGGTACCCTGGGGGGTATCCGTGGAAAGAGGAGGTCCGGCCATGGTGTTCGAAGAGACCGTCGTTCTCCAGTCCCCTTTCGACGCCGCGCTCGAAGCGGTCAAGGAGGCTCTCGCGACCCAAGGTTTCGGCACGTTGACCGAGATCGACGTCCAGGCCACGTTGCGCGCCAAGCTCGGCAAGGAGATGGACCGCTACGTGATCGTCGGCGCGTGCAACCCGCACCTCGCCAGCCGGGCGATCGACGCCGAGCCGCGCATCGGCGCAGTCTTGCCGTGCAACGTCGTCGTCCGTGAGGACCCGGCGGGGGTCGTCGTCGAGGCGATGGACCCCGGCGTGATGGCCACGTTGAGTGGGAACGAGGCGGTGCAGCCGATCGCCGACGAGGCCCGCCGATTGATCGCCAACGCGCTGGAGAAGCTCGCTGCAACCATCGGCTGAGCGGATCTGCAGGGCGGATCGGCCCGCCACCGCCGCTCACTAAGCTCGCCGTGGTGCAGGCACCTTCCCCGTTCGCCGGCGCGCTCGGCGCCCGGCCACCGCGGCTGGCGGGACGGAGCGCGCAGCTCGACGCGCTCGGCGCCACGCTCGACGCGCTCGCTTCGGGTCGGTCGGGCCGGCCACAGGTGTGGACCGGGCGGATCGGAACCGGGCGCAGCGCACTCGCCCACGAGGCGGCGCGACGCGCCGCGCGACGGGGATGGGCGGTGGCCGTGATCTCCGCCGCGCCGGGCGTTCGCCTGGAACACGATCTCGCCCGGGGCGTGGCCGCCGCCCTTCTCCGTCTCCAGCAGCGCCTGCCCGGGGAAGTGCGGCTGGCCGAGTTGCTCGGGGTGACCCGCGCCTACGCGGGCCAGCATCTGCTCGAGCTCCCCGTCGACGGACCTCCGGCGGAGGTCTCCTGGCCGGGGTCGACGCTCGCCGACGCGGGCGCGCTGCTCGAGCGCGTCGCCGACGGACTCGGTGTGATCGGTTCCGGTTGCCTGCTCGTGTTCGACGATCTCGACGTCGCCGATCGATCGGCCGCGGCCGACGTGCTCGCCGCCGGCGGCCTGCTCGCCGGCGCGGCCAAGCCGCTGGTGATGTGCGCGACCGGACTCCCCGGAGCCGTTCCGACGACGGGGTGCGACGTGTCGGCGATCGGGGCGCTCGACCCACCGGCGGTCCTCGACGCGCTCGCCGGACCGGCTGTCGAGCTCGGAGTCGTCGTCGGGCGCGACACCGTCGCCGCGATCGGCCGCCGGACCGGCGGCTACCCGCTGTACGTCCAATCGTTCGCCGCGCACGCCTGGGCCCGTCTCGACGGTGCCGCGCTGCTGCCCACCCACGTCGCGGCCGGGGCCGCCACCGCCGAGGCGGAGCTGCGCGCCGAGGTGTTCGAGCCGGCGCTGGCCGGCTGCGGCGGCCCTCGGCTCGCCTTCTGCCGGGCGTTGGCCCGGCTCGGGGGGCGGGGCACCGTCGAGCAGGTCGCCACGGAGCTGGCAGCCTCCACCGGGGGGACCAGCGCGGCCGGCGACGTGGTGGCGAGCAGCGACGCGTTGCTCGACGCGAGGGTGCTCTGCACCGACGACGCCGAGCACCTCGCCTTCGCCGTGCCCCTGCTCGAGCGTTACGTCCTGACGCTGGGCTGAGCCGCGTCGGTGCTGCTCAGGTCCCCGTCTTGTACGACAAGCGGACCTTGGAGCGGTAGACGACGATCTTGCCCCCCTCGATCAGCACGTCCTGCTCGACGACCTGCGCGACGCGCAGGTCGGCCCCGATCGAACGCGTTGCCTCTTCGACCGCGGCTTGGGTCGCCTGCTCCCACGAGTCGGCACTCGACCCGATCAGCTCGACGACGTTGTAGACGCTGCTCGACACGCCTTCCCCCTCTGCTCGGTCCGACCTCGGCGACAGCGTACTGTGGTGGCGATGGCCGCCCCGTCCGAACCGCGACTCGATCCTGGCGCGGTGTACCGCGTCGTCCGGCTCGTCGGTAGCTCCCCGGAGGGCTGGGAGGCCGCGGCCCAAGCAGGGATCGCCGAACTGGCCAAGACGATCAGCGATCTGCGCCTCGCCCGGGCGACCGAGTTCCGCGCGATCGCCGGCGAGGGCGGGATCACCACGTTCCGGGTGATGCTCGAAGCGAGCTACCGGATCGATCGGCGCCGGGTCAGTGCCGGCGCGGTCGTCGAGGTCACCCGGTTGCTGCTGATCGGCAACGAGACCCTGGGGATGCCCGCCCTGGCCAGGCTGCTCGACGAGCGGATCGCCGCCGGGCCGATCGAGGTTCACATCCTCGCTCCGGTCAACCCCGGCGGGTGGGGCGCGGTCGCCGCCCTCGGCGATCCCGGATCGGGCTACGTCCCCGCCGGAGTGTCGATGATCGAGTCTCGCGACGAGACGCTGAGAGCCGCGGAGGAGCGTGTCCGGGTCGAGCTCACCCGTTTGCGTCAAGCAGGGGTCGCAGCGACCGGCGAGCTCGCCTTGGACGATCCCGTCGACGCGGTCGTCCGCGTTCTCGAACGATCGAGCTTCGACGAGATCGTCGTCTCCACCCTGCCCAGCTCGGTCTCCCGCTTGCTGCGCATCGACTTCCCCAGCCGCCTGCGCCGCCGGGTCCGCCTTCCGGTCATCGAGGTCACCAACGCCTGAGCCGCCGGCCGGGCCCCACCGACCGCGACGCGACCACTGCCCTCAGGTGGGAAGACCCTGCTGCTCGTCGAGCATCTCGGTCATCACGGCACGGATGAAATCGTCGGCCTCGGCGGTCATCCCCCCGGGGACGCTGCCGTAGACCGCCGACGACTTCGCCGGTTGGCCGGCGTGCTCGGCAGCATGGGCGACGGCCGCGGCGAGATCCTCGGCCCAGGCCTCGGCGACGCCGGGCCGGGTCTGCGGGCGGGTCACGCAGAAGTGCAGTGCGTTGGGGTACTGCTGACCGTTCAACCGCCACCCCCGGGCACGCAGCGCATCGTTGACGTGGTACACGTCGAACGCGTCGGAGGTGAAGGCGAAGAGGAACGTCGGTTCACCGATCAGGCGCAGTTCGGGATGGGCGCGGACGGCGTCCTGCATCGCGTCGGACGTCTCGAAGATCTGCCGCGCGTAGCGCAAGTAGCCCTCCCGGCCGATCGCGACCATCCCCGCCCAGGTCGCGGCGAGGATCCCGCTCGAACGCGATCCCTCGATCCCCGGGGAGCAGTACTTGCCCCCGCTCCAGTCGGTCATGAAGAAGTACTGCCCGTTGCGCAGTTCCCTGTCGCGGAACGCAAGCACCGAGGTTCCCTTGAACCCGTAGCCGTACTTGTGCGTGTCGGCAGAGATCGTCGTCACCCCCGGGAGGCGGAAGTCGAACGGTTCGATCGGGTAGCCGAGCTGCTCCCCGAACGGCAGGATCCACCCACCGAGGCAACCGTCGACGTGCAGGCCGACGCCCCGCTCGACGGCGAGCGCGGAGAGCTCCCCGATCGGGTCGACGGTGCCGTAGCCGTAGTTGCACGCCGAGCCGACGAGGGCGACGGTCGAGGCATCGATCGCCGCCGCGGTCGCAGCGACGTCGGCGCGCGTCGTGACCGGGTCGACGGGGATCCGCCGCAGCTCGATGCCGAGCAGGTGGCAGGCCTTGTCGAACGCCGGATGGGCGGTCTCCGGCTTGATCACGTTCGGCCGGTCGATGCCCCGCTCCCGGCGAGCCTGCTCGCGGTAGGCGAGCATCGCGTGGAGGATCGACCCCGACCCACCGGAGGTGACCATCCCCGCCGGTGTGCCCGACTCGACCGCGGACGCGTGGAGCAGGTCGAGGGCCATGGCGATGATCTCGCCTTCGAAGCGCGTCGAGCTCGGGCACACGTCACGTTGCAGCGCGTTCATGTGCGCGTAGAGACCGAACGCCTCGTTCATCAGCGCGTAGTGCTCGCGATCCCCGCAGTACATCGACCCCGAGACGCGTCCCGCCTCCCAACCGGCGTCCTCCGCGGCCGCCATCGCCCGCAGTTCGTCGAGCACCTCGGGCACCGGGCGGCCGTGTTCGGGGAGCCCGCGCAGCACCGGGTAGGTCGAGGCGTACGGGTAGCTACCGCTCATCCCCGAGGCGTACCACGGCCGTGCCGTGACGTCCAGCGCCGACCAGGAATCAGCCGGCCGCGGGGTGCTCCCCGCGCAGCGCGCGATCGGCCAGCGCTCCCCTTCGTCACCGGCGATCGGCGGTCCGTACAGTACCGGCCGGGGAAACCGCCGAGCCGCCGGTGACAGCGGCGACGAATGCACGAGGTGGCCAGATGACCAGAGTTCCGGCAGGGATCGATCTACTCGACCTCGAGCGCTTCCGGCGGCTCGAGCACCACGAGATGTTCCGCCGCTTGCGCGACGAGGCTCCGGTGTCGTGGCACGACCACCCTCGGGGGGCGGGCTTCTGGAGCTGCGTTCGCCACGAGGACATCGTGCGCGTCGGGCGCCAGGCGAAGGACTTCTCCTCCGAGCTCGGCGGGATCTCGATCCTCTCCCCCGAGGAGCTGCCGATGCGCAGCGGTTTCGACCTGCGCGGGATGATGCTGATCTACACCTATCCGCCCAAGCACACCCGCTACCGGCTCCTCGTCCAGAAGGGCTTCACGCCGCGCATGATCGGCTTGCTCGAGCAGCACCTGCGGGCCAAGGCGGTGGCGATCGTGGACAACGTGATCGAGCGCGGCGAGTGCGACTTCGTCAACGATCTCGCCGCCGAGCTCCCCCTGCAGGCGATCGCCGAGATCATGGGCGTCCCCCAGGAGGACCGCCGGTTGCTCTTCGACTGGACGAACAAGCTGATCGGCGCCGACGATCCCGAGTACCAGTACGACTCCGAGGAAGAGGGCGCCGCGGCCCAGGCGGCGACCGTCGAGCTGTACGCCTACGTCAACGCGCTCGCCAAGCAGCGCGCCACCGACCCGCGCGACGACATCGTCACCAAGTTGATCAACGCCGAGATCGACGGTGACAAGCTGAGCGAGCTCGAGTTCGACATGTTCATGCTCCTCCTCGCCGTGGCCGGCAACGAGACGACGCGCAACACCACCTCGTGGGGCATCCGGGCCCTGCTCTCCAACCCCGACCAACTCGCCGCGCTGAAGGCCGACCCGGAGACGATGATGCCCACCGCGGTGGAGGAGATCCTCCGCTGGGCCTCCCCCGTGTACCACATGCGCCGCACGGCGACGCACGACAACGAGCTCGGCGGGCAAGAGATCCGTGCCGGGGACAAGGTCGTGATGTGGTACATCTCCGGCAACCGCGACGAGGAGCAGTTCGCCGACCCGTACACGTTCGACGTCACCCGCACCCCGAACGAGCACGTCGCCCTCGGCGGCGGCGGACCGCACTTCTGCCTCGGGGCCAACCTCGCCCGGATGGAGCTGCGCCTGATCTTCACCGAGATCATCACCCGGATGGAGAACATCGAGATGATCGGCGAGCCGGAGATCCTCCTGTCGAACTTCATCGGCGGGATCAAGCGGATGCCGATCACGTTCACCCCGGGTTCTCGCGTTCTGGCCTGATCCGCCGCCGGGCGCGGTCACACGGCGGCGATCCGCCGGGCCCGTTCGAACAACGTCAACGTCGTCGCATGGAGGGCGTCGCCGACGTCCACCGGCGCCTTGCCGGCGAAGGCGCGGGCATGCGTGCCTTCGAGCACGATGCCGAGCTTGAAGCAGGCGAGCACGGCGTACCAATCGACCGCCGACAGCTCACGCGTCGAGTGCCGCGCGTAGTGAGCGACGAGCTCGGCCGGTGCGGGCAGACCGCCGGCCGTGCCGAGCAACCCACCGACACCACTGCCCTGTGCCGGCCACGTGGCGAGGAGCCAGCCGAGGTCGAGCAACGGATCCCCGATCGTGCACATCTCCCAGTCGACGATCGCGGCCAGCTCGGGGGAGTCATAGCGGTACATGACGTTGGCCAGGTGGTAGTCGCCGTGCACGATCCCCGGCGCCGCTGGCGGGGGCAGGTTCGCCTCCAGCCACCCGGCGACAGCCCCCACACCGGGGATCTGGGGTCCTGGGTACCCGTCGAACCGGGCGTACGACTCCAGTTCGGACAACCACCGCCCGACCTGGCGTTGGAGGAACCCCTCGGGCTTGCCGACGCCGTCCAGGCCGACAGCGACGTGGTCGACTGCACCGAGCACGGCCGCGCCCTCGGCGATGGCCAGACCCATGCGGTAGCGGATCGCCGCGTCGGAGGCGTGCAACGCAGGGAGCTGCACACTCGGGTTGAACCCCTCTACGGGCTCCATCAGGTAGAACACGGCACCGCTGAGCACCTCGGTGTCGGCGCAGGCGGCGATCAGGCGCGGGTGAGGCACGGCCGTCGCGGCCAGCGCGCCGAGCACCTGGATCTCCCGGAGGAGCTGATCGTTGGAGTGCGGCCGGAGGTGGCGCGGACCGCGGCGCAGCACGTAGCCGCGCCCCGAACGAGTGAAGCGGATGAGGATGTTCTGCGTCCCCCCACCGAGCTGGACGGCGTCGCTGATCGGCCCCGAGCCGAGCCCGGCGCCGTCCATCCAACGAGCGACGGCGCCGAGATCGACGACGTCGAGGTCGCTCTGTGATCCGGTCATGACCCGATTCGTAGCGTACGCCGTCCGGCGCGCCGGAGCCGGGCGGTCCATCGCCCGGCTCCAGCATCGTGGTCCCCCGACCATCACCTCGTCCACGGTGCCCGGCGCAAGCGTGCGGCTCCCGCCGGATCGCTTGCTCAGCGAACCCCGCCGGTCCCTGCGAGCCTGCAGCGCGCCGGGCACCGTGGCGATCAGTTGGGGCTCATCGGCCCCGCGTCTCGTCCCTCCTGGCCACCTCGGCGGCTAGCTCCGCGCTGCGGATCGAGGCGGCGGAGAGCACCGTCGCCAGGTCGCGCTGGTTCTTCTCCAGGTCCTCCCACGCGCCGAGATGGGATTCCAGATCATGATGCAGCGCGGCGATCTCCTCGGAGACCTGGCGAGCGAGGACGACGTCGGACTGATTCGCCGCGTCCTGGGCGGCGATGTTCAGGTCGCGTTGGCGAGCCGCGAGTTGATCCCCGGCAGCGACGAGCGAGTACCGGCGAGCGACGAACTTCTCCTGTCCGGCGGCGGCGAGCTTGACCAAGACAGCGAACGCCCGTGTCGTCTCCTCGAGCTCATGCGCGCTCAGAGCATTCGCCGGCCGGGTGTCGGACAACTGCCGGGCGAGGTCGTCAGGGATGCTCATGGCGGACACTGTGCAACTCCTGCGGCAGGTGCGCAACCAATCTTGACCAGGTCGCTCCTTGGGTGAGCGGGGGCGCGGACGGTGACCGGAGACGACGCCGGATTGAGGTCAGCGCCGCGTCCAGGGAGCAGACGAGACGGAAGCCACCCACCACAGAGCGTGGTTGGCTGATGAGCATCCCGACTTTGCCACCGCGGTGCGTGCCGGGAGTGCCACACGCGCTTCCGGCCCGGAAACGAGCGCAGACGCCGTATTGATCTCAAGCAACTTGACTAGCTTTCAATCGTGCTCGTCTCGGTCGGGGATCTCGTGGAAGATGTCGTCGTCCGCCTCGGCGGCCCGCTCAAGATAGGCACGGACACGTCCAGTTCGATCGTCCACCGCCAGGGCGGGAGCGCGGCAAACGTGGCCGCGTTCGCCGCGCGAGCCGGAGCGCGGGCGCGTTTCGTCGGACAGATCGGCGCCGACGCGGTCGGCGACCGCCTGATCGCGTCGATGACCGGCGCGGGAATCGACGTCGCCGGTCACCGGGGAGGCCGCACGGGAACGGTGATCGCCCTCCTCGACGGTCGTGGGGAGCGCTCGATGCTCACCGACCGGGGGGCCAGCGCCGATCTGGCCGACCCGCAGCGCTCCTGGCTCGACGGCGCCGGCGCGGTCCACATCCCCCTCTACTCCCTGATCGGTGGCGAGTTGGCGACCACCGCGAGCACGCTGGCCGCCTGGGCCCGGGCCCTCGGCCTGCCGGTGTCGATCGACACCTCGTCGTCCGCGGTGATCCGTGACGCCGGCGCGGCCGAGGTGACCAGGCTGATCGCCGCGATCGAGCCGGCCGTCGTGTTCTGCAACGCGGATGAAGCCTCCACCCTGGGGGGCACCTGCAACCCGGTGGACCTCGGGGCGCGCACCGTGATCGTCAAGCACGGCGATGGTCCAGCGGTGATCATGACGGCCGGCGACGGCGAGCCGGTCGCCGTCGCCGCGTGCACCGTCGCCGGCGTGCGTGACACGACAGGTGCGGGTGATGCCTTCGCCGCCGGCTATCTCGTCGCGATGCTCGCCGGCGCGCCCCCGGCGGACGCGGCCCGCGCTGCCCACGATCTCGCCGCGGACGTGATCCGCGAGCGCTCCGCGTCAGCGTGAGCCGGACGTGAACCGGCGTGAGCGGCGGTCCGCTCGCACGTGCCGATCGCTCTCAGGCCGGTTCGGTAGGAGTTGACGATGCCCTTGACGCGCCGGCGGACGGTCGCGCTCCTCGCCACGGCGGTGGTCGTCGCCTTCCTCGCCGGCATCGTCACCGGCATCGCCCTCGAGCGGCACAGGTCGGCGACCGAGCCCGGTGCGGGACCGGCGACCAGCGCCGTCGAGCCGACCTCCCCCCCTGGGCTGACAACCGAACCCTCGCCTCCACCGGGTGCACCGCCGACGGTGCCCGCGCAGGCGGTCACCGACGAGACCGACGGGTACCTGTGGAAGCCGGTGCGGATCGGCGGCGGTGGGAACATCAGCGGGATCGGTGCGGCCAACGACGGCACGCTCGTCGCCCGCAGCGACGTGTACGGCGCGTACATCCGCCGCGCCGGCACCGGCGAGTGGCGCCAGTTGCTGACCGTCGATTCCGTGCCGGCCGAGTTCCACCTGCCGAAGATGGGCAAGGGGGTGCAGGAGGTCGCCGTCGCGCCGTCGGACTCGAACCACGTCTACGTGATGTGGGCCGGTCACCTGCTCGCCTCCTCCGACGGTGGGGCGACGTTTGCCGTCACCGCGTTCGGACCGACGCCGTGGGACGCGAACGGCCCGTTCGGCCGTGGCTTCGGCGACAAGATGGCCGTCGCGCCGGACGACCCCAACCTGGTCCTCGCCGCCGGCCCGGCGACCGCACTGCGGCGGAGCACCGATGGGGGGGCGACGTGGGCAGACACGACGGTGCCCGCGGGAGCCGCGGAGCCGAAGTTGTCCGCCGACACGGGCGGGGAGATCCCCTCGGTGGGGATCACCGGGATCGCCTTCGACCCGAACCGGCCAGGCGTGGTCTTCGCCGCGTCGTGGGGCAACGGCGTGTACCGGAGCACCGACGGCGGGGAGACCTGGAGCGCGATCGGCGGACCGACCGCCGTCGAGCACGCAGCAATCGACGCCGGCGGCGCGTACTACGCGCTCGACGGGGACCGCGACGGGCCGTTCACCGTCCAGCGCTACGACGCAGCGACGTGGAAGGCGATCACCCCCAGTGAGTGGCGGCCGGGCTCGATCGCCGACGTCGAGAACCCGTTCCTCGCGGCCAGCCCCACCGATCCGGGCATCGTCGTCATCGGCTATGCCGGGCAGATGTTCGCCTCCCGTGACGGGGGCGCGGCGTGGAGTGCGCTGGATTGGTCGGACACCGACGGTGACCTGCCCTGGCTGCGCACCGACGGCGAGGACTACTACCTCGTCGCCTCCGATCTGATCTTCGATCCCTCCACCCCCAACCGCCTGATCCTGGCCACCGGGACCGGCGTGCGCGTCGCCCAGCTCGGCGACAGCGACACCCTCCAGTGGGGCTCGGCGACACGGGGGATGGAGACGATGGTCGCCACCGGTTCCGCCTCGACGCGCAACGGGCCACCGATCTTCGGTGTGTTCGACTTCGGTCAGTTCGGCGGTTCGGCCGACCTCGACGGCTTCGCCCTCCTCAAGGGCCCAACGGGTGACTTCGCCGGGACGACGTCACTCGCCGCGTCCCCCTTCGCCGACGGGTTCGCCGTCAGCGCGACCACGAGCTACATCGGGGACAAGCCACCGAACTACTCGGGATGGACCGACGACGGGGGGGCGACCTGGCATCGCTTCGGTTCCTTGCCCGCGGGGGCCAAGGACGGGTCGGGGTTCGGCTACGGGGCGATTGCCGTCGGCGAGCCGGACAACATCGTCTGGGCCCCCGGACGGTTCTACGCGACGACGCAGTCGAGCTTCCAGCCCTACTACACGACCGATCGAGGGGAGACCTGGAAGCCGGTCGAGCTCCCCGGGGTGAGCACCTACCCACCTGACACGATCGGCGGGTTCATGTTCGGGCGGAACTACCAGACAGTGACCGCCGATCCCGTCGCGCCGGGAACGTTCTACATCTCGATGATCGGCGAAGGCCTGTTCCGCACGACCGACCGCGGGGCGACGTGGGAACGGATCCACGACGGGGCGTTCAGTTACGGCGACCCGACCGCCGGGGCGTTGCTCGAGGCGATGCCCGGCGCCTCCGGGCAACTGTTCTTCACCGACGGCAGCGGTGGAGGGCACGACTACGAAGGCGCCCAGGACTACGCCGGTTCCCCGTTCATCCGCTCCCGCGACGGCGGGGCGATCTGGGAACCGGTCGCCGGGGTGGACAAGGTGCTCACCTTCGGCTTCGGTGCCCCCGCCCCGGGACAGAGCGCCGCGGCGATCTATCTCGCCGGTGCGGTCAACGGCGACTACGGGATCTGGCGGTCGATCGACGACGGGACGAGCTGGCACCGCATCGCCGAATATCCGCTGACCGTCGACTGGGTCTCTTCGATCTCCGGCGACGTGAACACGTTCGGCACCGTCTACATCGGGTTCGCCGGTTCGAGCTACGCCTACGGAGTTCCCGTGGACTGAGCAGCGGGCTTCGCCGCACGAGCCGCCCGGCGCCGGCGGCGGGTCCGCCGGGCGACTTCCCGCGGCCCGAGCTGGACGAGGTCGCGCAGACCCCGCTCGACTTGCTGGGCGAGGATCAGGCTCGTCATCTCCCGTGCGATCGGGCGCAGCGCCCCGAGGGCGACGTCGAGCTCCCCAGCGCTCGCCCGCCCGGCGAATCCGGTGCCGACACGCTCGACGATCAACTTGATCGCGTCGTCGACGGCGAGAGCGAGGCGTTCGGAGAGCAGGTCGCGCAGCAGCCCGCTGATCTCCAGGTCGATCCCCGCGTCGTGCAGTTGGAGGGCGAGGTCGAGGAGGTCCGGACTGGGCACGAGGAACATCCCCGACGGCTCGGCCGGCTGGACGAAGCCGGCCTCTTCCAACCCGGCGAACAACCCCCGCCGGACACCGGTCATCGTCCGCAGTTCGGAGCGGGACACGAGGCGGGGGCGGTCCTCGGACCAGGGGACCGACAGCGTGGAGTCGATCCCCAACCAGGCGGCGACGGTGCGCGCCGGGTGGACCGCGGTGACCAGATCCTTGATCGCCGCGAGCGTCAGCCCCCTGTCGCGCAGGTCGATGATCAGCTCCAGGCGTTGGACGTGCTCCGCACCGTAGACCGCACCTCGCCCGTAGCGTTCGGGACGGGGCACGAGCCCTTCGGACTGGTAGTAGCGAATGGTCCGGGCGGCCACTCCGGTCCGGTCGGCGAGCTGCCCGAGTGAGTAAGTCGCCGCGGCGCGCTCGTCGTCCACCGGGCGCAGTCAATCACGCCCCGGCGAGGACCCTGATCTCCTCGCCGGAAGAATCTTCACAGTAACAACTGTCACAATCATCTTGACAGTAGCTACTGTCACGGTCAGGATCACTGGGTGCTCAGCGATGCCGCCACCATCTCGCGACCTCCCCGCGCCGAGGGCGCCGGTTCCTTGAACGAGGTCCGCGCCGTGATCCCCCCCGAGTGCTACCGGCGAACGACGTGGCGGGCGACGCTCGCCGTCGTCCAGGCGCTCGCGCTGTGGCTCGCTCCGGTCACGTTGCTCGTCCTGACCTCCGCCCGTTGGTGGTCCCCGCTGCTCGTCGGACTCACCGGGCTGGCCGTCGCGGGGATGTTCGTCCTCGGTCACGACGCCTCGCACGCCGCGTTGTTCCCCTCCAAGGCGGTCAACCGCTGGGCGGCTCGCGGTCTGATGCTCCCCTCCTTGCACAACGAGACTGCCTGGGATCTCGGGCACAACCGCGTCCACCACGGCTATACGGCGCGGCTCGGCTTCGACTTCATCTGGCACCCGTCGAACACCGAGCAGTGGGCCCAGATGACCCGCCACGAGCGCCTCCGCCACCGCCTCGAGTGGTCGTGGCTCGGCGCCGGCAACTACTACTTCCGCGCCGTGTGGCTGGAGAAGATGGTCCGCTTCAGCCCCGACGGCAAGCGCGGCGCGGCCTACCGCCGGGACAACCGGCTGACCTGGGGGGCGTTCGGTGTGCTGGCCGCCACGCTGGCCGCGATCGGCGCGTTTCAAGGCGGGCCGCTGCGCGCTGTGTGGTTGGTCGCGGCGACGCTCGTCGTGCCGTTCTTGATCTTCTGCCACATCATCGGCTGGACCGTCTATGTCCACCACGTCGGTCCGTCGATGCGCTGGTGGCCCCGGCGGGAATGGACCCAGTTCAAGGGCCAGATGGAGTCGACGACGATCCTCGAGTTCCCCCGGCTGATCGACCGCTTGTGGTTGCACCACATCTTCGTCCATACCCCGCACCACGTCGACGCGCGGATCCCCTTCCATCGGCTCCCCGCCGCGGCCCGGGCGATCGAGCAGGCGTACCCCGACGTCGTCCGGCGCGAACGGTGGAAGCTGAGCAGCTACCTCCAGGCGACGAGGGCGTGCAAGCTGTACGACGCGGACAACGGTCGGTGGCTGCGTTACCCGTGACAGGCTGACCGGGAGAGTCCCACCTCACCCGCCGAGGATGCGCTCCGCAGCCTCCTCCAGGACCGAACGAGGCCGCTCCTGGTACCGCTGGGGCGCCGCGCCGGAGCGGATCAGCACAGAGCCACGCGGGGGCCGGACGGCGACGATCGTCAACCACCACCCAAGCGTGCCCATGGCGAAGAGCAACAGCACGTGGGGGAGGCGCGCCGCGACGCCCGCGGCGACGGTCGGCCCGAGACCGATCTCGGGTGGCAACGCAGCGGGCTCCGAGGCAGCACGGCGTGCCGCATCGTTCAACGGCAGGGGGAGCGCCCCCGGCGACCAAACGCCGCGGTGCCCGGCGAACCAGTCGAGCGCCGCGTCGGCCAGGGCGCGGTGGCCGGTCGCGTTCGGGTGGACGAAGTTGTGCGTCCAGTTCGGCGGCCACATCGCCGACCACAGGCTCCCCGCCTTCGGGTTGGCGTCGGCGAAGTTCAGCCCGGGCCGGTCGTGCGGGTCGCACAACTGGAGGCCAGCATTGTGCAGCGCCTCGGGCAGGGTGTCGATCACCGCGGCCCCGGCCGACGCTGCAGCGCCGGCGATCGTCGCGTCCAGGCGGGCGGCGAAGGCGTTCAGCGCGTCGATGTCCGACGTGCTCAGCATCACCTTGCTGCAGTTCCGTGGCTCGCTCGCCGGATCACGCGGGTCGGGCGTGTAGATCGGGATCGGGTACGGGCTGACGATCAGCGGCACCTGCTCGCCGACCGCGAGGCGGATCTCGGCATAGGTCCGCACCAACTCCGCGCCGACAGCGGCAAGGCGCGAGTCGCTGACCTCCTCGACGTACGGCGCGCAGTTGCCCGGGGCGATGCACGCCGCACCGATGTC
>CAZQEJ010000037.1:20794-22466 GCA_964592165.1 uncultured Ilumatobacteraceae bacterium | reverse complement strand
GCGACGGATTCCTCCAAGCGGTAGCGCCAGATCAACGAACCGAAGATCCGGGCGAAGCGCTGCGTCGCGGCGGGCCGGTCGTCACCGGTGATCCCTAGCGAGGTGACGTAGCCGTCGAGATAGTCCGCCCAGGACAACGACTCCAGGCTGATCCCCTGGCGGGCGAGGAGCGGTTCCTCCAGCCGGCGCAAGCCGGCGTGATGAGCGCGGTGGAACCGGTTGCGGGGCAGGATCCCGACGAACGGTTCGAGCGCATCCCCGATCGCGATCGGGTCGGGGATGACGAGCACCCCACCGGCGTCGAAGAGGATCGCGTCGAAACGAGCGTTGCGGCTCGGGCGGTCGTCGCGCTGGGCGATGCTCACCCGTTCGCCGGCGAGCGGGTCAACCCGGCGCGCTCGCCGCGGGAGACGAACTTGAGGGCCATCTTGCGGCTCGCCTCGTCGATCATCTCCTCGCCGAACATCACCGCGCCCTTGCCCTCCTGCTCGGTCGCCTCGGCATAGGCGTCGAGGATCGCGTGGGCCCGGTCGAACTGCTCCTGGGTCGGGGAGAAGACCTCGTTGAGGATCGCCACCTGATCGGGGTGCAAGGCCCACTTGCCGTCGTAGCCGAGCGTGCGGGTCCTCTTGCAGTAGTCGCGGAACCCGTCGGGATCGCGGATGTACAGGTACGGGCCGTCGATCACCTGCAGCCCATTGGCCCGGCCGGCCATCAGGATCTTGGAGAACACGTAGTGGAAGTGGTCACCGGGGTAGTCGGCGATCTGCACGCCGCCGGTCAGCACCGGCATCTCCATCGACGCGGCGAAGTCCGCCGGACCGAAGATGATCGTCTCCAGGCGGGACGACGCGGCGCAGATCTCCTCCACGTTGATCAGGCCGCGGGTCGTCTCGATCTGGGCCTCGATGCCGATGTGCCCGACGGGCAGACCGGCAGCGATCTCCACCTGGCGGAGCAGGAGATCGGTGGCGATCACCTGGGCCGCGGACTCGACCTTGGGGAGCATGATCTCGTCGAGGCGCTCGCCCGCCTGGCCGACCACGGCGATGATGTCGTACGCGGTCCACTTCGTCGACCAGTCGTTGACCCGAACGCAGAGCACCTTGTCGCCCCACTCGAGGGTGCGGATCGCCTCCACGATCTTGCCCCGCGCGGCCTCCTTCTCACTCGGCGCAACGGCGTCCTCGAGGTCCAAGAAGACCATGTCGGCGGGGATGTTCGGGCCCTTGCCCATCATCTTCTCCGACGACCCGGGGATCGACAGGCAGGAACGGCGGGGAAGCTCGCGTGAACGTGCGGACATGGCCGCTCAGGCTACGTGCCGGGGCCGCCGGCGAGCCAGCAGGCCCCGGTCACGGACCAATGGAGGCGCGGCGTGTTCAGTCGCCCGCGTTGATCACCTTGTCCAGATCGCTCGCATCGATGTTGCACTCCTGGAGGATCTTGAGCATCGCCGAGGCGTCCTCGTCGCTCCCCGCGGAGATGATCTCCTGGACGTTCTCGGCGAGGCACTTCGCCTGCTTGGAGGACAAGCCCGCCTGCTTGTAGACCTCGGTCAAGGCCTCGACGGAGAACACGTCGGCATCGAAGTCGGTCGATTCGCTCTCGCCGGAGGAGTCGCTGCTGTCCGACGAGTCGCTGCTGTCCGACGAGTCGCTGCTGTCCGACG
>CAZQEJ010000037.1:14556-20694 GCA_964592165.1 uncultured Ilumatobacteraceae bacterium | reverse complement strand
GAGTCGCTGCTGTCCGACGAGTCGCTGCTGTCCGACGAGTCGCTGCTGTCCGACGGCTCGATCCCGCACTCCTCGAGGTTGTAGTCCTCGATCTCCTGCTGCGAACTGTCGTCGAGCGCGTCGAGGACGTCCGGATCGACTTTGGTGACGTCGTAGCCCACCTTCTTCATCGCCTTGGCCAGCGTGTCGAAGTTGTCGACGAAGTCCCCGACCGCGTCCTTGATCTCCTTCGGGGCGAGCTTCTTCGCGTCGGCGAGCTGCTTGCTCATCTGGGTGAACGCCTTCTTCACCTCCTTCGGGTCGGTGAAGTCGATGTTGTCCAGTTCGGTGTTCGTGTCTTCGATCTCCTGGGCGAAGTCACACCACTTGTCGGTCGCCTTGGAGCTGCTCCCACCGCCATCACTGCCGCCGCACGCGCTGACTCCGATCAGGAGCGCCGGCACTACGAAGAATCGCATCGCCTTCATGTCGGTTTCCACCCTTTCGTGTTCACGTGGGCGGAACGTCTAGCAGGCCGACGCCTCTCAGTGGCCGCGATCCCGCCAAATGTGCCGAAGGTCCCTCGGTCTCGACGCGCCCGTTACGAGGGCGAACTCCCTGCTCACAGCGTGGTACGGAACAGCTCCAGAGTGCGGGAGAAGGCGACCGTCGCTTCGGTGGCGTCGTACACCTCCGGGCGGGCGTCATTGAAGAACGCGTGATGGGCCCCGGGGTGGATGTGCAACGTCGCGTCCTTGCCGAGGCCGCGCAGGGTCGCTTCCAGGGCACGGGTCGGCTCCGGCCCGAAGAACTCGTCGTTCTCCGCGTACTCGCCGACGACCTTGGCAGCCAGGCGCGACCAATCCGGCTGGGCCGACTCCCAGGGGATCAGCCCGTAGTACGGAGCGCAGGCTGCGACCGCATCAGGCCGGTGACAGGCGAGGACCAGGGCCAGGCCGCCGCCCATGCAGAACCCGACGGTGCCGACCTTCGGGGTGCCCGTGCGCTCGACGAGGAAGTCCACCGCGCCGGACATGTCCTTCGCCGCGGTCTCGATGTTGAGGGCCATCATCAGCTTCCCCGCGCCATCCGGCTCGGTGGTCGACGCACCGTGGTACAGGTCGGGGGCCAGCGCGGTGAAGCCCTGATCGGCGAAGCGGTCGGCCACGTCGACGATGTGCGGCACGAGTCCCCACCACTCCTGGATGACGACGACTCCCGGACCGCCGCCCGACGCGAGGTAGCCGCTGCAGGTGCCGCCGTTGCTGGCGAAGGTGACCGTTTCTCCCATGGACCGCGACCGTAGCCGTGAGTTGTGTCACATCGCCGAGCTGCGCAGCAGTTCGTAGGCCAGGGGGCATTCGGCAACGCCGAGGTCTCCCGGAGCCTCGAGCACCCCGGCGGGTCCGCCCACCGCGGTGCACAGGGCGACGGGGACGACCTCCTCGGCGAGTTCCCAGGCCGGACGGGTCACCAGGTGGCGGGCGAGCAATGCCTCCCACATCTCTGCCGGCAGCCGGCGACCGACCCCAGCGACGAGCCACGCGGGGATCCCCGCGCAGTAGGCGACCGCCGCCGCGGCGTGCGACCCGGAGGCACACAGGGCCCCGTCCGGCCCGGCCGCGATCGCCTCGACAAGGACGACGTCACTCGCCGCGACCGCGGCCGCGAGCCCCGCGGTGGGGACGACCTCGGCGGCGACGCCGGCCCGCTCCAGGCGGCGGGCGTAAGCCGAACCCTCGCCCCCGGCATCGACGGCGAGCACGAGGGGGTCGCCGCGGCGGAGCAGCGCTTCACCGGCCAGATCGGGCCAACCGACCACGGTCACCGTCGCCTCGTCGGGCAGCGCCTCGATGAGCACGTCGGCGGTGCGGTCGGCTTCGATCCGCGCCGCCGCATCGGCCGCCGCGGCAAACGGATCGGGAGCGGTCACGGTGTGCGCGCAGAGCCACCACAGCGGTCCCGACGCCGGGTGACGCTCGACGATCCGCCGGCAGGCGGAGACCAGGCCGCTCGGTTCCAGACGCAGGCCACGAAGCGCAGCGGCGGTCTCCCCGACGAGGACGCGCTGGTCGGCGCCCGACGCCCGGGCGACGTAGCGCAGCCGTTCGATCGGGTGCATTTCGGTAACCGTAGCGGTGGCTTGCTACCGTCGGCAGCCGTGGCATCGAACCCGCCCGCCGATCTGCTGCTGTCGCCGCTCGACGGCGACCCCCGGCCGCTCGAGCAATGGCTGACGACGTTCCACCTCGCCTCGGTGGTCCTCGACCCGTACACCAACGAGAGCTCGTGGATCCTGGACACCGCAGCGCGCATCCTGCGCACCTTCAGCGGGGCCGCGGTGCGGGCCAACTTCGTCGTCACCTGCACTGCGGACGAGGCCCGCGCCTACCTCGGCCCGATCGCCGAGGAGTTCCTCGTCTTCTGCGACCCGCAGCGGGCAGCGGTGAAGGCCCTCGGGCTCGGTTCCCTGCCGGCGTTCGTCTTCTTGCGCATCGACGGGACGGTGCAGGCCTGCGCCGAGGGATGGAACCCGGCCGAGTGGCGAGCCGTGTCCGATCTGATCGCGACGACGACCGCGTGGTATTCCCCGGCGATCCCCGCAGCCGGTGATCCCTCACCGTTCCACGGGACCCCTGCCCTCCTAGGCTGACGCTGCCCCGCCCCGCCCCTCGCCGGCCCGGCGGTGGCGGTACGGCTGGGCCATCGCGCCGACGTCGAGAGCGGCGTCGATCTGTGCTGCGGTGGCCAAACCCTCCTCGAGCACCAGGTCGCGGATCGTGCGCCGCTCGGCGATCGCCCGCTTGGCGATGCGCGACCCGGCTTCGTAACCGATCACGGAGTTCAGCGCGGTGACGATCGCCGGCGACGACTCCGCATAGTGGCGCATGCGCGCCACGTCGACGACGACGCCGGTCAGGCAGCGCTCGGTGAGCAATGAGGCCACCGCGGTGATCAGCCGGATCGATTCGAGCAGGTTGCGCGCGATCAGCGGATAGGCGGTGGACAGCTGCAGCGTCGACAGCGTTGCCGCGAACGTGATCGCCGCGTCGTTGCCGACGACTTGAGCGGCGACCTGTTGCACCGCTTCGGGGATCACCGGGTTGACCTTGCCCGGCATGATCGACGAACCGGCCTGCAGGGCGGGGAGCTCGATCTCGTGCAGCCCCGTCGCCGGACCGCTGCCGAGCAGGCGCAAGTCGCCGGCGATCTTGTGCAGGGACAGGGCGACGACCTTCAGCGTGCCGCTCGCCTCGGTCAGCGCGTCGGTCGTCGACTGCGCCTCGAAGTGGTCGGTGGCCTCGGTCAGAGGCAGGAGCAGGTCGGCGGCCAGCTTGGCGATCACATCGGCGGCGAATCCCTTCGGCGCATTCAGCCCGGAACCGGTCGCGGTGCCACCGAGAGGCAGTTCGCCAAGGCGAGGAAGGATGCCGACGAGGCGTTCGATCCCCAGCCGCACGGCGCGGGCCCAGCCGCCGACCTCGTCGCCGAAGGTGATCGGCACCGCGTCCATCAGGTGGGTACGCCCCGCCTTGACCGTCGCTGCGTTGTCCCGGGACAGGCGGCGCAACTCGGTCTCCAACCCTTCCAGGGCAGGGATCAGGCGGCGGACGATCTGGTAACCGGCGGCGAGGCGGATCGCGCTGGGGAACGCGTCGTTCGACGACTGCGACGCGTTGACCTCGTCGTTGGGGTGCACCGGGCGCCCGAGGCGCTCCCCGGCGAGCGTTGCCAGCACCTCGTTCACGTTCATGTTCGTCGACGTACCCGAGCCGGTCTGGAACACGTCGACGGGGAACCACTCCGGGTGCGGCTCGCGCATCAGCGCCTCGGCCGCGTCGTGGATCGCCGCGCCGGCGTCGCGGTCGATCACCTTGCGCCGGGCGTTGACCGTGGCCGCGGCGCTCTTGATCGTCAACAGGGCTTTGATCAGCTCCCACGGCAACGGCTGGTTCGAGACGGGGAAGTTCTCGATCGCCCGCCGGGTCTGCTCACCCCACGGGGACTGCGTGCTCATCGGTGTCCACGGTACCGCTGGTTGCCTTGGACTGGTCCGCAGCGCGCCGTACCGTTGATGCCGTGCCCGACTTCAGCTTCAGCGAACTGCTCCCCCTCGGCCCCGACGAGACGCCGTACCGGCTGGTGACCACCGACGGGATCGGCACCGTCGACACGCCGCTCGGGCAGTTCCTCACCGTCGACCCGGCGGTGCTCACCTTGATCACCGCGGAGGCGATGCGGGACATCGCCCACCACCTGCGGCCGGGACATCTTCAGCAACTGCGGAACATCCTCGACGACCCCGAGGCGAGCAGCAACGACCGCTTCGTCGCCCTCGACCTCCTGCACAACGCGTGCATCGCCGCCGGCGGTGTGCTGCCGATGTGCCAGGACACCGGCACGGCAATCGTCAAGGGCAAGAAGGGTCAGCAGGTGTGGACCGGCGGTGGCGACGAGGAGGCGATCGCCCGCGGCGTGTTCGACACCTACGCCACGTCCAACCTGCGCTACAGCCAGATGGCGCCGATCTCGATGTACGAGGAGCGCAACACGGGCAACAACCTGCCCGCGGAGATCAAGATCGCGGCGACCGACGGGGCGGCGTACAAGTTCTTGTTCATGGCCAAGGGCGGGGGCAGCGCGAACAAGAGCTACCTGTTCCAAGAGACCAAGGCGCTGCTCAACGAGCGCACGTTGCTCCCGTGGATCTTCGACAAGATCAAGACGCTCGGCACCGCGGCCTGCCCGCCCTACCACCTGGCGATCGTCATCGGAGGGACGTCGGCGGAGTTCGCCGTGGAGACGGCCAAGCTGGCCTCGGCCCGCTACCTGGACACGTTGCCGACGAGCGGTTCGCTGCTCGGCCACGGGTTCCGCGACACCGAACTGGAAGGCAAGGTGCTCGACCTCGCCCAGCAGACGGGGATCGGCGCCCAGTTCGGGGGGAAGTACTTCGTCCACGACGTGCGCATCATCCGCCTCCCCCGCCACGGGGCGAGCTGCCCGGTCGGGATCGCCGTGTCCTGCTCGGCGGACCGTCAGATGCTTGGCAAGATCACGGCCGAGGGCGTGGTCCTCGAGCAGCTGGAGACCGACCCGGCGCGCTTCTTGCCGGACACCACCCACGACGAGCTGGAGGACAGCGATGTCGTGCACATCGACCTCACCCGGCCGATGAGCGAGATCCGCGCCGAGCTGTCCCGCTACCCGGTCAAGACGCGGGTGATGCTCACCGGACCGATGGTCGTCGCCCGGGACATCGCCCACGCCAAGATCGCCGAACGCCTCGACGCCGGCGAGCCGATGCCCCAGTACCTGCGCGACCACTGCGTGTACTACGCCGGCCCGGCCAAGACCCCCCAAGGGATGGCCTCCGGCTCGTTCGGGCCGACGACCGCCGGGCGGATGGACAGCTACGTCGCCAAGTTCCAGGCCGCCGGGGGGAGCTTCGTGATGCTCGCCAAGGGCAACCGCTCCCGGCAGGTGACCGACGCGTGCAAGACCTACGGCGGGTTCTACCTCGGCTCGATCGGCGGACCCGCGGCGCGCCTCGCCCAGGACTGCATCACCAACGTCGAGGTCCTCGAGTACCCCGAGCTGGGGATGGAGGCGGTGTGGAAGATCGACGTCGTCGACTTCCCCGCGTTCATCGTCGTCGACGACAAGGGCAACGACTTCTTCGAGAAGGTCGCCGCCGAGCACCCGGTCCCGGTCACGTTGCGCAGCTGAGCGCTCAACGCACCGCGAGACGCTGGGCGGCTCCCAGCACCACCGCGGAGCAGTCGGAAACGGCGAGACGCGCTCAGCGCTCGACCCACGGATCGACGACGGTCACACCCGCCCCGTCGAAGTCGTCGACGTTGCGCGTCGCCAGCACGGCGGCACAACTACGGGCGATCGCCGCGATCTGCGCATCGGCAGCGCTGATCGGCCGGCCGGCGCGCTGGCGCCGCACGACGATGTCCGCATAGTGCGCCGCCGCCGTCTCGTCGAATGGCGCGATCCGATGGTCGAGCTCCTCGGCGACCATCGCTTCGAGCTGGTCGGCGAGCGCCGTCTTCCGCCTCTCATCGTCCAGTCGGGCGATCCCGTACAGAAGCTCGGCCAACGTCACCGCGGTCAGCCACACGTCCTCGGCTGGCTGGCGATCCACCCAGT